>DATBZP010000075.1:0-5189 GCA_036513135.1 Candidatus Dormiibacterota bacterium | reverse complement strand
CGTGCATCACACCGACGGTGGCTTTCGGTTGAGCGGGCGATGGGCGTTCTCGAGCGGCATCGACACTGCGGAGTGGGTGCTGACCAACAGCCTCGTGCCGGAGGTCGACAATCCCGACCGCCGCCATGGCTACACGTTCTTGCTGCCGAAAATGGACCTCCAGGTCGTCGATGACTGGCACGTCGCAGGACTGCAGGGCACGGGGAGCAAGACTTTCATCGCTGATGACGTTTTCATCCCGGAGCATCGAGCCATCAAGCTCAGCGATACTCGCGCCCTGCGCACACCGGGACTCAAGGTGAATCCCAGCCCACTGTTCCGGATTCCCCAGATGAACGTGTTCCTCTGGGCGGTCAGCGCACCGGCTGCCGGAGCTGCGCGCGGAATGCTGCAGGTGTTCAACGATCAGGCCGCCAAGCGCGTCGGGACCAACGCCAGGGCACCTCTCCTCAGCGATTCGTTCGTGCACGAGTCCATGGCTCGCGCCCAGGCCAAGGTCGAATCGGCCGCCTGGCGCATGCACCGCGACCTCGAGGAGATGCTGCAGATGGCGGAAGCCGGCTCAGATTTTCCCTTTGCAGACCGCAGCAGGTTCCGGTGGGGCGCGGCGTACGTGGTCGACGAGTCGGTCGCAGCGGCTGACATGCTGTTCGAGGCCGCCGGCGGATTTGCAATTCAGCTCGACAATCCCATGCAACGCCTGTTCCGCGACATCAGGGTCATGCGTGTGCACGCCGCCAACAATGTCAAGCGGGCCGCCGCCGCCTGGGGCCGCGCGCAGCTTCCGATGGCGGAGGACGACGGGACGCTCTAACCGAGGGACCGGGGTCTAAGCGGTCCGCCGCGAGCGGGCTGCTCTCAGCGGTCCGAGGATCTCCTCGGTGTGCTCGCCGAGACGAGGGGCAGGGCCGAACGTGTCCGGCGAACCCGTCTTTATCGGGTTGCCGATGATCGTATGTGCGCCGTCGCTCACGACCATGTCACGATGCCGCACCTGCTTGTCGGCCAGAACCTGATCGACGGTGTTGAACGGGCCGACCGGAACTCCCGCCGCGATCAAGGCCTCAACCCACTCGGCGGTGGTTCGCTGTTTGAGGCGGCCTTCGATGATCGGAATGAGCTCAGTTCGTGCGGCCACCCGGTCGCCGTTGCTTGGATATCTCTCGACCAGCTCGGGCATCCCGATGGCGGCGCAGAACTTGGGCCAGAAGTGCTCCGCGAGAAGGCCGCTCACCAGGTACCCGTCGCTCGTCTGGAAGAGTTGATAGGGGACAGTCGAGGTGTGAGAGGACCCGCTGGGACCAGGTACCCGTGCGTCGGTCAGATAGTACTGGGCGACGTAGGTGAGCATCGACACCTGGACATCCAGGAGGGCAATGTCGATGTGCTGGCCCTCGCCGGTTCGGTGCCTTCGCAGCATCGCCGCGCAGACGGCAAACGCGCCGAAGATCCCGCCTGCGAGGTCGCCGATCGGGACGCCGGCCCGGACCGGGCGGCCGCCGGGCTCGCCAGTGATCGACATGCCTCCGGACATCGCCTGCAAGATGAGATCGAAAGCAGGGCGGTCACGATAAGGACCGTTCTCACCAAAGGCCGTGATGGAGCAGGTGATGATGTCCGGCTTGATCCGTTTCAACTCCTCGTGGGTGATATGCAGCTTCTGCATCACTCCATAGCGGAAGTTGTCCACGACGATATCGGCGGTGGCAACGAGATCAAAGAAAAGCTGACGGTCCTCGTCTTGCTTGAGATCCAGGACGACCGACTTCTTGTTCCTGTTTACCGATCTGAAATAGGGCGAGAAACCATCTGGCTCGAAGGGTGGCCCGAGGCGCCGAACGACGTCTCCTTCAGGCCCCTCGACCTTGATCACCTCGGCGCCGAGATCCGCCATGAGCATGGTCATGTACGGCCCAGCCACGTAGTGCGTCAGGTCGATGATCCGCACGCCGGTCAATGTGTCGCTCATGCGCACAGCCTCGAATTCATGGCCTTGTGCCAGTGTACGGATTGCTACACAGGGTATCCATACAGGTCCGCATCCGAGCGCCGAGACCGCGTTCTTCCGGCTCTTCGCAGTCGTGAGGCGCGGTGGGCCAGATTCAGACGGCCTGTGCAGAACGTTCTATTCTGGGCGTGATGGATGGTCGTGCAGCGGCGCGAGCTGCGATCGAAGAGGTTGTCAACCGATACGCGCAGAGCATCGACGCCAATGATCTGGCCGGCATCGGGAAATGTGTCACCGAGGATGCGGTGTTGACGATGAAGGCGTCCGGTCGCGCCAGCGTGCGACGAGGGCGGCCGGAGATCCTGGCCACCTTCCGGCTCAGCTTCGCGTCCCATACGCCCACCTCCCCGCCGCGCCGCCACGTCATCAGCAATCTGGTCCTACTCGATTGGTCGGACGCTGAGGCGCTCACCCGATGTTATGTGGCGGTGCTGCGTGTCAAGGAGGGCCAGGTGGTCATCGCCACGACAGGGACATACACCGACCGGCTGGTGCACCAGGGTGACGACTGGCTCATCCGGGAGCGGGTGGGGGAGTTCGACAACGCCGAACTCCTGACTTCGGCCTTCTTCAAGGACCTACCGCCACCCGTCTGATCTCAACGGAGTCGAGGGCCGCTAAGATACCCCTGGAACGCTCATTACATGCGGAGGTTGGCCTGTGGCGACCAGTGGACTGACTGCGGGGAAGATCGCCCTGGTAACCGGCGCCGGGTCTGGCATCGGCCGGGCCACTGCGCTGCTGTTCGCAGCTGAGGGCGCTAGGGTCGCAGCCGTTGACCTGCGCACGGATGCTGTCGATGAGACCGCCAGCATGATCGTGGCCGCTGGCGGTACGGCATGCGCCTTTGGGGCCGACGTCGCCGAAGCCTCGCAAGTGGACTCTGCGGTCGCCGCGGCTGTCACGGCGTACGGGAGACTGGACTGCGCGGTGAATTGCGCTGGAATTCGCGGTGAGACCACCCCGCTGGCCGACTACACCGATGAGATGTGGGAGCGCGTTCTCGCCGTCAATCTCACCGGGGTGTTCAACTCGATGCGCGCCGAAGTTCGGGCCATGCTCCGCACGGGCGGAGGCTCGATCGTCAACGTCGCCTCGGCCGCGGCCATCGAGCCCACTCCAGGGCTGGCGGCTTATGTTGCCAGCAAGTCGGCAGTGGTCGGGATCACCCGAACGACCGCTGGCGAGTATGCAGCGGCCGGCATCCGCGTCAATGCCGTGCTTCCAGGGCGCACGGCCACGCCAATGCTGATGGAGTACTTCAGCCGCGAAGCGGGGCTCGAGGAACGGGCCATCGCAGGCACCCCGATGAAGAGACTGGGCAAGCCGGAAGAGGTCGCCGAGGCAAACGTATGGCTGTGCTCGGACCGAGCATCCAACATCACGGCCGTGTCCTTACTGGTTGACGGTGGGATGCACTCGTTCAGCCAGCACGCCACGCCTGCCAAGGCGCGAGCGGGAATCCCGAAGCAGGGGTGAACGGCATCGAACTGGCGGCCGCGATCGACACTCCGCGGCCTGGTCAGCTTGCGGCAGGTGGCGACGAGAACCTGCTCTTGCCACCTCGGGAGGTTGAACGTGGACGCTGAGCAGACGCTCGAGCAGAGGGTTCAACGTCTTGAAATTGAGCGAGAGATCTTGCGAACCATGTATCAGTACGGCCACAGTCACGATTACGGCCCCATCGAGGACTTCCTCGACTGCTTCGTGGCGGATGGCGCGTGGGAAAGACGGCGTCGGGACACACCGGATCAGCGCCAGCCGAGGCGAGCTTACGAGGGGCACGACGAGTTGACGCGGTACTTCGGTTCACACAAGCACGCGCCTGACCTGTTCTACAAGCACCTGGTGCTGGAGCCGCGGATCACGCTGGACGGTGACGAGGCTCACGTTGTGAGCTACTTCGTCAAGATCGACGAGCACCCGGACGGACCATACCTGTACGCGTTCGGGCGCTACCGCGATCACCTCGTCAGCTGCCCTGACGGCCGGTGGCGGTTCAAGCGCAGGATCGCAGAATCGGAGGACGTCCACGTCAGGGACTGGACTCGCGGGCACGATGTATCCCCAACCGGCGAGTGATGGGGGCAACTTCACTCTCTGACCGCGTCCAGCGACTGGAAGATGAAAGCAACGTACTGGCGACGCTCTACCAGTACGCTCATGCGCTGGACTACGGTCCTGAGGTCGAGTTCCTCGACTGCTTCCTCGACGATGGCGTCTGGGAAAGGGTGCGAGTAAGCAGCGCGGAAGCGCCGAAGGTCTTCGCCGGTCGCGAAGACCTGACCCGGTTCTTTCACGATCCTGCGAGAGGCCGGGCACCGGAGGTCTATTTCAAGCATCTCCTGGTCGCGCCGCAGATCAAGATCCAGGGCGACGAGGCCCAGGTGGACAGCTACTTCGTCCGCCTCCAGGAGCACCCCGACGGCCCATATGTCTTCGCCTTCGGCCGCTACCGGGACGTTCTGCGCCGCTGCCCAGACGGCAGGTGGCGAATCCAGCACCGGCGCGCCGAAACCGAAGACACGCACCGAAAGCAGATTCCGCGCTGAGCCCGAGCAAGAAGTGACGCAGTGACCGGCTTCATCGATTTCGGCGTCTGCCCACCCTTCGGTGGATTCCTCACGTCGCGCACGTACACCGACCCAGAACGCACGCGCCGCTGGGGCGACGCCGCCGGGATGGCCCCAGCGCCCTCCTTGCACTCGGGTTCGATGGCAGACATGCTTCGCGAGATGGATTCAGCGGAGGTCCGCTTGGGAGTCGTCCGTGCTCACGCGATGGGACCACGGGCCCGGGACCGAGGCGGCCCTCCGCCCTTGATCGCCACGAACGATGATCTGCTTGCTCTCATCGAAGCGTTCCCTGGCCGGTTCTTGGCGATGCCAACTTTGCGGGTCGAGCAGATGGTTCGAGCCGCCGAGCTGATTCCAGAGCTCGCCCGAGATTCCAGGTTTCACGGGCTCGTCCTGCACCCTCATTCGTGGTCCGTTCCCGTCTCCGCGACTGACCGCAACGTGATGTATCCGGCATACGAGACATGCGAACGTCTCGACATCCCGCTCATGCTCACCATCGGCGGAAACGCAGGGCCCAACCTCGGGTACAACAGCCCGGTCGTCGTGGACCAGATCGCCGCCGACTTTCCCCGCCTGAAACTGATAATCGCTCACGGCGACTG
>DATBZP010000074.1:0-12947 GCA_036513135.1 Candidatus Dormiibacterota bacterium | reverse complement strand
ACGATCCGCACCACGTCGGCAGCGCCGATCGCCACGTTGCGCGCCATGCCACCGGTGCCACCGTTTCCGGGCGCGCAGTAAACGCGTTCCACGAGGTCCGACTGGACGCACTTCCACACGAGCGAGTGCTCACGTGCCCCCGATCCGACAACAAGGACCTTCACGGAGGGCTTATTGAAGCGGGTATCCCATCAACCCGTTACCAGCCCGGCGATGGCGGCCGGGTTCATCCCGGCCGCGACTTTGTTTCTTCCCAACTCCCAATCGTCGCCTGTAGAAATCCTTAAGACAAGCCCATCGATATACCGGAAGGAGAGCAGACCCTGCGGCGCCACCCGCGCGGTCGATGCAATCAGCAAGTCCCATCCTTATCGCCGCTCTGCGCGCAGAGGGAACCATCCGGGTTCCCTCTCATTCTTCTATTCCCACTCAATCGTGCCCGGCGGCTTCGATGTGATGTCGAAGACGACGCGGTTGACTCCCTTGACCTCGTTCACGATCCGGTTGCTGATCCGCGCGAGCACCTCGTACGGCACGCGTGCCCAGTCTGCGGTCATGGCGTCCTCGCTGGTCACAACGCGCACAGCGACCACGTTGGCGTAGGTCCGGAAGTCGCCCATCACTCCGACAGTCTCGAGCGGCGTGAGCACCGCGAACGACTGCCACACCTGCCGGTACAGGCCGTTGCGCTTGATCTCGTCCACCACCACCCAGTCGGCGTTGCGAAGGATCTCCAGTCGCTCGGCGGTCACCTCCCCCAGGCAGCGAATCGACAGGCCGGGGCCCGGAAAGGGCTGGCGATACACCATCTCCTCGGGCATGCCGAGCTCGAGCCCGACCGCGCGCACCTCGTCCTTGAACAGGTAGCGCAAAGGCTCGATGAGCTGGAACCTGAGGCCGGGCGGAAGGCCGCCCACGTTGTGGTGGGTCTTGATCTTGACGGCCGTAGAGGAGACATCGGGCGCCGTCGACTCGATGACGTCGGGATAAAGGGTGCCCTGGGCGAGGAAGTCGATGTGGCCCATGGTCGTCGCCTCCGCCTCGAAGACAGAGATAAACTCGCGGCCGACGATCCGCCTCTTCTGCTCGGGATCAATCACCCCGCGCAGCGCCTGCAGGAACCGGTCCGTGGCATCCACATAGCGGATGTCCATGTCGAGGTTGCCATGCATGACGGCGAGGACGCGTTCCGGCTCCTCCTTGCGAAGCAGGCCGTTGTTGACGAATACACAGGTCAGCTGGTCGCCGATGGCTTGGTGCACGAGGGTCGCCGCGACGGCGGAGTCCACGCCGCCTGACAGTGCGCAGATCACGCGGCCGACGCCGACCCGGGCGCGGATGCTCTCGGTGGCCTCAGCGATGAACGATCCTGCCGTCCAAGACGCGGCGCAGTGGCAGACGCCGTACAGGAAGTTGCGCAGGACCTCTCGTCCACTGGGCGTGTGAACGACTTCGGGGTGGAACTGGATTCCGAAGATGCCCTGGCCGTTCGCAAACGCGGCCACCGGCGAGTTGCCGCTCGAAGCCAGCGAGTGAAATCCGGGCGGAAGCTCGCTGACGTGATCGCCATGGCTCATCCAGACCGGGAGCTCGTCGTTGAGGCCTTTGAAAAGCCCGCTCGGCTCCCGCACCGCGAGCAGCGCGGGCCCGTACTCGCGGGCGTGCCCCGGGTCGACCTTTCCGCCCAGGTGGTGGGCGATCAGCTGCATGCCGTAGCAGATGCCGAGCACAGGGACTCCCGCTCGCAGGGCCTCCGGGTCGACCTGCGGGGCACCCGGCTCGTAGACGCTTGCAGGCCCTCCGCTGAGGATCAGCCCAGCCGGGGCGCGCTTCTTCAACTCGGACCATGGCGTCGTCCCCGGCACGAGCTCGCAGTAGACGCTCGCCTCGCGCACGCGGCGCGCGATCAACTGGCTGAACTGGGATCCGAAGTCGAGGACCAGGATGGTTTGCTGCTGCGGTCCATGCTCTACGAGCCCTGCGCGCGCCCGGCCCTTCACTTCTTCGCGGGTCTGGGCGGCCGCGGCGACAAGGGGCCCCCGCGAATTCAAGGTGAAGCCTCCGAATTCGTGGGGATTGTCCTGCTCAGTTCAGCTTGTCCCCATACCTACATGTTGAGCCTGCTGAAACACCTTGCCCTCGGAGGTGATCGCCGGCGCGATCACCATCTCCACGTGCTGGAACTCCGTGATGTCGCGCGCGCCACACACGCCGAGAGCCGAACGCAGCGCCCCCGCGAAGTTCTGGGTGCCGTCGTCGACGCGTGCGGGCCCGAGCAGGATCTCGCGGAGGGTCGCCTTGGTTCCGACGTGTATGCGGGTGCCGCGCGGGAGGTTGGGGTCGGGCGTAGCCATGCCCCAGTTGAAGCCCTTCGACGCTGACTCTTCGGCTCCGGCGAGCGGGGTCCCGATCATCACGGCGTCCGCCCCGGAAGCGAATGCCTTGCAGACATCGGCTCCTATGCGCATGCCGCCATCGGTGATCACGGCGACGCGCATGCCGCCCCTCCGCATGTACTCGTCGCGGGCGGCTGCAACATCAGCGGTGGCCGTCACCTGCGGCACGCCGACGCCCAGTACGCCCCGCGTGGTGCAGGCGGCGCCTGGACCGACACCCACGAGGATGCCGGCGATGCCCGTCTCCATCAGCTCCAGCGCGGTTTCGTAGTGGACGCAGTTGCCCACGACGACCGGGATGTTGCAAGCACGGACCAGCTGCTCAAAAGAGAGCTGGTGATACGACTGAGACGAGTGGCGTGCGGTGAGCACCGTCCCCTGCACGATGAGAAGGTCGGCCCCGGCCTTCTGCACCACCTCGGCGCGTTCCTCGGCGCGGACGGGAATGCTCGAAACCGCGCACGGCACGCCTGCCGCCTTGATCGCCTTGATGCGCTCAGTGATGAGATGCGGCTTGACCGGCTCGCGATACACCTCTTTGAGCACCGCGTTGACGTGGGACTTGTCAGCCTCGGCGATGCGCTTGATGATCGGGGCCGAATCCTCGTATCGCGTGTGCACGCCATCGAGGTTGAGGACCGCGACTCCACCGAGCTTTCCCATCGCGATGGCGAAGTCGACGTCAACCACGCCATCCATGGCCGAGCCCCAGATCGGAAGAGGGATCGTGAAACGGTCGCCCATCGAAAAGGAGATGTCGACCTCTTCGGGATTGAGCGTGACGCCACCGGGCACGAGAGCGACCTCGTCGAATCCGTAAGCGCGGCGCGCCCGCCGGCCGATCCCAATCTCGAGGCCAGACTGCTCCCCGGGAACCACTCCGCGGGTTTCGAGTCGGCTCTGATTCAGGGTGTGTTTACTCCAATGGTGGCGGGGTTCAATGAATTATACGGAATGCCGGGGGCGCATACACTTTCCAAGTCGTGGGTCTGGGAATTAGCTGTCAAGGCGCAGTCTCGGCGGCCGGTGCCAAGGAGACGACGAGCCCGCGAGAGAGTGCATCGCTTAGATGCGTGACCGAGCGCCACAGGAGGCGACGGACGCATCAGCGAAGCCCGGCCGACTAGGCCGGTGAATTGGCCAGTGGCTTCCCGGACGCACCACTAAAGATGTACCGGACGCTCGAATACCTGCGCGGAATCTCTGACGGCGACGCCCGCAGACTTCGCGCGCGCGGCATCCAACACACCAATCGGCTATTGCACCGCACCTCGCTCAGCATCGACCGCGAGCGGCTGTCCAAGAGGTCGGGCATCAGTACCGACCGCCTCCTCGAGTTCGCGCACCAGTGCACGCTGCTCGAGGTCTCGGGCATGGACCGGTTCCTGCCGATCATCCGCCGGCTCGGCATCAACTCGATGACGGACCTGCGCGCGCAGGACGCGCGCGTCCTGCACAACAAGCTGGTCGATGCCGTCGGGCTCGCCGGCGCGCCGAGCTTCTCCGACGTTCAGTACTGGATCAGCCAGACGACCGCGCTGGACATCGTCGAAGAACCAGAACCGTCGAGACCCATCGCCGTGGTGAGCTAGCTCAGCGCCACCCGACCCGCTCGCGAAGCCGCGCCAGAGCGACCACACCTTGCGCGGCTCCGACGCCCGTCGTCCAGGCGCAATCGCGCCGCCAGGCCTGGCGAGAAGCCTCCTGGCTGGGTGGCTGCCTCGACGACCCTGCCACCGAGGCGCTGTTCGATCGCGTCACCGACGGAACGTGGCAGGTCTTTCCAGTGGACGCGAACTTCCGCCGCGGGAGGGAGACTAGAGGAAGACACCTCGGCGCAGCTTCAGGTTGTCGTAGACGCCCTGTTGGATCACCTCGCGAACATCGTCGGCCAGCGCCATGACCAGGTTCTGGTCATCCGCCGCCTCCGGCGGATGCTCCTCGACGTGGATCGGTGCGTGGAACTGGATCCGCCACTTGCTGGGTAGTGGAATCATGCCCAGCGGTCCCAGCAACGGCCAGAAGGGCGTGATCGGAAAGTAGGGTAGGCCGAAGAACTTCGCCACCGGGGCGATGTCCGCCACCATCGGGTAGATCTCCTCCGAGCCGACAACCGAGACCGGGATGATCGGCGCGCGAGATCGGATCGCGGTCGCGACAAAGCCACCACGGCCGAAGCGGCGCAGGCGGTACCGATCCTTGAAGTTCTTCCCGGTTCCCCTGACCCCTTCGGGAAAGACCAGGACGACCTCATCCCGCTCGAGCAGTCGCCGCGTGTCGTCCGGATGTCCAACTGTCTGTCCAGTGCGGCGCAAGAACCAGCTCAGCACCGGCATGCCCATGACCAGGCTTGCGACCAGGGCACGCACGTGTCGCGGATGCGAGTGCTCGGCGAATACCGCTGTCTTGATCATCGTCCCGTCCCAGGGCAGGACGCCGGCGTGGTTTGCCACGAGCAGGGCGCGTCCGGTCGCGGGAACGTTCTCCACCCCGGTTGTCTCCACGCGCCAGTAGTCCCGGTACAGGACCATGAAGACCGACAGCAGGGACTCGGTCCACTGAGGGTCGAATCCGAAGTCGTCGACCGCGTAGTTCGCTCCGCGGCGCGCGAGCTCCTGCTGGCTGTAGAGGAACCGGACCACCTCCATGATCCGGTTGATGTCGATGACGTCGTGCCCGGTCAGCTGGCGGAGGCGGACCGCCAGCTCGCTGAGCCCTTGCAGAGCCAAGAGAGGCGCCTGGCGCTGAAGGCGCCGGGCGCGCCTAGACAGCTGTAGGCCCGATTGCGCTTGCACGATCTCTGCCGGTTTGCTGTCCTTACGCCGCTGTTTGGGCGACTTCGCCTGGATCACCTGTGCGCCTCGAGGATCGGGGCGGTGCGGTGACCGTTGCGTGCCTCACGCCGCCGGCGCTGCAAGTAGACCTGCAGCTCGTACTCCTGGGGCGGCGAGGGTGCTTCGACCACTTCGAGGTCTTTGCCCCGGGCGAGGCCTTCCATAACGGCGCGCGAGGTGTGGACCGGCGACCAACCGAACTCGGTCTCAAGCCTGGAACAGTCCATCACCGAACCGAATGCGATCACGTCGGCGAGATGGGTCTGGACGTCGACTCGGGTCATCGCCCGCAGCGCGAGGCGCGCTATCCAATGGGCGTATGGGGGCAGGATGGGGGCGGGCTGGCCGCCCATGATCGCGATCGCCTGGCTCAGCAGGACGACACCCTTCGCCCCAACGTTGAAGACGCCAGGGTGCTCGCCCAGCACAGCGCGCACGATTGCGTCGGCCGCGTCGTCTTCGTGCAGCAGCTGCAGGCGCGGGTCAAAGCCGGTGAAGGTCGGCACGATGGGCAGCGATAGATAGCGCGCGAGAGTGGTGTCCTCGCTGACTCGAAACCCGAGCCGCAGAACGCTGACCCCGCAGGACTCGTTGCGCAGCGCGAACTCACTGACCAGCTGCTCCATGTCGAGCAGGTCGCGGGTGATCGAGGATGCCGGCCGCTCAACGCTCGTCATGTCTTCCGAGAAGAAGGACGGATCGGTCGGTCCGGAGCCGTAAATCGCCTGGCTTGACTTCACGACCAGGTGACGCACCCGGCTCGTTGGCGCCGAGCACCCGACGAGGACGTTCATCGTCCCGATCACATCGGTCTCGTGGATCGACCGCTCGTCGTGGGGCGAGTCGACCATGACGGCAAGGTGCACCACGGTGTCGATGTGCATCTGGCGGACAAGCTTTCCGATCGCCGCATGCCGGGTGTCGGCATGGACGAAGTCCATCTCTTCGAGGGCACTGATCGGATCCGCCACGTCGCACCCGAACAGATGAGGCACATGAGGAGCGAGCCGGCGCGCGACCTCTGCGCCGAGGGGATTGGAGACGCCCGTGACCAGAACGCGGTTAGGTCGGGGGGAAGTCATCGCGCTCTCAATCTAACCCAGTGGAGCTGAAGCCCGGCGCCGTGCGCACGCAGGGCGCACTTTCAAACAATTCCGTGCGTCCCCAGGCTCGACAGCTACGACTCCTGACAACCTGGATGCCAAAGGTGGGTTCCGTGGGGGGATCCTGATCCCCCCGCGCACTTATGACCCAGTGGAGCTGAAGCCCGGATTCATTCCGGGCGTCCCCAGGCTCGACAGGTACGACTCCTGACAACCTAGATGTCAAAGGGGGGTTCCGCGGGGGGATCCTGATCCTCCCGCGCACTTATGACCCAGTGAAGCTGAAGCCCGGATTCATTCCGGGCGTCCCCAGGCTCGATAGCTACGACTCCTGACAACCTACATGTCAAAGGGGGGTTCCGCGGGGGGATCCCGATCCCCCCGCGCCTCTACGGGTATATGCCTCGCACTGTCGTCGCGTTGGCCACCCTCTGCACGGCGAGCGCGTAGGCGGCCAGGCGCATGTCGATCCGCTTGTTGACCGAGGTGTGGAGAATCTCGTAGAAAGCCCGGGTGATGACGTGGTGCAGCTTGGTGTTGATCTCCTCTTCCTCCCAGAAGAAGGCCTGCAGGTCCTGCACCCATTCGAAGTAGGAGACGATCACACCGCCCGCGTTCGCGATGATGTCCGGCACCAGGAAGATGTTCCGGTCATGCAGGATCGGGTCGGCCTGAGGAGAGACGGCCGCATTGGCTCCTTCTGTGACGAGTCGCGCGCGAATTCGCCCCGCGTTGTGCTCAGTGATCTGATCCTGCACCGCAGCGGGGATGAGAACCGTCACTGGTAGCTCGATGAGCTCATCGTTGGTGATGTTGTCGGCCTTTTTGAAGCCGGTGACCCCACCGCGAACCTGGCGGTGCTCTTCCAATGCCGCGAGGTCCAGACCGTGCGGGTTGTACACGCCTCCTTTGGAGTCGCTCACGGCCACCACCTTGAGCCCTGCCTCGGCGAGCAGCCGCGCCGTCGATCGGCCGACCTGGCCGTAACCCTGCACGGCGACGGTCGGAGTCTCCTCATCGACGTGTAGGTACTTGATGGCTTCGAGCGTCAGGTAGGTCGCACCGCGGCCCGGGGCATCGACGCGCCCTTCACTGCCGCCCACGTCCACCGGCTTCCCGGTGACCGAGGCCGTCACCGAATGTCCGGAGTGCATCGAGATCGTGTCCATGATCCAGGCCATCACCTGCGGGTTCGTACCCATGTCGGGAGCCGGGATGTCCTTTTCGGGACCGATGAGGATCGCGATCTCGGTCGCGTAACGGCGGGTCAGGTGCTCGAGCTCTCTCAGCGAGAGCTTGCTCGGCGTGCAGGCAACCGCGCCTTTGGATCCACCGTAAGGAAGGCCGACCGCCGCGCACTTCCACGTCATCAGCATCGCCAACGCCTTCACCAGGTCGAGGTCGATGTCGGGGTGGTAGCGGATTCCGCCCTTGGCGGGGCCCCGGCTGATGTTGTGCTGAACGCGCCAGCCCGTGAACACCTGGACCGAATCGTCATCCATGCGGACCGGGAAGTGCACTGTCAGCTCGCGCTTGACATCGCGCAGCCCGCGGCGAGCATCGTCGGAGAGTCCGATCACGTCAGCCGCGGCGTCGAACCGCTGCTGCGCGGTCTGGAAGGCGGAGGCGCGGGTTTCGACCGCCATTTCGGGACTTCCGATACTACTCCTTGGCCCACGAAGGAGACCTGAAGGTGGTCGCGCCGCTGGCCGCACAATTGGGACCATGAAAGCCCCACGAATGAACTCCACCAAGTCCGAGGCATCGCCGTGACTTCGAGGGGACCCCTGGATCCGAGGCTGCACTGCGAGTTCGCGGCGGCCCCTCAGTAGATGTCCCGCCGGCAGCTGCTCAGCATCGTCGTTGTTGCTGCAGTCGCGCTCGTCACCGGTTTCCTCGTGGCGGGACAGCTCAAAGCCCAGCTGCTGACGCCCTCCAACCAGGTCGCCCGCTATCAGACCCTCGTTCGCAGCGTGCAGGACCTCGAGGCGACCAACGCTGCATCCCGAAGCCAGATCGCCGCACTTCGGGCTCAGATCAACGCGCTGGAATCCGCAGCGGCCGGACGCTCCGCCGCCACGCAGACCTTGCAGAACCAGGTCGCCGACCTTCGCGCGCATGCCGGGCTCACCGCCTTGCACGGCCCTGGCGTCGAAGTCGACCTGGCCAACGGCGTGCCGGGACCCGCCACCGGGGGTCAGGCGAGCTACCTGGTCAACTACCAGGACGTCCAGGACATCGTGAATCTGCTTTTCGCGCAGGGCGCCGAAGCCATCGCCGTCGACGGGCGGCGGATCACGCCGCTGACCGCTTACTCCGGTTCGGAGGGCCAGGTCGCGATCGACCAGGGCCCGCCGCTGTCGTCTCCAATCACGGTGCGAGCGGTCGGAGACCGCAACCGGATGGTGGCCGCGCTCGACGATTCCTCTGCGCTCCCGGATATCCGGGCGCGCCAGGTCCAGTTCCAGCTTCACCTGACCTTCTTCGGCAGCCCGGACCTCGGGCTGCCGGCTTACGACTCGAGTTTTCAGATAGCCCATGTCAGCCCGATTTAGAATCCCCACGAAAGATCCAAACGAAGTCGGATGCTTCGCCGTGAGTTCGCGGGGACCCCTGGCGCCGGAGGCTTCGCCATGAGTTCGCGGGGACCGCTGTTGAACAAAGCCTCATCCCGCCGGCGATCGTCGGGCCGCGCGTTCAGCGTCTGGCTGATCGCTCTGCTCGTGGCGCTCGTGGCGACGGTGCAGATTCGAAGCGAGGCCGAGGTCCAGCGCAGCCTGGTCGGCATCGACCCGGCATCGCTCGCATTCCTCATCGACGACCTCAACCGCGCCAACGACTCGCTGCAGGCCGAGGCGACAGACCTCCAAAGCCGCCAGACAACGCTCCGGTCCGGCACCAGCGGGGCCGCGGACCAAGTGCTGAGCGATGAGGCCAAGCGCCTGCGTGCGATCGAGGGCCTGGTGCAGGTTCACGGCCCGGGGGTCGTGATCGTGATCGATGCCGCCGGCCTGACGGCGCTCGACCTCCAGGACGCGCTCAACAACCTGGCGGCTGGAGGCGCCGAGGCAACGGCGGTCAACGACCGGCGGGTGGTCGCCGGCGTAGCCATCGAGCAGACGGGGGCCGGCGTTTCGATTGACGGCGTGGTCGTCGCACCGCCATGGACGATCACCACTATCGGCGATGCCAACCGCCTCTCCGAGGTCGCGGCCCTCATGACGCAGCAGCTGCGCGCCGACCGGCGCGTGCGGCAGGCGACCTATCGCGTCGAGGCCGACGTGGCAATCCAGGCGGTGGTCAGCGAGCGGCCTTTCGTTTACGCGATCGGTTCATAACGCAAGGGAGGTCAGGCGACCTCACCACGGTCAGCGAGCGGGCTTTCGTTTACTCGATCGAGGTGAAGAGGGTTCGGTGGCTCCCAGATTCTTGAGCTGGGCCGAGATGCGATCCAGCCGCTCATTGATGCGATCGATGTCGGTGTGGCTCGGTATCCGCAGGCGCCTGAGCGCGCCCGCCATTGCCTCGTCCGCCCTTTCTTCGAGGTCCTCGCGCCGGCGCTCCATCTGGGTCTTCAGATCCGATGGCACGTTGAGGGTCTTGCGCACGTAATCGAGGAGCGCCTGTCCCCGATCGTGGATGACCTCACCCCCCGCGTCGACCAGGCGCCCAGGGCCATGCTTTTCATGGGAGAGGACAAGCTGGGAAAGGGTCAGCTGCGTCAGGTCGTTCCCGTTGTCGCGGTCGACCACCTTAATCTCGTGCCCGCTGCGCACGAGCTCCGCGATTCCTTCGAGCGTGATATAGCGGCTCGTGCGCGTGTCGTAGAGCTTGCGATTTGCGTACTTCTTGATAAGGTGTCGGTCAGGGGCTGTCGTCAAGGCCGGGCCCATTCTAATGCGCTGCGTTATGTGCTCCGTCGGGCGTTGTTCACGGAGGTCGAGTCATGGCAACAAGAAAGCGGGCGTCTTCACGATCCAGGCGCTCCAGCCTGGTAGGCCGAGCGGTCACTGCCGGCAGAAAGGCTCTCCACGAGGCCGAGAGGCGAGTACCGCCTGACATTCGCCGGCAGCTCGAGCGCTCGATCAAAGACGGCCAAAAGACACTGATGACCGCGATCGACCAGCTCCAGGTCCAGGTCCGTCGAACGGCCAAGCAGGCCGACGTCGACAAAGCATTGAAGCGACTCGAAGGCTTGAGCAGGCAGGTTCAGAATCTGGCCCGCGACGCGTCATCGCGCGGGGCGGCTCGCGTCTCGTCCACGACCCGCCGTGCGTCAACCGCAAAGCGCCGTGCCTCCAGCACCGCAAAGCGCGCCAAGAGCTCCGTGAAGCCCACCAGGAGCACCGCCACGCGCACCGTGAAGCGCGCGGCAAGCACGGCGAAGAGAACCGCACGATCAACCACGAAGCGGTCGACCCCATCGTCATCCGGCACGACGGCCCGGAAGACGGCGCCCCGTCGGTCGTCGCCGCGGCCCACGACCACGGCCAAGCCCGAGATTCGCTACATCCCACCGACGGAGCCAGAGACGATGCCCGATTCGGGTGATATGGGCGGGGCCTAAAGCCTTCCGAAGACGCGGACTCCGCCCAGGAAGACGGCTCTTGGGCGGAGTAAGGGGCGGGCTGCTGCCGGCTCGTCGATCGGGTCCTGGTCATAGACCTGCAGGTCGGCCAGCATGCCCGGATCGAGGGTTCCCTTTTCTGATTCCTCGGAACTCGCGAATGCGCCTCCGGCGGTGTACGCGCGCAGCGCGGCCAGCAGGCTGATCCCGTTCACCGGGTCCTCGACGGCGACCTGGATGCCCGGCCACGGGTTGGGGTCAGCCGCGACCGGCAGGTCTGAGCTGAACGCGACCGGAACACCAGCACGAAGCAGTCGCGCGTGAGGCGCAAGGTCAGTGCGATCTCGAACCGGAAACAGGATCGCCGATGCGACGCGCCCGAAGCGTGCCGCCATGGGCTGCATGACGGCCACCATCCGCAGCTTCGCCATCCGGGCCTGGAGATCCGGCGGGCAGATGGTGCAGTGCTCGACCCGATGACGCAGGTGGTCGCCGCCTGCGGCCTCCACCGCGTCGCACATCGCCTCGATCGCAGCGTCGCCGATGGCGTGCGCGGCGACCTGCAGGCCGGCATGAGTCGCGCGAGCCACCAGCTCGCGCAGCTCGGCAGGCGTCGTGCGCCACGTCCCGCCGCCAGAGCGCATCGCCACGCGCTCGGCCCCGCCGTCGACGAACGCCTTGATGGGCCCGGCCTTCACGAGCGCGCCGCCGAAACCCGCTTGAATCCCGAGACTCGATGCGGCTTCAAGCAGCTCCCACGACAGAAACTCGTTGACGCGAACCCGCAGCCGCCCGTCTTCAGCGAGCTCCTGATAGGCGCGCAGGTCATCCGCAAAGCCCCGGTTGACAGCGGCGCCGACGGACGTGATGCCGCGCGAGAGCAAGAGCCGCTGAGCCAGGAGAATTCCTTGCGCGCGGCGCTCCCGGGTCGGTGGAGGCTGGACGTCCGCGACCAGGCGCATCGCCGACTCGAGAAGCAGCCCGTTGGGCGTGCGGTCGACGTCGCGGTCGATCCTGCCCCCGTGAGGGTTCGGCGTGTCAGACGTGATTCCGGCGGCGGCGAGCGCCGCCGAGTTCGCCACTCGCGAGTGGCCGCCGCGTTCGTCGATGAACGCGGGTCGCCGGCCCGTCACGCGATCAAGCTCACGTCGATGGGGCTGACGGCGTTCGGCGAGCTCGTCTGCCCGGTAGCCCATACCCTGCTGCCATTCGCCTTGCGCAAGCGTCCGCGCATGGGCCCTCAACCGTTCGGCGACCTCCGCTACGCTCCGTGCGCCGCCCAGGTCGGCACCGAAACGAGTCAGCCCGTAATACACGACGTGCGCATGCGCGTCGTTGAAGCCGGGCAGCACGGCGGCGCCGGCCAGATCGACGACGCGGGTCCGCGGGCCGCGCAACCCCATCAGCTCCGGTCCGCCGCACGCGACGACCCGGCCGCCGGCGATCGCAAGGTGACTTTGTGTCTTGAGGCCCAAGCGCCCGAGCGTGCGGATTCGGCCGCGAGCAAGGATCAGGTTGACTCTTGTCCCACCGAAAGATCCCCCCGAACTCGCAGGCTTGTCCGTGAGTTCGCGGCGGCTCCGATCAGAGGCTTGGCCGTGGGTTCGCATAGGCCCCTCTTTTACTCTCAAGCAACGCTAGATTAAGCGCGTGACGGCAATCGACCTGCGCTCAGACACCGTGACGATGCCCACGCCGGACATGCGTCGCGCTATGGCGACAGCGCCGCTTGGGGACGACGTATTCGGTGACGATCCGATGGTCAACCAGCTCGAGGACCTGGCCGCGAAACGGCTCGGCAAGGAGTCGGCCGTGTTCCTGCCGAGCGGGACGATGGGCAACGTGGTCGGTGTGGCCGTCAACACCCGCCCGGGCGAGGAGATGATCGCCGACGCGGATGCTCACGTCTTCCTATATGAGGGGGCCGGTGCCGCGACCATCTCCGGAGTCCAGATCCGGCCGGTGGCGACTGAAGCAGGCGTGATGACGCCGGCGCAGATCGATGCTGCGGTCAGGCCGCGCATTGATTTCCATCAGCCCATAACCG
>DATBZP010000073.1:0-26186 GCA_036513135.1 Candidatus Dormiibacterota bacterium | reverse complement strand
TGCGTCCGCCCCGCCGACTGCGTCCGCCCCGCCGACTGCGTCCGCCCCGCCGACTGCGTCCGCCCCGCCGACTGCGTCCGCCCCGCCGACTGCGCCCGCCCCGCCTGCCGGGTCATCGCTGGCGCAGCGGGCGAAGCGAACACAGGCTGCGGCGTGGAAGAAGCCTGCGGAGGCTAAGGAGGTCGCAGAGCCTGTGGTCGACTGGCCCGCGCCGGTGGCGATCCCGAAATGGGCGCCTCAAGTTCACATCGGTACTTCGCAGCTGCCGTCTGAACCGGCTCTCCAGCCGGCGCCGGCACCAAATCCCGCCCCGCCGGCAGTGCAGCCGCGTGCGGCTCCGCCGCAGCCGGCTCCCATACCCGCCGCGGCCGCGCCGGCCGCAGCCCCAGAGCGGCCTACCGCAACCCCGGGCAAGTCGAGTTGGGAGGTCGTGGAGCAGAAGAAGCACGACGCCGCGAAGAAGATCGTGCCGACCCCGGAGGACCGCTCCTATGCAGAGTGGTTCGCCTGGGCCAAGCGTGGCGGGGCGCCCGCGAGCGCATGTCATGCCGCCGCGCAGGGTGCCTTCCTGGCGCTGTCGGGCGGCAAGGACGTCGCGACTGCGGTGCAGATGGCGACTGCGGCCATGACTCGACCCCCGGCGCCGGTCGCGGCCAGCCGCCAGTCCTACTGTGCCTGGTTCTCGCTGGCGAACATCGACCTGAACCTGGACCAGCACAGAGCACACGCTTTCGCCACCGCTTCGGTGCATGCGCTGGATGCCGGCGAGGACGCTGCCACCGCGCATGCGGCCGGGCTTGCTGCTGCCGGCATCCGCTAGGGGCCTAACTCCGCGCGATTGCTAGCGGAGCGAGCGGACCGAACGGCTGGCCGCGGCGCCGGCAGCGCACAGGATCATCAAACCGCCTGCAATCAGGAACAGCAGCGTCGGGTTGACATTCGCGATCGCGCCTGACGCCGCGTACGACACCGGCGTGAGGCCCATCGACGCCAGCATCACGAGCGACATCACGCGTCCTTGCATCGCGGAATCGGTTCGGCGCTGCAGCCAGCTCAACCCATAGGTGTTGACGACGCCGGTGCCGACGCCTGACACGCCCATCAGAACCGCCGCCAGGATGAGCGATGGCACCAGGCCCACCCCAATCATGCCGGCCCCAAGCCACACGCACAGGAACACGATCAACCACCCGAAGCGCTTGGGCGGAGGGACGAAGCCTGAGCCCAACGCACCGAACGTCGCGCCGACTCCCCATGCGCCCAGCAGCACGCCAAAGCCCGTCGCGCCGGCGGCGAATCGCCCGTGCGCGAGGGTGGGAAGGCCCACGCCAATCGCGCCGTTGGCGGCAAAATCGATGACCGCGATGACGATGAGCGTCACACGAATGCCTATGTCGGCCCAGGCGTAGCGGAAGCCGGCCGCGATCTGCCCGCCCAGGCCGCCGTCGGGATGCGCCTCGCCGGCCGCGACGCGCGCGGCGGCCGGTAGCCACAGGACGAACAGGAAGCCGATCGCGAAACACGCGGCGTCCCCGGCGAAAGCCCACCCGACTCCGAAAGCGGCGACGATCAGGCCGCCGATGACCGGACCGAGGATGACCGAGGTCGACGCAGTCACGTTCAGGACGGCGTTCCCGGGCTCGAGCTCGTGGTCGGCGACCACCTTCGGGAGGATCGAGGTGCGAGCCGGCATGAAGAACGCGTCGACAATGCCGAACACCGCGGCGATCCCGTAGACCTCCCACATCTGCACGCGACCCGTGAGGATGAGCACCGCCAGTGGCGCGACGAAGACGGCGCGCAGCCCCATTGACCCGAGCATCGTCAGCCGTGGCGAGATGCGGTCGGCAAGCGCGCCTCCTACGACCATGAGTACCGCCCGCGGTAGGGCCTGCACCACCAGCACGGTGCCGAGAGCGAGGCTGGAGCCTGTCAGCTGAAGGACCAACCAGGCCATCGCGATGTAGCTGAAGAAATCGCCGAACATCGAAAGGGTCGTGGCCACCCAGAGCTTGCGAAAGGGGCCTGACGAGAACACCGTCCACGGTCGCGGACGAGGCGCGGCAACCGCCGGGGATGGGACCAGCTCGTCCGTCGAAATCGGCATACCTTCAGCTCCTCGACTGTCTATTTGGCGTCGAGGCGCCGCAGCGCTTCGTCGATGTCGATCTCTCCGCGGGCGACCTGCTCCATCAGCTCGACGCGGCTCGGAGGCGGCGCGGGGGCGACCCGGTCGATGCCGATCTTGGCGAGCAGAGCGTCGAAGCGAGCTCGCGCGGTCGGGTAGCTCACGCCCAGGTGCCTTTCGAGCTCCTTCATGTTCCCGCGCGACGCCAGGAACACCCGCAGGACTTCGCGATCTTCGTTGGAAAGCACGCAGAACTCGCAGGTCGCAAATCCGCCTGACAGCTCCGTGTCGCAAGCCGGACAGCTGAGCCTGGTCAGGGCGAGCCGTTCGCTGCAGACCGGGCAGTTGAGGGGCGGCCGGCGATTGCGATCGGCGGGCATCAATCCGCCGCCACCTTGACGCTGCCCATCGTGCACTCGACATCGAGCGTGGCGGCGCCTGAACCGATAGTCACTTCGCGACCGGAGGGACCGACCATGGCGCGCTGGCCGGCTTCGTCTTCGATGGAAACCTTGCCCATCGTCGTGCGGGCCGTGATGCGAACGCTGGAGCCCTTCTCGAGGTTGATCTTCACGGAGCCCATCTCGCAACGGACCCTGCTGGCGCCGCCGTCAAGCCGGCCGCTGGCCGAGACGTTCCCCGCCTGCACAACAAGGTTCAGCGTCCCTCGGAAGTCAGCCACCTTGCAATTGCCGGCCTGCACCTCGCTCATGATCGGGCCGTGCACGCCGTCGATTCGCAGGTTGCCGGCCTGCACGTTGGCGACGAGCGCCAGTTCCGGGTTCATCCGCACGGTCAATCTGCGGCGCTGGATGTCGAATCCGTTGACGATGATGCGCCGCGAGCCGCGCCCGAACGAGAAGCTGTCCGAGTCGTCGAATGACTCATGTTCGATCACCATGGTGTCGCCGTCCTGCCGGGCATGGTGGGGCCCATCCGCGGTGGCGAACGCCACGCTCGGGTCTCCCACGATCTCGGCGCTCCCGAACTGGGAGACGACCTTGACCTGCCGGCACGTTGCACCTGCAGGAGGAAGCGGCGGGCTGGATGGGGCGCGGCTCGGCTCCGACGATGGCGCTTCGGGCTCGAGAGAATCGAGCCGGGCGGCTCCCTCCTCAGCGCTGAGGGTGCCTGCGGCAACCTGGGTCAAGATTTCACGGCGGATGTCCTTCATGGGTCAAATTAGAACCACAACCTTGCCAGTTTGTCAAGTTCTCTTGTAAAAATATCAGCCAGGCAACGGCGACTAAGCTTTAGCACGCCGCATGCAAACCGAATCCAGGACCTCGTCTTTAGCCGGGTGGGGGGTGGTGGCCGCTCTGTTTGCCGCGACAACGTGCGTAGAGAGCATGTCGTGGACCCAGCTGACCGCCTATGCACCGCTCTATCTCCGCGAGCTTCACGTGCCGGCGACCCAGGTGCCGGGCTGGATCGCCGCCATGTCCAGTCTTGGCTGGATCCTGGCTCTGCCCATGGCCCCGTTCTGGGGCGTCCTCGCCGATCGGTACAGCCGCAAGCTCGTCATCGTGCGCAGCGCCGCCCTCGAGGCCGTGATCTTCGCCGGCTGGGCGCTCTCGACCAGCCCATGGATGGCCCTGGGGTTCCGTTCGCTGAACGGATTCATCCTCGGCAACACAGGGGTGATGCTGGCCGTGCAGGCCTCGACGACTCCAAAGCAGCGGCTCGCGCTTGCCGTCGGCATCGTCGGCGCGGGCTCTCCTGCCGGGCGCGCGGTCGGACCGATCCTGGGTTCTCTGCTCGTGCACCAGGTGGACGTCAAGGGCATGCTTCTTTTCGACGCCGCGCTCTCCGCGTTCATGGCCGTGTTGCTTATGGTCGTCATGCGCGAGCGCGAGCACATTCGACCCGCCGACCTGCGCGTCATCAGCCTGCTTCGCGGCGCCGTGGCCGAGATTGCCGGTAAGCCGCTGGTCTGGCGGCTGTTTCTCGCCACCGCGGTGTCACAGGTGGGTCTGTGGATTTTCCTGCCCTACGCGCCGATCTATATCGCGCGCCTTGCTCCAGGCGACACGGTGACCGCGGTTGGAGTCGTGCTGTCAGGGGTCGGACTCGGCCAGGCGCTCGCTTCACCTTTGTGGGGCGTGGTCATGCAGCGATTTGGTCATGTATCGGTGCTCAGCCTCACCTCCGTGGGTTCAGCCCTTGCGCTGACCACGGTGGGCCTCAGCCACAACCTGATCCTGTTCGCCGCCGCCCTTTTCGCCAACGGTGTCTTTGTGGCGGCCATCTTGACCGCGAGCATGGCTGTCATGGCCGCCACCGTTAGCCCGGAACGGAGAGGCGCGGTGCTAGGCCAGATCCTTTTCCCTTTTTACGTCGGTGGCGTCTTCGGGCCACTCATCGGCGCAGCGGCCTTCGGAGCGGGCCAGCTCGTCGTCTTCGGCATCGCGGCCGTGCTCAGCCTGGCTCCCCTGGTCGTCCTGCTGACGCTGCCTCGCGAGTCCGCGCGGGTTCGATCGGCATGACGACGCGCATCGGTGTGATCGCAGACACGCACTGCCCCGAGTTCCTCGATCGGCTGCCGGCGCGCGTCTTCGAGGTCCTCGACGGCGTTGACCTGGTGCTCCACGCCGGCGATATCGACGGTGAGGAGACCCTGGCTGCATTGCGTCGCCTGGCGCCGGTCGAGGCTGTGCGAGGGGACCACGACCGTTCGCTCGCGGCGCTGCCGGTGTCGCGCGTCGTGAACGTGGAGGGAAAGCGGATCGTGGTCGTGCACGGCGAGCGCAGTCGGTGGCTCGAGGAGCCAAACACCCTCGTGTGGACCTTGAGCCTCGGCTACTTCAGGCCACATCGCGGCCTGCCGCGGGCATTGAAGCGCAGGTTCCCCGACGCCGACGTGATCGTCTACGGCCACACTCACCGTCCGCGCGCCGAAGCCATCGACGGCGTCCTGCTGTTCAACCCAGGTGGGGTCTACCAGTGGAACCCGACCACAGCGAAACGCCGCCTTGAGCAAGGACCAGGTTGGTTCGAATGGTGCTGGCTGCAGGTGGCGCGTCACCTGCGTCGCTTTTCGCAGCCGTCGGTTGGCATTCTCGAGGTGGGCGACTCGGGCCTCGTCCCGTACGTGATCGAGCTCTAGGTGCAGCTAGTGTTTGGTCATGGCTGAGGTCGTCTACCGTCCGGCTGAGCTCGAGGATGCGGCGCTTGCCGCGGACCTCATGACCGCCGCCTATCCGGCGCTGGCGCAAGACCCGGGGATGACGCGTTACCGCTGGTCTAAGCCGAGGCGCGACTACCACTACGGGCGCTTCATCGGCGAACAGAGTGGGCGCCCGATTGCGTATGTCGGGTGGATCCACGGCCCCTGGGAGAAGCTCCCCGACCGACACTGCGAGGTCGAGGTATGGCTGGACCGGGAGGTCCTGGACCACGAGCTCCTGAAAACGCTGTGGAGCTGGATCGGCGACCAGGCGGAAGCTGAAGGGTCCGCGCAGCTCCTCGCTTACGCAGGCGAGGACGAGCCCGAGATGCTGGACGTGCTCGTGACCCTAGGTTACGAGCGCGACCGCGTCGAGAAAGTGTGGGAGCTCGACCTGAGGGCGCACGGAGCGGGTCTGGTCGCGCAGTCCAAGGATGCTCGCGACCGGATGGCCGGCGGCGGCATCCGATTGGGGACGGTCGCAGAATCGCGAGACCCCGCCCTGCTGCAGAAACTTCACGCCCTCACGAATGTGACAATCCAGGATGTCCCGCACACGCTGCCCATCCTCGACGAGACCTACGAGGATTTTGAGCGGCGCATGAATGCTCCCGACCGGCCCCGCGATCGTTTCTGGATCGCATATGACGGCGATCGTCCGGTCGCCTTTTCCTATCTCAAGTTTCCACCGGTTCGCGGGACCGTATGGACCGGTTACACCTGCTCGGACCCCGAATACCGCGGTCGGGGCCTGGCCAGAGGCGTCAAGCTGCAGAGCCTCGCTCAAGCCGTCGAGCTCGGCGTGCCGCTCGTCTGCACCGACAATGACGCTGAAAATGCGCCGATGCTGCACATCAATGAGACGCTGGGTTACCGTCCGCGGCCGGGATTCGTCAGCCACCTCAAGCGGGTAAGGAAGTAGTTAAGACGTGAGACATCTCTGATGGCTAAGGTCAGGGACTACTACGAGGTGCTGGGCGTGCCGCGAACGGCGAATCAGAAGGAGATCTCGACCGCCTTCCGAAAGCTCGCGCGCAAGCACCATCCCGACCTGAACGCCGGCGACAAGCAGTCCGAGGCGCGGTTCAAAGAAGTCTCGGAGGCGCACGACGTGCTGCACGATCCCAAGAAGCGGCGCCTGTACGACCAGTTCGGTCCCGACTGGGCGGGGGCCCAGGCCGCCGGGGTTCAGCCGGGTGGCCGCGGCGGCGCGGGGGGATTCCGCCCCGATGCCGGTCCGAGCGCGCAGTACCGGACGGTGACGCCCGAGGAGATGGAGGATCTCTTCGGCAACGAGGGGGGATTCGGCGACATCTTCGGTTCGATCTTTGGCGCTTCTCGCGGTCGCTCGCGGCAGCAGGCGATGGACGTCGAGGCGCCGATCACGGTCAGCCTGCCTGAGGTCTATCGAGGCACGAGCCGCACGGTCGAGCTCCCAGGCGGCAGGCGTGTCGAGGTCAAGGTCCCTGCGGGCGTGAAGGAGGGCACGGTTCTGCGCGTGCCGGGCCTGCGCGCAAGGGTCCAGGTCGCGCCCGACCCGGTGTTCACCCGCGAAGGCAAGGACTTGCGCGTGACGGTTCCCGTCCCGCTCCACTTGGCGCTGAGCGGCGGGGAGGTGGCAGCTCCGTCCCTCAAGGGCGGACAGGTCCAGTTCAAGGTTCCACCCGAGACACAGAACGGCACGAAGATCCGCTTGCGTGGGCTTGGTCTTCCCGATCCGAAAGGCGGCGCTCCGGGCGACCTCTATGCGGAGGTCCGGGTCCAGCTGCCGGTGCCAATGGACGAGCGCACTCGCAAGTGGGCGGCGGAACAACCAATCGGGGAGTAGTTACGCTCTAGGGCGCTTTGCCCGACTCAACGCTGGTGCGGTCGCGATGGCTGCTGCTGCCACTCGTCTTCGTTTCCGGCATGACCTCGCTCGGCGTCGAGTTCGGCGCCTCTCGACTCCTCGCGCCGTACTTTGGCACGAGCCTGTACGTGTGGGGCGTCCTGATCGGCCTGGTCCTGATCTACCTATCGGTGGGCTATGTCATCGGCGGCCGTCTTGCCGACCGTCACCCGCGCGACGAGTTCCTCTACCAGGTCACGGCGTGGGCGGGACTCTGGATCGGACTCATCCCTCTGGTGAGCTATCCGATCCTGCTCGCCTCGCAGCAGGGTTTCAAAGACCTGAGCGTGGGACTCGTGGCGGGGACCTTGCTCGCCGTGGTGCTGCTGTTTGCGTTTCCGGTCATTCTGCTGGGTTGCGTCAGCCCTTTCGCCATCCGACTGCTCCTGAAAGACGTGGAGACGGGAGGCAACACGGCGGGTCGCGTGTACGCGCTGTCCACCGCAGGAAGCATCCTCGGCACCTTCCTGCCTGTCTTCTGGTTCATCCCCACCTATGGCACACGACCGACCCTGGAGGGCTTCGGGCTGGCGCTCGTCCTGATGTCGGTGGTGGCGCTCTGGCCGCGACGGCGACTGTATGCGTCGTTCGCAGTCGTAGTCATCCTTGCATGGGTTCTTCTGCCCGCAGGGATCAAACCGCCGCAGGTTGGGTCTCTCCTTTATGAGAAGGAATCCGCCTACAACTACATCCAGGTCGTGCAGGACGGCACCAAGACCGAGCTCATCCTCAACGAGGGGCAGGCCATCCATTCCATTTACGACTCGCAGGATCTGCTGACGCGTGGTCCGTGGGATTACATGGTGATTGCGGATTCCTTCCGGCCGGCGCAGACGATCGAACCCCAGCCGAAAAGCGTCGCCATCCTCGGCCTCGCGGGCGGAACGGCCGCCCGTCAATACACGGCGGCGTTCGGCGATCAGGTTCAGATCACCGGAGTGGAGATCGATCCGGAGATCCTCGCCGTCGCGCATCGATACTTCCACCTCGACGAGCCCAACGTCCACCCGGTCGTCGCGGACGCCCGGTACTGGCTCGACACGCAGGCTGGGCACTACGACGTCGTCATCCTCGACGCTTATCAGCAGCCGTACATCCCCTTCCATCTCACAACGCGCGAGTTCTTCAGCTCGGTACGCGATCACCTGAACCCGGGCGGTGCCGTTGCCGTCAATGTCGGACGCACGGCCACGGATTTCCGGCTCGTCGAGGCCGTCGCCAGCACGATGGCCGCCGTCTATCCCAGCGTGTTCCTGGTTGACGTGCCAGGGTTCGCCAACACCCTCGTCTATGGGTCGACGCAACCGACGACGATCGAAGACGTCGTGCACAACCTGGGACTGATCAACGAACCCCTCGCACGCACGGTCGCGACCAGCGCGATGAGCGAAGGCGGCCTCCGCGTGTCGCCCTATCACGGGCAGGTATTCACCGACGACCTCGCGCCGGTCGAGCGCTTGATCGACGAGATCATCTTCAGCTACGCGACCGCGCGCTAAGCGTCTACTGCTTCTCGGGGTGCAGGACGCGTTTGACCGTCTCGCCGGCCAGCGCCTGGTCGGCCTCCAGGCACAGGAGACGCACGCGACCCGTCGCGACGATCTGGTCCTTGTCGTCGAGGACGCGCGCTTCCCAAACCTGTGTGCGGCGCCCGCGCGTGACGGGAGTGGACACCGCGTGGAGTCGGGCGCCTGCCCGCACGGCCCGGACGAAGCTCGTGTTGTTTTCCAGTCCGACGACGCTCAGTCCGCGAGGCAATGCGAAGAGCGCGGCGCCGATCGACGCCAGGGATTCGATCAACCCGCAGTGAACGCCTCCATGGACGATCCCGTAGCTCTGCAGGTGCTCGGGCCCAACGGTCAGCTCTGCACGCACCTCGTCCCCAGTCGCGTACGTGATGGTCACGCCCATCGCCTGCAGCCAACCTTCGGGTGCTGCGTTCAATTGCTCGGAGAGGTCCTGGCTCACAAATAAATCCTACCGGGCTCCGGGGCGAGCCCCGTGGAAAAGACGAGAGCCGGGTTGCCCCGGCTCTCGCAGTCGACGTTCGCAGTGCTTCCCACCTCCGACTCCAGGAGCCGGATTCGGAATGGAAGCCCTAGAGGCTTACGTCCTCCCGAGCTCCCGGCTGGCAAACGAGGCGGTTGGCACCACGATTCGGTTTATCCAAGCTTCCGCCTCACCTCCTTCGCCCCACGGGCGTTGAACTTCATCCAAAAGTCTATCAGCCAAAAGCCTGCCCTCCGCGCTGGGGTCGGGCACTCGCGGCGGATCGTGCGTGCCCATATGCGTGATTGCCTGGCACCTGGACCACCCGGCCACCGGACCTCTCGCCGTCGCGCCGGCCTGCACCCCTAGACTTTTCGAGCAATTGAAAACTAAGCGGCTCAAAAAGCGCGTGGTTCAGAAGCCCGACGGTCGCTATCTCATCTACTACCGCCGGGCGCGCGCAGGGGCACCCTCCCGCGACTACCGCCACGGGGACCCCAAATGAGTTGAGTGAGCTTCGCTGGCACCCCCTACTCGAAGAGTGGGTCACCGTCGCCCCATGGCGGCAGGACCGCACTTACCATCCTCCGGCGGACCACTGCCCCCTGTGCCCGACGCGCCCAGGACAGGCCGAGACCGAGATCCCCGAGTCCGACTACCACATCGCCGTTTTCGAGAACCGCTTTCCTTCGTACACTGGCGAACAGGGCCGGTGCGAGGTCGTCTGCTACACACCCGTCCACGATTCGTCGCTTGGCGCGCAGAGCGTGGACCACATCGTGGACCTCATCGAGGTCTGGCGGGATCGGACCAACGAGCTTGGCCGGCTGCCCAACGTCCGCTACGTCTTTGTTTTCGAGAACCGCGGCGAGGCGATCGGCGTCACGCTCAGCCATCCTCATGGCCAGATCTACGCCTACCCCTTCGTGCCCCCGATCATCCAGCGGGAGCTGAATGCGGAAGCGCGACACATGCGGAAGACCGGCCAGTGCCTGTACTGCGCCGTCATCGAAGGTGAGAGCAGCGCCGAGCGCACTGTGCTGCGGGACGAGCGCTGGATCGCATTCGTGCCTTCATTTGCCCGCTGGCCGTACGAGGTGCACCTCGCGCCCATCGCCCATCACGGCGGTCTCACGGACCTGGATGCGGACGACGATGAGTCCTTTGCCCGCACCCTCAAGGGCTTACTGCAGAAGTACGACCGGCTTTTCAATCGTCCGCTTCCTTACGTCATGGCGATGCACCAGAAACCGCCCGGACGTGGCGGCCGTCACCACCACTTCCACATCGAGTTCTATCCGCCCAACCGCAGCCCGGACAAATTGAAGTACCTCGCGGGGTCCGAGATCGGCGCCGGCGCCTTCATCCTCGACGCGCGCGCCGAGGACACCGCTGCGGAGTTGCGTGGAATCTAGTCGGATCGCGGGCCAGTGGCGGGGGCGAGCACCGGGCCGGGTGAACCTCATCGGAGAGCACGTGGATTACCTCGGTGGCGTCGTGCTGCCCGCGGCCGTCGACAAGCACACGACGGCGACGGGCCGTCCGGCCGAGAGTTGGTCGGTCGAGAGCGACGTTGAGGGCGGTCTTGCGTATGTGCGCGCGGTGGGGGAGGAGTTGGGTGCGGGACCGCAGGCGGTGACTGTGACCTCCGAGGTGCCACCGGCCACGGGGATCAGCTCGTCCGCCGCGCTGCTGGTTGCCGTGGCGGTCGGACTTCGCCCTGACATGGATGGCAAGCAGGCAGCGCTCGCGTGCCAGCGTGCGGAGCAGAAGGCGACCGGCGTGCAGGTCGGCGTGATGGACCAGTTCGCCTCAGCGCTCGGGCGGCGCGGGCACGCGCTTCTGCTCGACTGCGCGACGCTGGAGTACAAGGCCGTGCCCTTTCCGGACGAGCTCGCAATCGCCGTGATCGATTCGGGCGAGCATCGCTCGCTGGCGGACACTCCGTACAACGAGCGGAGGCGCGAGGCTGAGGCCTTCGACCCGAAACGCCGCCGGCACGTCGACTCCGAGATCAGGCGCGTTCACTCGTTCGTCTATGCCTTGGCGCGCCGCGACTTCACTGAGCTCGGCCGGCTGTTGAAACAGTCGCACGAGAGTCTCCGGGATGACTTCGAAGTTTCGACCCCAACTGTCGACGCGCTGGTCGAGAAGGCATGGGCCATCGCGGGCTGCTACGGCGCCCGCATCATGGGCGCTGGTTTTGGCGGCAGCATCCTCGCGCTCGTCGACCGTCCCCAGACCAGGACTTTCGCGGCCTCCATCGGCCGGCCCGTGCTCTTTTGCGCGACGGCGGACGGCGCATTCGTGGCGTCGCCAGAGCGGGGCAATTGAGCGACTGCCTGTTCTTGCCCATGCCCCAACGCTCAGCGGGCGTCCGCGAGCTGAGCGCTTGGGAGGCGGTCTGGATGCCGCTCGGCGAGGGCGAAGCGGAGGGGCTGACGATCGGTCGAAGCTCCGGATGGAAACCGATCGAGGTGCCACGCCAGCTGTCCGCGCGAGAGGGACGCCAGTCCGTCTGGTATCGCACGGAGTTCCCTCGCCCCGACCATTCGGGTCGCGTCGTCCTGCGCATTGGGGGTGCGTTCCTGGCCACGAACGTGTGGCTCAACGGCAAGCTCCTCGGGTCGCACTACGGGTACTTCGCCCCGTTCGGTTTCGACCTCACGCCATACCTGAAACCTGAAAACCTGCTCGTCATCTGCTGCGAGTCGCCGGTCGAGACGTCGCCCGACAAGAAGCGCCACATCATGGGCCTGTTCAACGACGGCGATCTCAAACCGTACCCTGCGTCCGCTTACTCGAGCCTGCCCGACGATTACCACTGGGAGGTGCCTGTCGGCCTGTGGCGTCCGGTCGAGCTCGAGTACGTGGGTCCGATCACGATCGACTGGATGCGGCTCAGGCCGGGCTTTGAGGGCGGCGACGGCCGCCTCGAGGTCGAGGCGCGCTTGCGCAACCTCGACGGCCGGCAGATGGAAGGCGAGGTTGAGCTCATCGTTCCGGCGCCGGGCAGGGAGCCGCTGCGCCTCAAGCGCGAGGTGCGTCTGGCCGGTGGTGCGGACCACACGCTGACGATGCGGCTCGCGTTCCCCGATGCGCGCCGCTGGGATCCCTGGCGGCTCGGCGAGCAGCCCATTTACCGCGCCGAGCTCGTCACGCGATCCTCGGACGGGACGGAGTCGGCTCGCGTTGAGGACGGCTTCGCGTTTCGCGACCTGACGTGGGACATCGGCCCGCGTCGGTGGGCCCTCTCGGTGAACGGGAAGCCAATCTTCCTCCGCGGTGCGTGCTACGCCCCGTCCAACCGGCTCGACGAGCTCACGCCGGAGCGGTTTGACGCCGATCTGGCGACGGCGAAGGAGGCCAACGTCGACGCCCTGCGCGTGGTCGCCAACGTGCTGCCCGACGACTTCTACCGGCGTGCCGACTCAGCGGGCATGCTCGTGATCCAGGACCTGCCGCTGACCGGCACGTACGCCTACCACGCGACAGGCAACGAAGCGCACTTTTTCGAGCAGGCTGCGCGGGAGCAGCAGGCGGAGATGGTCGAGATGCTCTACAACCGACCGTCGATTGCAGTGTGGATCGCTCACGACGATCCTCCTTGGCTCGCCACCAACTCCGATCTCGGTGAGGTTCACGCCGTGCGGCAGAACCATTCGATCGACCAGGACCTCAAGGCCTCGTTCGAGCGCCTCGACCCGAGCCGGCCGGCCCTCGCCGCGTCGGGCGACGTCGATGTGCAATTGATGCTCGGCTGGTCGCACGGTTCATGGGCAGACCTTGCGCAGGTCGAGCCGTTGATGGTCACGGCTTTTGGAGCGCAGTCTTTACCCGACACGGACTCGCCGGTCTGGGAGCACATCGAGACGCGATGGCCGGCGGCGGATGACGAACCGTCGTGGCGCCATGCGGGCTTTCAACCCATCAACTGGGCGGAGAGAGGCTCCGGCTTGCCGTCCGCGCACCAGAGCCTCGAGTCCTACGCCGAATCGTCGCAGCGCTACCAGGCGGACGTCGTGCGTTTCGCCGCCGAGCACATGCGCACGCGCAAGTTCGAGTCGTGCTGGGGAGCTTTCGCCTATCACCTGGTCGATCCGTTTCCGGGTATTGGGTTTGGGCTGCTCGACGGCGCAAGGCGTCCGAAGCGCGCCCTCGAGGCGCTCGCGCGCGCCTACGAAGCAACACGTGTGATCATCGAGCCACTGGCGTTCGAGGCAGGCCGGCCATTCGGAATTCTGCAGAAGCCGGATGTGCCATTCGCCGCCCGGCTGGTCATCGTGAACGACGATCCCGGAGTTTTCGGGCGCGGCTCGATCCGTTGGTCGCTGGCACGCGAGCGTGCCGTCAGCGGCAAGGGCGTCAAGCGACTCCGTGACGCGATGCAGCGTAAGTCCTACTCCGGCACGGTCGAGGTGGAGATCCCTACAGCGTTCGAGCCGGCCGTGAGCGCGACGACCCTGAGCCTTCCGCTCCGGGCGGAAGGCGACTACCGGCTGGAAGCCGTGCTGACATTGGCGGGGCGCGAGCTGGACCGCGCGGAGCTCGGCTTCACAGTCACGTCCACGCTTCCGCTCCCCCGTCCGCGGCCGGAGATACCCCGGTATCTCGCCGAGCGGTTGGCGGACGTGACGAGCCTGCGTTCGGAGAAGCAGGGCTTGAGCTTTGCGCTCGAAAACCGGACGAGGCCGGCGGTGCTGGTCGGCGTGACAGGCCTGCGGCTCGACGGCGTCGTGATCGCCCGCCACCAGCTGCAGATCGAGACGCATGCCGGTCTCGCGCCGCTGCCGCGACGCCTGGATCTGCCGCTTGGGAGGCGCGTTGTGGTCCACATCGTCATGGGCGATCCGCTTGGCGCCGGAGCGCATTCACTGGAGGCGGACATCACCGTGCCCGGCATAGCGTCCGGTCGCCTGGTCATCGAAGGGACCGCCGGACCGTAAGCATTCTTTCGACCTGGGAGGCACCCTCAACGGGGTTGACTTGCCATACTTCAGCAGTAGGCGATTGCTGCTTAATATCACTGATCGATAGCCGGAATCGGCGCAAGGGAGGCTCTCCACCGGATGCCAGTTCAATACGCGTTCATAATCCTGGCGGTCACGGCCCTCATCGCCGGCCTTCTCTTGATGAGGACGCGCCGGCGACGTAAGCACAAGAAGTCGGCGCCACCGGTTCGCCCCGCATCGCCGACCACTCAGACCGCAGGCGTCGCCTCGACGTGGGCTCCGCCCGCCGCCGCTGTCAGGGCACCAAGTCCGGTCGCGGCGACAGTGGTCGTTCCGCCGCCGTCTTCGCCGAGCTGGGATCAACCGGCCGCTTCGCCTGCGAAGCCGGGCACGTGGGGATCGCCGGCAGCAGCCTCGCCCGGAGCCGCCTCGCCCGCGTGGGGTGGGGCCGGCGCACCTGCCGCAGCTCCCGCGCCGACATGGGGGTCACCCGGAGCGCCCGCAGCATCCGCAGCACCCGCCGGGTCCCCTGGCGCGCCTTCAGCACCCCCTCCGACGTGGGGGTCGCCGCCACCGCCGGTAGCGCCGGCCCCAGGGCCTGCCGCGCCGAACTGGGGCGCACCTGCGGCTTCCTCTTCGCAGCCGCCCGCAGCCGCAGCGCCTGCCGCTCCGTCGTGGGGCGCCCCCGCAGCTCCGGCGCCTTCATGGGGCGAGCCACAGGCTGTGCCGTCTGCGTCTGCGCCTCAAGAATCGGCGCCAGCCGTGTCACCACCAGCGTGGGGACCGCCCGCCGAACCATCCGTGTCTGCCATCCCCACGGCGCCGTCCTGGAACCCGCCCGCGCCGGCGGCGTCCGCGCCAGCGGCGCCTCCCTCCACGGATTGGGGTGCACCGCCATCTGCGGCGGCGCCACCGCCGACCGTCGCGCCATCGTGGGGCGCCCCCGCACCTGCCCCCGCGTGGGATGTGCCGAAGACCGAGGAGCCTGCCGCTCCAGTGGCGCCGTCATGGTCGGCGCCGGCCGTAGCCCCGGTTGAGCCAGCAGCGGCTCCGCCGCCATGGAACGCGCCCGCTCCGACAGCGTCCTGGACAGCCCCGGCAGCAGCGCCCACGGAACCCGCGCCCGAACCAAGCTCGACCGACGCCGCGCTTGCCGCTGGCGCTGAGTCAAGCCCTCCTCAGGCAGCGGCCGCCCATGAGCCAGAACCGGTGGCGCAGCCGACGCTGCCTTGGGAAAGTCCTTCTCCCGCAGCCTCCACCGCAGCCCAACCTCAGGTGGCCGAAACGATGGTCCCGGACGTCGCCGCGACGATGACTTCCGAAGCAGCCGCGGAGGCTCGCGACTCGACGACTCTCATGCCCGCATGGCAGCCGCCGCCCGCGGTTCCGGCTGCGGCAGCCGTGGCCGAGACGATGGCCATCGATAACAAAACACAGCCGATGATCAGCACAGCTCCAGGCGGCGGTCGCCAGGCCGAGCTGACAATCGAGACCGGACCAGATGCCGGTCACAGCCATCGCGCCGGCGACAGTGCCCTGCGCCTCGGTCGCTCACCGGACAACGACGTGATCCTTAGAGATCCGGCGACCAGCGGTCACCACGCGCGCCTCGAGCGGCGAGGGGACCAGTTCTGGCTCGTCGACCTGGGAAGCACCAACGGCACCCTCGTCAACGGCGAGCCGATCCAGGAGAAGGAGCTCAATCATGGCGACCGGGTCACCATCGGCCAGAACGCGGTGACCTTCTCCCACATTGGGGCCTAATGCTTAGTGAGTCGCCGCGATCTGTGGCCTTGCCGACGGCGTCGACGCACTGATGCGGCTTCGGATCGCCTGGGCGACCGATCCCGGTCTCGAGCGTGAGGAGAACGAGGACGCCGTAGTCGTCTGGCGCAACAAGGCGGGGCTTGACACTCTGCTCGTGGTTTGCGATGGAATGGGCGGACATGCGGCGGGCCAGACGGCAAGCTCGATCGCGTCGAAAACCGCGACGAGCATCCTGGCCGAGGATGGGCAGGAAGGTCCCGACGTCGAGCGCCTGAAGCGCGCATGCAAGGAAGCGAACACCGCGGTGTTCGAGGCGGCGCGCGACAACCCCGATTGGGCGGGCATGGGCAGCACGATGGTCATCGCCGCGATCCGGGCCGGCGAGATGGCGGTGCTGAACGTGGGCGACAGCCCCGCATATCTCTTTCGCAACGGACTCGCCAGGATGGTGTCGCAGGACCACTCATGGCCGGCGGAACAGGTGCGGCTCGGCCTCATCAAACCGGAGGAGGCTGCGACGCATCCGCTCAAGCACCGCCTTACGCGTGCCGTCGGAGTGTGGGAGGCGATCCAGCCCTTCGCGGACAAGGTCAAGCTCGAGGAAGGCGACGCGATCGTGCTGTGCAGCGACGGTGTCGAGACGGCGGGCGTGAGCGTGGAGGAAATGGGCCGGCTTCTTTTGAAAGATGGCAACCTGGATCGCGGGGCCGAGCGCGTCATCGAGCGCTGTCGCGAGCTCGGCGCGCCCGACAACGTCACGCTGGCGGTGGCCCGGGTCGAGGTTGACGTGACGAAGACCGCCGTTCTTCCCAAGCTGAAGCGTTAGCCGTATCCCCCCACCGGCGCGCTTGCGCGCCACCTCCCCGGCGAGCGGGGAGGTACAACCAAGCCGGATGGGGGGCGGTCTTTCTAGTAGGCGCTCGCCAGCAGTTCCGCCACATGCAAGACCTGCATCGTCGATCCGCGAGCTCGCAAGCCTGACTCCAGCTGCATCTGACATCCGGGGTTCGCGCTGACCACGACCTCGGCGCGTGTCGCGGAGAGGTCGTCGAGCTTTTCCTGAAGGATGCTGTTTGACATCGCCGGCTCGAGCGTGCTGTACAGGCCTGCCGCTCCGCAGCAAATCTCCGGGTGGCGCATCTCGACGAGCTCCACCCCCGGCAGCGACCGAATGAGATCGCGGGGCTGCTTTCGGATTCGCTGGGCATGCGCGAGGTGGCACGCGTCCTGGTAAGTCACGCGCACGTTCACGTCTCGCTTCGGCGCCGGAAGCCCGATCTCAGCGAGCCATTCCGTGATGTCTTTCACCCTCCCTTTCAGCTCGGGGTAGAAGTCCTTCAGGTGGGCGCCGCACCCCGCCGAATCGACGACCAGCGCGTCGAATTCCCCTGCGAGGTACGTGTGCGTGTTCGCAGCGCGCAGTCGATCGGCGCTTTCGAGATCGCCGTTGTGCGCGAACAGCGCACCGCAGCACCGCTCATCCGGCGGAAACCACACTTCGCAGCCCGCGAGCTGGAGCAGCTTCACCGATGCCTGGTGCGATTGCGGAAACAGGATCGGCATTACGCAGCCGACGAGGAACGCAACGCGGTGCTTGCGCTCACCCACCGCCGGTGCGACGTTGCCCGGCGGACGTCTGAATTGCGAATGGAGCCGAGGAAGCTGGCGGCCTGCGCGAAGGAGCGAGGTGAGCCTCACGGCTTGCGCCGCGCGGGTCGCCGCACCGAATGCGCGAAGCCGTGACGGGTGCGCCAGCAGCTGCCGCAGCGCAACGCGGCTCAACGTGCGCTTCGGTGACGGCCGCCGGAGCCGTTCGACCTCGGCGCGACCCGTCTCGATGATCCGCCCATAAGGGACCCCGGAAGGACACACCGCCTCACAGGTGCGACAGCCGAGGCACAGGTCGATGTGGCGAACCTGCTCTTCTGCGAACGGAAGCGTTCCGCGCTTCCACTGGGTCATGAGGTAGAGCCTGCCGCGGGGCGACTCGGTCTCGAGGCCGGTGACGCGGAAGGTGGGGCACGCGTCAAGGCACAAGCCGCAGTGGACACAGGTGGAAAGGTCGTCGTCGCTCAACAGCTCGAAGGGTTTGCTCGTCACACTACGAACCTTCCCGGATTCAGGATGCCTGCAGGGTCGAACGCTCGCTTGATTCGCCGCATGACCTCGATGGTGGGAGGCGGCGTGCCCCAGGCGCCGAGCCGGCCGGCAACTTCCGGTGGCGCAGCCATCAGGACGAGAGAGCCCTGCGCCGCTTCCGCCGCGGCGCGTGCACTGCGCACGTCGTCGGAGCCGTCTCCGAATGACCAGTGCGCGATGCCGGCGCCAGGCGAGGCCCACCATTCCGCGTTCGCCGGAAGGGCGGACAGGATCTGTCGCAGCGCGTGGGGCGGCGTAGCGATCCGAGCCCAGGATTCCGGCCCGCGCCTGGCGTGCTCCGCCCACACCGACGCGTCCGCGGTCTTCCACCCGAGCTCCGCCACCATGCGCTTGACCGCGTCCGGGCTGCCGAAGAAACGTGCCAGCACGCGTCCGTCGGAGAACAGCTCCAGCGCGGCCGGCGCGAGCGGAAGGTCCAGGGCACGAGTCGAAGCCGCCCACGCGTCTTCCATGGAGCTGTTCAACGTCTCGACCGTGACGTCGTGCAGCGGCTGCGGATACACCTTGAAGGAGGCGGCCACGATCACGCCAAGCGATCCCATCGCACCGAAGTGAAGCTTCATCAGGTCGTAGCCGCTCACGTTCTTCACCACGCGCCCGCCGGCGCTGGCGAGATGGCCGTCGGGAAGCGCGACACGAATGCCGATGAGAAAGTCTCGCGCTGTGCCGAAGCGCTGCCGAAGCGGCCCTGACCAGCCCGTCGCGAGCAGCCCGCCGATGGTATGGCCGGGTGAGTTGAAAGGGTCGAGCGGCAGGAACTGGCCGGCCTTTCCAAGCTCGGCCTGCAGGGCCTCGAGGGTGATGCCCGCTTCAACGCTCACGACCATGTCGGCCTGCGAGTGCTCGAGCACGCGGTCGAGGCTGGTCGTGTGAAGCTCCATGTCGCAGCGTAGCGGCGAGCCGCCCATGCTGCTGGCCCTTCCACCGCCGACGGGAACGACCGCCGATCCGCTCTCCGCCGCCTCATGCAGGCGTCGCGCGAGCTCTTCTGCAGTCGCTGGCTTTTCGACCACGGGAGCCGTCACCACCACTTCGCTTCGACGGCGAGCCCGGTGCGGCCCGCAAGATGAACTTGCTTGCGCGAGGGGTCGGGGAAGATCTTCCCCGGGTTCAGGATCCCGTCCACGTCGAGCGCCCGCTTGACCCTCTGCATCGCATCCAGGTCGTCGGCGCTGAAGACCCACGGCATGAACGCGCTCTTCTCCAACCCGATGCCATGCTCGCCCGACAGAGCGCCACCCAGTTCCACGACGGCGCGCAGCATCTCCTCTCCGGCGCCTTCAACCTGGTGCAGCACGTCGCGGTCGCGCAGGTCGAACAGGATGTTGGGATGCAGGTTGCCATCGCCGGCGTGGAAAACGTTGGCGACCGGAAGCTTGTAGTGCTCGCCGATCTCGCCGACGGCGGCCAGCACCTTGGGTAAGCGCGAACGCGGTACCACGCCGTCGTGCAGGTAGTAGTTCGGCTTGATCCTGCCGAGCGCGCCGATTGCGCCTTTGCGGCCAGCCCACAGGAGATCTCGCTCAGCTTGCGTCTGCGCTTCGCGCAGCGCGTAGCCCTGATTCTCGGCGAGCACCTCGCGCACCGCGGCCATCAATTCACGGGTCGACTCGGCGATGCCATCGACCTCGACTAGCAAGACGGCGCCCGCGTCCGTCGGGTAGCCGGCGTGGTAGTGGGCCTCGACAGCGCCCACGGTCATGCGATCCATCATCTCGAGGGCCGCCGGCACGATTCCGCGAGCGATGATCGCCGACACGGCAAGGCTCGCCGTCTCGATGGTCGGAAACGCGGCGAGCAGGGTCGCCACGGTGGGAGGGATGCGGAGCAGGCGGACCTTGATCTTGGTGATCGCGCAGAGCGTGCCTTCCGAGCCGACGAGCACACCACACAGGTCGAGGCCGATGCGGTCCGGCGCGTCGCCGCTAACCCAATAGACGCTGCCGTCCGCGAGCACGACCTCCATGCCGAGCACGTGGTTGGTGGTCACTCCGTAATAGAGGCAGTGAGGGCCGCCCGAGTTTTCTGCCGCATTGCCGCCTAGGGTGCAGGCCTTCTGGCTCGACGGATCGGGCGCGTAGAAGAGGCCGTGCGATGCGGCGGCCAGGGACAGCTCCTGGTTGACCACGCCGGGTTCGACCAGCGCCGTCTGAGCGACAGCGTCGATCTCGAGGATGCGGCGCATGCGTGTCACCTGCAGAGCGATGCCGCCTCGAATCGTGACCGCGCCGCCGGATAGTCCTGTGCCGGCGCCGCGCGGCACCACGGGAATTTTGTGCTTGGCCGCCACCTTGATCACGCCGGCGATCTGCTCGGTCGTCGAGGGCAGGACGACGGCGTCGGGAAGAGCTCCCTCGATCGAGGCGTCGCGCTCGAAGATGCGAAGGTCGTTGGCGGAGTCGATGACGGATTCGCGACCGACAATCCGCCGGAGCTCTTCAACGACTGAGCTATGCAGTGGCATCAGGCGAGCGGCGCCTCGAGGTCCGGGCTGCGCTCGAAAGCTTCGAACCTTCGCGTCATGGCGCCGGGAAGGCCGGGCGCCTCGATGGCCTCAGCGCCGACGATCAAGAGGTCGAGCCAGTGCCGGCATTCCTCGTCGGCGGGCACGCGGTCCGCGCGCTCGAAGATCGCTTCCTGGATGCGGCTATGAGGCGAGACCTGGATCGTGTACCAGACCGAGAGGCCGTCTGGTGTTACGGCGTGGTGGGTCTCATCGACGCGCCGGTTCACCGGCAATCGCAAGGGTTTGGCTTCGGCCGCGGCTTTCAGCCGCGCCGCCTCGGGGGCGATGTCCATCGTCTAGGACGACGCCCCGGCGGACACGCCGGATCTTCGGCGCCCATGCGGCCCCATCCCGTTGTTGCCTCCTGTGCGCGCTCGGTCACGCATCTAAGCGATGCGCTCCCTCGCGTGCTCGTCGGCGCCTAGGGCTGGGACCACCTGGACACCGAATCTCCCGCCGCGTCCGCCGAGTCATCGTCCAGACCAGCTTAAACTCGAACCGATGAACGGCCGCGGACGTGTGGAGGCTGCAATCGCGATGGGAGTCGCCGACCGGCCGCCGGTGGGCGCGTGGGGACACACCTATCGTGAGGAATGGTCGCCGCAGGCGCTCGCAGCCATCACCGTCGAGCGAGCGCGACAGTTCGGTTGGGACTTCGTGAAGTTCCAGCCGCGCGCGAGCAGCTTTGCCGAGGCGTTCGGGTCGGTGTACAAACCGGCCGGCCATCGACTCAAGGGACCGGTGCTGGTCAGCCCAGCCGTCCCGGATCTCGACGCCTGGCGGAGCGTGGAACTGGTCAATCCAAAGGCGCTGGACGACCAGGTGGAGTCGATCGCGATGGTGGCGCGTGAGCTCGGCGCTGACGTGCCCGTGATCCAGACCGTGTTCAGCCCGATCACGGTCGGTGGCTACCTGGTCGGTAAATCGTCAGCACGCGTCAGGCGCGAGCTGCGGCAGCACCCGGAGCTGGTGCGCCCGGCGCTGGACAGGATCGCCGATGCATTGATCGACTTCGGCCGCCGCTCGATCGGTGTCGGCGCCTCGGGCATCTTCTATGCGATCTCGGGTTACACCAGCAAGGACGCGATGTCCGAAAGCGCGTATCGCGAGCAGCTGCTCCCGTACGACGTAGGAGTGCTCCGGCAGATGCCGGCCGCGGCTTGGTTCAACGTCGTGCATCTGTGCGGTTCGAACCTGAACTTCGGCCTGGCTCGGGACCTGCCGGCGCAGGTGGTCAGCTGGTCGATTCACAACCAGGGCAACCCCTCGCTCGCGGAGGGCAGAAAGCTGAGCGGCCGGGCGGTGATGGGCGGTCTCGGCCAGCGCGCGAGCTTGCTCTACGGCCCGCCGCCAGAGGTCGAAGCTGAGGCGCGTCGCGCGGTCGCGGAGACCGGCGGTCGCGGTTTGCTGCTGGCGCCGGGTTGCTCGGTCCCACCGCGGGCAAAGGATGTCAACCTGGCGGCGATGGTGTCTGCGATCGCGGCATGACCGGCGTGTCGGGTCTCGCCGAGATCGTGCTTTGGGTCCGAGACATGGAGGCGGCGCTGCACTTCTATCGCGACCTGTTTGGGCTCGAGGTCATATCGCCGCCGGAATTACCGAACAAGTTCCTGCGCGCGGGTGAAGGCGGTGCGGGGGTGCCGGAGATGATCGTGCTGATCCCGCACCCGGACCGGTCGGTCGAGTTTCCCCGCGAGAAGCCCAAGCGTGTCCTGCATCATCTCGCCTTGCGCGTGGACGGCCCGGCGTACGACGATCTGCAGCACCGCTTCACCGCTGCGGGCTTCGAGGTGCGATCCGGCGTCCATCCCGTGCTGAAGGGCGTGCGGACTTTCTACGTCGACGACCCGGACAACAACGAAGTGGAGATCATCTCTCCGCAATGACTGAGACCGGCCAAGGCCGAGCAGAATATCGACATGCGATTGACGAGAGTTGTCATCGGCATCGCGTTCTTGCTCGTGGCCTGTGACTCGGGTTCCGCCTCAAGCGGCAACCACCCTGCCACGCCCAGTCCGACGACCTCGGTGAGCGCTCTTCTTGTTTTCACGACCTGGGTGCCGGACAGCAAGGTGACGAATGGTCCGGAGCCCAGCTACAAGCCGGCCCTGAGCGGCCTCACGGGCCATGACGTTCAGGCGGCCACCGCGGTAACCGACGCCACCGGAAACACCTGGATGTTGAACGTCACTTTCACACCCGCCGGTTCCAAGCTGTTCGCGAAGCTCACGCACGACAACGTGGCCGCCTGCCCGGGTGATGCATCCGGAGCGGGCCCCGGCTGCGCCATGCGGCACCTGGCGATCTGGCTGGAGCTGACCCAGGCTGACATCGACAGCTGGGAGAACGCGGCTTACGTCGCCATCGTGTCTCAACCCTATGACCTGGCCTGCCTCGCGCAGGCGCCCACGTCCACCGCCTGCGCGAAGTTCCTGTCGGACCCCATCACTCTCGCAGAGATCGACGGCGGCACCGCCGCCATCACCTGCGGTTGCACCCAACAGGGTGCGAGTGACCTGGCTGCGGCGATCAACTCGGCGCGGAGTAGCTGACGACTCCGGAGTAGGTCTTTCAGGACGAGCCAGCTCAGCCCTTGACTTGGTCGGATGAGCACCTACCGGCGTCGAGTGAAGTACTACCCTAAGAAGCCCTTACCGGACGGCAACGAGGTCGAAGCGATCGCGCCGGGCTGAGGAGACGCTAGACGGTCTAGGTCACCTGCGGCTTGGTCTCGGCGACCTTGGGGCTGCGCGTTACGAGCATGCCGGTCACGCCGACGATGAGCGCGATCGTGCCGACGATCAGGGTGGCCGGTTCGGGCAGGTGGATGCCCAGCGCGCTGTCCAACGAGTAGGCGCCAGGGCCGGTGAGCGCGATCGCCGCGGCGCCGGTGATGAGGGAGAGAGTGAACTCGTATCCGCCCTTGGCCGCCCAGAACCCTTTGCTCAGGTGGACTGTGGCGACGGCCACAAGCATGGCGCCGGCGATCGCCAGGCTTCCCAGGGGTGAAAGCAAGCCAAGCGCGAGCAGAAGACCGCCTCCGAACTCCGATAGAGCGGCGATCCAGGCCCACGGCCGGGCTGGGCGAATGCGAAGTCTCTGGACCCCCTGGGTCCACTTCGTCATCCCGGGGCCGCCCCACCAGCCGAAGAGTTTCTGGGCGCCGTGAGCGGCGATTGTGAGTCCGACCACGAGTCGAAGAATCAGCAGTCCTAGGGCCATCAACATCGCTTGTAGCTACCCACCGTACAGCTCTGGCATTCCGTTACCCAGGCCGGCGCGCCCGTGAAACATGAACGGCGCGCGTGGGCCAGACGCATCGAACTAGCCGCGGATAGACTCACCCGGAGGGCCCGTAGCTCAGCTGGTCAGAGCGGCCGACTCATAATCGGCTGGTCGTTGGTTCGATCCCAACCGGGCCCACCAATTTTCGAGTTCATTTCGAGCCTCCTTGGTGGTGGTAGCCGCCGTCGGCAGGCGGTTTGACAACAATTCTGACAACAGTTCGGGCGGGGAAGCCCAGGGGTTGGCGCGCGCTATACATAGCGCACGCTTCGACCTATCATCCGCGCGATGGTAGGCGCCGCCCTCGGCCGCCTCTGGGACACCCACCCGAAGGTCGCGTTCGTTTGTCATCTCTGCCTCACCGTGTTTCTGGGCGGTGCAGCTTCGGTGTTTGTCATATCCGGTAGGGGCGGGTGGGTCGTCCTGATACTCGCTGTCGCTTTCCTGGTCATGGCAGCAGTTCTCGTGTTCTTCACGTGGCTTGCGATCCAAGACCACTGGCGACCGGACGTCTCCTCGGACAGCGCAGTGCCGCGCCAACTCCCTAGTCTGCGGGTAGCTTGGGGGAGTGCCCAGACTCGGGAGAGAGTTCTCTGGACAGTCTTTGTAGCCGTCTTCTTGGTTGGACTTGTACTAGGTATGGCGAAGAATGTTGTTGGGCTTGCGTTTATCTTCCTGGCAATTGCCCTGGTGTTCGTGGCGGTCCGGGCACGAAGGTAGCCGTGTGGCCTAGCGATGCTGCTCCAGGGGTATCGCGACCGAATAGCGAACTCTGCGGTAAATCTGGGCCTAGGCCTTTAGCGCGTACAGGACAGCCCCGGTCAAGAACAAAATGCCGCAGAACACAAACAGTGGGCGAACGATTCTGAACGGTCTGTACTCCGAACTGATAGAGCCTCTAAACCACGACTTGTCATTGATCACGGCCAAGATGAAGAAGAAGATTGCCGCTAGCCCGAGTGCGTAAGGCATCCATCGATGCTAGGGCCTGCGCGCAAAGAGTCCACGCCAAATCTATCAGCGCGACCGCCCCCAACGGCCGCGGACAGCTGCGGAATCAGCCCTGAAGGTGAAGGCGGTTGGAAGGAGACGCTGGGAGCGAGCATGCAAACGACGCGACCATCAGCGCCAGCGCTGGACGAGAAGAAGGCCGCCGCCGACAACTACGAAGACAACTGCTGTAGTGATCGACCAATGCACCCACCCGGCCAGGAGGGCGGTAGTGAGTAGGACGATCGCGAGGATCATGCCCGCACGTCCCACGGTCCGTGACGCCCGCGTCGTTGGGACCCTGCCCGGAAGGCGATGGACCATGTATAGCCGGACGTATCCGGTAACGATGAAGATCAGACCGCTCAAAGCTCCCAGCAGAAACGACAATCCAGCGAACCCGTTGACCGTGCTTTGCGTTTCCGCGGAAGGGGGGCTCGTGGCCGCATAGACGAGGAGCCCAATCCAAATCAGAAAGCCCGCTAGCAGCCCGACAAGCGTCACACGGTTAGCCCAGAACAGAATCGGCCACTGCGCGCGTGTCACGTGATCCTCGGACAGAAGTTCGCGCTTCACCCGATCGGGATCATAGCCATGGGCTGGAGAATTGCCTCCATTCGGTCAGCAGCTTCTTGCTGCAGAGCTGGTAGCACGTGGCTGTACGTGTTCATGGTCAGGCTTATCTGGCTGTGACCCAATGTTTCCATGACCACGCGTGGGTGAACGCCCTGAACGAGCAGCAGCGACGCGCACGCGTGGCGGAGGTCGTGGAAGCGCATCGGCGGCAGCTCTGCTCGCTTTAGGAGTTTGTGGAACCGGTGGGTGACGTTAGGTCCGTCGGCGAGCGTGCCCCGTTCGCTTGGGAAGACAAGGTCCAGGTCGACCCACCGTTCTCCACCTGCGAGGCGCTCTGCGCTGAGGGCGTTGATGACGATCTGAGGCATGACCAAGGTTCGCCTGCTTCGCTCGGTTTTTGTCTCGACGAGCTGCGTGCCCTGATGTGGGACTCGCTGCGATGCACGGCGAACTCGAAGCACGCCGGCCTCGAGGTTGATGTCGGCCCACTTGAGCCCAAGCGCCTCGCCCTGACGAAGGCCAAGGGCCAACGCAACCGAATACAAGGCCTCGAGGCGGTCGCCTCTCGCGGCGTCGAGCAGGACGCGCGCATCGGCAGGCGTGAGCGCCGGCACCTCGCGGCGCGTCACGCGTGGAGTTGAGACCATCGCCGCTGCGTTGTAGTGGACCATCCGCCACCGCACCGCCTGGTTGAGAGCTGCCCTCAGCACCGAGTGCATGTATTGGATCGTCCGCGGCGACAGCCGACCTTCACGCACTTTCTGCGTGACCAGCGAGTG
>DATBZP010000072.1:0-19699 GCA_036513135.1 Candidatus Dormiibacterota bacterium | reverse complement strand
CACGTCGGAAATGGGTCTGGCACTCCTGGACGTCGCGGACGTGATCCGCCCGCATCCGCAGGTGGTGGCTTTTCTGCAAAACGTCGAGGACGAGGGCTTCCTGGACGATCTGGCCAAGCTTGAGGGCGGGCCGGAAGCGCGGGACGCCATCCGGACCTTTCTCGACAAGTACGGGATGCGCTGCGTCGGTGAGATCGACATCACTAGGCCGCGTTGGAGCGAACGCCCCACCACGCTCGTGCCGGTGATCCTCGGCAACATCAAGAACTTCGAGCCGGGCGCCGGCGAGCAGCGCTTCGAGCAAGGGCGGCAGGAGGCGTGGACGAAGGAACAGGAGCTGCTGGAGCGCTTGCGGGCCTTGCCGGACGGGGAGAAGAAGGCCGAAGAGGCCAAGCGGATGATCGACCGTGTCCGGACCTTTATCGGGTACCGGGAGTATCCAAAGTACGGCATGGTCAGCCGCTACTTCGTTTACAAGCAGGCCTTGCTGGAAGAGGCCGAGCGCCTCGCGCGGGCCCACGTGCTTAGCGAGAAGGAAGACATCTTCTACCTCACGTTCCAGGAGCTCCACGACGTCGTGCGCGCGAAGCAAGTGGATGACCAGCTCATCGACCAGCGCAAGGACGCGTTCAGGTCATATCAAGCGCTCACACCGCCCCGGGTGCTCACTTCGGATGGCGAGGTCATCGCCGGGGCGTACCGACGCGATGACGTGCCGGCCGGTGCGCTGGTCGGCTTACCGGTTTCCGCCGGGATCATCGAGGGGCGGGCCCGCGTGATTCATGACATGGCGGAGGCCGATCTCGAAGCGGGCGACATCCTGGTCACGGCCTACACGGACCCCAGCTGGTCGCCCCTGTTCGTCGCGATCTCCGGCCTGGTCACGGAGGTGGGGGGCCTGATGACCCATGGCGCAGTGATCGCGCGGGAGTACGGCTTGCCGGCTGTCGTGGGTGTGGAGCACGCCACCCGGCTGATCCGCAATGGGCAGCGGATCCGCGTGCATGGAACGGACGGGTACGTCGAGATCCTGCCCTAGGAGAATGCGGAGCAATTCGAGGTGGGAAGGCTCGCGCTTCGGGCCGGGATAGAAACGTGAGGCCCCGGGTTCAAATCCCGGGCCCCCGACCAGTTTGTCTCCCCGCGGAGAGGCACTCTAGACGTCTTTCCTAGACCCGTTGAGCCGGAGAGCCGCACTACAACGGATTCGCAGGATCTACTTCGATGAAGAGTTCGCCCCGCATGCTTCAAGCACCAGGCGGTCGAGTTCCAAGAGGCGCTGCCGGTAGGGATCTAACGCGGTCCGCTCGGGGCTCGACGGGTGGAAGTTGATCTTTAGGAAGGAGCCGTCGTCGATTGCGATTTTCGGAATGTCGGCCGCGGGAATGAGTAAGCACTCGCTATCGAAGGCGGCCGCCTCTTCTAGCCACGCCAGCCCAATAAGCCACGTGGTCGCGGCATGGCTCAGGGTCGCCTTGCGAACGTGAATGTGGGCCTCTCCGTAGGTGCCCGATACGGTGGCCGCCTTCACCTGCAGGCCGGCGAAGTTACCTGTCACGTTATCGCGTGCCAGCACCTCGACCATTTCGAGGTCCGGAAACGGACGGAACAGGTCAATTCGCGGGCTTTGCGCAAGTCGCCGGATCACTTCTGACTCACCGAGAAAGCCGAGCCATTGGTTGCGGCGCTCGCTCGGCTCTAAGAGATCTGGCTCTAACAGGGGCTTGGACCGAGTTACAGGCGTGCCGAGGATGCGCTCTGCCAACTCGTCGCGCGGGACAAGGTATGGGCGCCAATGGCTGTGGTTCGGATGCATGCTGAAGGCCGCTGAATAGACCTCGTGTCCGTGCGAAAAGTCATGAGCGGCAAGCTGCCGGAAAACGTCTTCGTCGACCACCAGATCCATCTGGCCCTGGACATCGAACATTAAGGACGCGATGAGGACTGCGTTGTCGTCCACGAGACTGTTGGCCCGGACGGCGATCTCAACCATGCCATTTACCATTTCGCCCCGGCCTTTGATCTGAACTGGGATGTACCGCCCGTCGGTCATTCGGTGCAGCACGGCGTCGAGCCCACGGTCGAGTAACGGCAGGAAGATATGCAGAAGACCCTCCGACTGCTTGATGAGGTCCGACCAAATCTCGAACTCCAGCCCCTGGCCTGGACCGCTCGTATCTCGCCGGACGGTAGGCATTCCCCGAAAGATAGGAGAAACTACGGTGTGCGTCCTGCGTCCGAGGGTCGAAATGCAGTCGGCAAAGAAGCCGCTTCGATCATGGGCGTCGAAGTCATCAGCGCCGATAGGGCGTAGGCTCACGAGGAATCGTCTGGGTGTATTGGAGGGAAGTTCGATGGTGAAACTGGTCGTGGCATACAAGAAGCCCAAAGACGCCAACGAGTTCGAACGCCTCTATAAGGAAGAGCACCTGCCGCTTGCGGCGCGAATCCCACACGTATCGAAGATTGGACTCGGCAAGGTGGCTGGTACTCCTGATGGGTCACCGGCGCCGTACCACCGGATCGCTGAACTGTATTTTGAGGATGCCGCGACTCTCAATAAAGCTCTTGGCACCGACGAAGGACAGAAAGCCGCTCGCCATGCTGTGGAGATCGCGACCGGAGGCGTCGACATGATCGTCGTCGAGGTTGAGCGTGACTTTTAGCGAGCCGGTCAAATAAAGCCGGTCTTCAGCGTGTGCGGCACGCTAGAAAGAAGGCGGGGGTAGGCGTTGCGCAACCATCGCTATTTGACTCATGCTGTGGTGCTCGCGATAGCGGCAGCCATGTCCAGCTACACCGTCGTGGACCGAAACTTCTTTCCGAACTTCCACGCAGCCGCAGTTACTGCGGCCGCCGCTGACCAAGGAGTTGCGGTCGGCGACGTCTCGCTGGGCCGTGACAGCCTCATCATCAAGCCGATTTCGATTCCGACGTCGCCGCTCGTCAGCCACGCTCCAATCGTCCACATCGTCGGGCAGGGAGACACCCTGGAAAGCATCGGCCGACAGTTCAACCTCTCCTGGAGGGACATCGTCTGGTCGAATCCAGGCCTGCGAATGCCGCTCACGGTAGGACGAGCTGTCAAGCTGCCGCCGGTGCCGGGCGTCGTGGTCGTCGTCAGGAGGGGCGACACGCCGGCAGGCCTCGCCGCCACCTTCGGCGTGGATGTCAGCACCGTGCTTGGCTTCAATGGAATTCGCGGCCCGCAGCTGACGCCTGGCTCGGTGCTTGTGATTCCCGTCGATCCCGCCCAGGGTCCGGACCTGAGCACAGGGGTGGCGGCCGACCCGGTCGACCCCGGCCAGTTCCTCTGTCCAATTGCCGGCGCTCAGATCATCCAGCAGTTCGGACCGACGTCGTTCGCGATCGAACCGCCCTTCGGCGGTTATCTGCATTTCCACACCGGAGTCGATTTGCTGGCGGGCTACGGCACGTCGATCGTCGCGGCTGCCGGTGGAAAAGTGACTGCCACCGGTCCCGCGTACGACTTCGGGATCCGGGTTGAGGTCACCGACAGTTTCGGCCTCGTCGAGGTCTACGCCCACATGTCGCAGGTGGCCGTCGCTGTTGGGCAGGAAGTTCAGCAGGGCGAGAAGGTCGGCTATGTCGGTAGCACAGGTCTCTCAATCGGTGCGCATCTGCACTTTCAACTCGAAGTCGGCGGCATGCCGACCGCTCCAGGTCCGTTGATCGGCTGTTAAGGAGCCCCGAGCCAACGGACGTAGAGCAACGAGCCGGTAATCTAAAACGCGAAGTACTGGGTGTTGGTCGAACTCTGCCGCAGCGGTTCCACGTCCGGATGAGGTAACCAGATGACGGCATCGAGCTCGGCGGTGCGCGGGTTCTTCCAGCTAGACCCGGACGTCTGTTATCTGAACCACGGCTCGTACGGTGCGACTCCGAAGCCGGTGTTCGCCGACTACCAGCACTGGCAGTCCGAGCTCGAGCGACAGCCGGTCGAGTTCCTTAGCCGGCGCTTGGACGGTCTGCTCGCCGATGCGCGCGAGCTGCTCGGCGGCTTCGTTGGTGCGCGGCCGGAGGAGCTCGCGTTCGTCCAGAACGCGACCACCGGTATTAATGTTGTCGCGCGTTCGCTCCAGCTCGCGCCGGGCGACGAGGTGCTCGCGACTGACCTCGAGTATGGTGCTTGCGACCTCACCTGGGAGCACTGGTGCAGACGCAGCGGCGCCCACTACGTGCGACAGCCGCTCGACCTTGCCGATCCCGTCGGGTCCCTATTTGCCGCTACGTGTGAGCGGACGCGCGCTGTCTACGTAAGCCATGTGACCTCAGCGACCGCGCTCGTGCTGCCCGTGGCCGAGATCTGCGCGGAGGCGCATCGGCGCGGGGTGCTCGCGATCATCGATGGTGCGCATGCTCCAGCTCAGGTTCCGCTCGATCTCGGCGTGCTCGGCGCCGATCTTTATGCAGGCAACTGCCACAAGTGGCTGTGCGCGCCGAAAGGCTCCGGATTCCTTTGGGCACGGCAGAACCACCATCAGTGGCTGGAATCGCCGATCGTCTCATGGGGATGGGAGGGTGGCGGAGACTTCGTCTCGCGTATCGAGAAGCAAGGGACGCGGGACCCGGCTGCGTATCTCGCCACGCCCGCTGCGATCGCGTTCGTCGCGGAGCACGACGAGCGGGAGCGCTGCCACGATCTAGCGCTGGAGGCGCGCAGCGAGCTGGCGGACGTGCTCGGGGTCGAGCCAGTCGCGCCGAACGCGGCCTACGTCGGCCGCATGGCTAGCGTCATGCTCCCGGATGGAGTCGATGGCGAGGCTCTCCAACGCCGCCTCTACGACGAATACCGGATCGAGGTGCCCGTCGCCAGCGGGCGGCTTCGCGTTTCGTTCGCGATGTACAACGACCGTCGAGATCTGGAGCGCCTGATCGCGGCGCTGAAAAGCATCCTCGGGCGGTGAGAGGTGTGGGGTACACAAAGTCCGTCGAGTCCGAGGTCGAACTCGCTCGATCGACAGTCTGCTAAGGTCGCCGTGAGATGGTAGCCGGGCGGCCTCCAAGTGTCGCCAGGCGCCTGGTGGTCCTTGTGTTGGCGCTCGGGATTTTGTCCGCCCTGGTGGCTACCTTCGTCGTGGGTTTCGTGCTGCACCGGCCCCCTACGATGAGCGCCGTCGCCAACACGAGTGGGCAGGGGGCAAAAATTCACCTCGAGGTCGCTGGATCGGCGAGTTCCGCGATCCTTTTCCCGCGTCCCGATGATCCCCATCCCACCTGGGTCAGCTACCTGCCAACGACGACCTTGCAGGTCCCCGCCAACTCCGTGGTGACCGTCCAACTCGACCAGGAGGACTCGGCAAGGGGGCTGAACAATCCATTTTGGAGCCAGGCGCAAGGGATCATCGGCGGCACTTTCCACATGACCTACTACGACAACAACGGCCATCCGCAGCAGGGTGATTTCAGCGCCCTCGACGCCGCGGCGAACGCAGCTCACACGTTCGCCATCCCAGACCTCGGCGTCTTCGTGCCGCTGGAAGCTTTGAACCCGGCTGCGCCGGCGGGGAGCATGAACGTGATCACCTTCTCATTCCGGACCGGCAAGCCCGGCGTGTACCACTGGCAGTGCTTCGTCCCCTGCGGATCGGGCACCGCCAATGGCAACGGCGGACCTATGCAGACGCTCGGCTACATGGTCGGCCTTCTCGTCGTCCAGTAGCCATGTGATCGGGCCAGACCGCCCGCACGGGATTCGCCTCCTGATCGCGTACGGAGCGATCCCTTCGTTCTTCGGCGATTGTGAAGGTTACTGAACTGCCCTGGGTTTGATGGAGGCCCTCAGCGCCGTCGAATCAGTCGCCGCCACGCTTATCACCACATTCCCTTTCTTGTGTCCTTGGTCGACATACCTGTGGGCCTCGGCCATCTGCTCCAGGGGATAAGACCTATCAATGACGGGCCTGAGCGTTCCTTCTTCAGCCAGCTGCTTGAGCAGAACCAGGTCCTCGGTTGACAACTTTGGCGCCCCATGATCCACCGAGATATATGCCGCGCCTGGAGCAAGGACGTTCTTGCAATCCGCTTCCGAAGGGGGATTCACCCGATTTCCCACGGCGATGAAGATGAGGTCATAACGCTCGCCGCCATTCACGAAGTCGTCCTTCGTGTAGTCGATCACGGCATCGGCGCCCAGGGATCTCACCAATTCCAGATTCGCAGTGCTGCAAACCCCGGTGACCTCCGCCCCGAAGTGCTTGGCAAGCTGCACCGCCGAGGTCCCCACAGACCCTGACGCTCCGTATACCAGCACTCTTTGCCGGCTGCTGATCCTGCCCTTTCTGAGGAAGTGCAGCGCAAGCAGGCCGCCATAAGGAATGGCGGCGGCTTCTTCATAGCCGAGATTGGATGGTTTCAACGCCAGCAGGCCACTCGCTGCCATGCATTTGTACTCCGCGTACGTGCCAAATGCGAAGCGGTCGAACCCAAACACCTGGTCGCCCTCTTTGAACGCTCTGACATCCTTGCCGGCAGTTTCGATTTCTCCCGCCAGCACCATTCCGAGCACGGCCTTTCTCGGCTTAGTGATGCCCAACACCAATCGCCCCGCGACCGCCATCGGGCCATGGAGATTGAAGGCGCGAACGATGCAGTCGCTCGAGGTCACCGCGGTCGCGTGGATCCTGATGAGCACTTGACCATGCTTGGGAACGGGCTTGTCGAGTTCCCTGATTTGAAGCACCTCGGGCGGCCCGTACGCGGTGCACACGACGGCTTTCATGTCGCCGTCACCCTGAGTGCCAACGCGGCGAGTACCACCCAGCCGCTGAGCACAGACGCGCGATGAGGAGGCTGCCGCGATCCGGGTTTGTCGCTTTGGCCCGACGATTGAGCGCTTGCCGGATCTCGGTAACGGCGATCAAGAGAAGTTGCGAAGCTGCCTCCAGATCTTTGGGATCGGAGCCTTGAGCTCACAGAAGGTCACCGGGGCGCCCTGTTCCAGACCCGCGACACCGTACGGAACGGTGAGATGTGCGATGACCTTTGGTGACGTGCACATCCACGCCACATCTGACGGTTGGTAATCCACCATGAGCGCATAGGTTGCCGTGAGATTGTTCGGCAGCCAGTACCAGCCACTCAGCTGTGGGCTGATGGCGGTGGGACGATCGCTCGGTTTGGCATAGATGTCGAGCGCGCCCGGGACGCCGTAATAGGCCGAGATGATGACCGTACTTGAGCGCTCCGAGGCGGGGAGATCGTCATAGATCGTCATTACCTGGTTCGCGATGTCGTCCCACCCCACGCTGTCAGCAAAAACCTCGTTGATGGTATCGAGTCGGAGGGCGTGAATTCGATCTGGAGGGGTTACCGGGACGACGAGCAGAAAGAACGTGACGAATTCGAGCACGGTCGCAACGACGACGGCGATCTCAAGGCCTGAGCGAAGCCTTGGGCGCTTGATTTGGGAGATCGCCATGAGCCCTTGAGCCAGAGCGATCGGAATGGTCCCGGCCGCGTAGTAAGACTTACCCACGAAGAGGAATAGGAGCAGCGGAACGGCGGAGGCAATTCCGACCGGACGCAGCAGTCGACTGCGGAACAGGGAAATCATCCCGGCCAGCCATAAGGGAATGAGAAACGAGAAGTAAACGCCGAACTGGATCAGGTAGGCAACGGGGCCACCACCGCCCCCGCTGTGGCTGGTGATATAGATGACAGAGGGGAAGCCCTCGACGACCTGCCAGACGAGATTCGGCGTCCAGATGAGAAGCGCGATCGCGGCGGCGATCCATGGGTATCTCGTCCGCAGCTCAAACCGCAGCGAAGGGGTCAGGAGGACGGCGATGCCGATCCCCGCGATGAGCCCGACGATGGTGTACTTCACCTCGAGCCCGATCCCGAGCGTGATGCCCAGATAGATCCAGTATCTGGGCCGCCGGTCGACGATAAGGCCGAGGAACCAGTAGAGGGCGACCATCCAGGTCACCTGATCGAAGGTCACCGTCTGGAAGACCCAGTTCGTGCCGAGCAGATATGGCGCTGCAATCGCCGTGAGCAGTGCAATTGCCTGGAGCCGAAGCGAGCCGCCAAGCCGCCGGACATAGGCGCCCGAGAGCGCGACGAGGAATCCGCCCAACAGCGATGGGAGCATGCGAAGCGTCCAGGGAGTGACTCCGAGGAGTCCGGTCTCTAGTCGAGCAAGGAGCGGGACGATTGGTGGGAAGTCGACGTATCCAAACGCTGGATGGCGGCCGGCGGAGAGGTAGTAGAGCTCATCGGTGTGAAAACCGAGGGTGCCGTTGGTAGCAAGGTGGAGGGCGATGATGCCTACCGCTGCACCTCCGTAGAGGAGCACGGTTGTCAGACGCGAATGTCGCCGGCTGGGCGAAGCGTTCAGGCCGAGCGACATCGTCGGGAGGTTAGCAGCCGGAGAGAGCGGTCGGCGCCCGATCATCGCGCTGAGCTTGCACGGCTGCGGACCCCGATCGTTGTCAAACGCCGCCGGACGATTCTTGCGCGCCCATGCGCGTCGTTCTTGTCATGCTCACCATCGCCTTTGCCCAGGCCGTTGCGTGGAGCCTGTGGAGGCGCGGCAGACTTGATGGCTTGCCGAGGCCGGGGTTGACCTGACTAGGCGGAGGTGTCAGGCGTTCTCGAGGATGCGCCCAAACGCTTTGATGTAGGTCGAGTCGCCGGATCGCTCTCGCAGCGTCCAGTACTCGGCTCCCCAGAAGAGATACGCATCCAAGTGAAGATCCCCCTGTCGAGCCCAGTGCATGCACTGGTTGTAGTTCTCGATCACGTGCTCCGGCATGCAGCTGTACATCGCCAGGTCGTGGGGATTCGGCGGAGTCGTCACGGTCTCCCAGGGCTCAGCCTGTCCCTCGGAGATCATCAGGCGCCGTGCATGGCTGCGGGCCCATGCGAACAACTGCTTTCGCCTCCGCTGTTGCCAGGGACTCCTGCTGCCGTCGAGGTAAACCGTCACACCGCCCACGCTCACGAGCGCGTGGCGCGGATAGAAATCGATGCCAACGATATCGGCCAGCCGCTGCGCCACCGACAATGAATCGCCCTGATCTCGGGTGCGCCACCACTGCTGCAGTCGAACCGGCAGCGAGGTGGGCAGAAATCCGTTCATAACGATCGATCGGGTCGGGTCGGCTTGCCGAACCGCCTCCACCTCCGTCTTGACGAATGCCTCAGCCAGCCGCCACGAGTGCTCCACGCCAAGAGGGTCGACGGCTTCGTGCTCCACCTGCCAAGCGACGATCGCCGGGTGGCTTCGGTACCGCTCCACGACTTTGGTCACGAAGGCAGTGGCGGCATCGAGCAGTGGGGAGTGGGCCGGCGGACCGATGAGAGCACCTTCCCGCAGCGGCGTAACCAGGCGGTGGGCAGGCACGAAGAACTCGGGATAGCTGAAAGTCTTCACCGCGCCGACGCAGACGATGATCTCCTTTCCGGAGCTTTCCGCGGCCTCGATCTGCCAGTCCAGCTCGTCGGTTTGAAACTGACCCGGCTCATGCTCCATCCGATTCCAGTAGGCGCCCAGCCGGATCAGTTGAAAGGGGTGGGCGAGCAGGGCGCGCAGCGTCTCCTTCGCGTCCAGGCCGAGCGCATCGATCTGCGGAGGTCGAAAGCTGATGCCCAGCTTCGTCGAGCCACGAGGCTCGATCTGCGTCTCCCGCCATGCGTCTGTCAGCGGGCGGTTGGCCCGGGCGATCCGGACCTCGGAAAGGAGGGGCAGAGAAGGCAAGGCTTTCTACCGACCCTCGGTGCCGGCTATAGAACCTTGGGAATGAGCCACTTGGTGCGGCTCATGTACAGGCGGTATGGATCTCCCAGCGCATCGATCAGAGCCTTCTCCTCCAACCGAATGCGGTAGGCGTAGCCGGCGATGGGCAGAGCGAGCGCCAAAAGGGAGATGAAGTTGCCGCAGCACAGCAGGACCCCCAAGATCGTCAGCAAGCTCCCTGCATAGGAGGGGTGGCGCACCCAGCGAAACGGGCCGGTGTCGACGAGCCCCTGGTCTGGGGTGGTCCCCACGGTGACCGTGAAGGCCGCGCCGAGTACGGCCACCGCATACCACCTCACGGCCAAACCGAGAACCATGAGCAGCAGCCCCGCAGTGAAGAGCTCCTGTCGGGCGACGGGGATGGCGGCGCCGGACAGGACCACGGCAGCTCCCATCCCGAGCGGCACGGCGATCCACACAGACGCGATCAGCAGCTGCATCGAACCGCGATCCGCGCTGGCCGCGCCCTCGGGCAGCCGGCGTTTCCACTGGAACCAGAGCTCCCCCAGCACCCACACGGTGAAGACGGTCCAGAAACCGGCGACCGCAGCTCCATCGCCGGTGAACATCAGCGGATACATGCCCAAATTCTTCCTCCGGTCTAGTGCTTGCGGGACCGGCGTCCCAGCCACGCGAGCGGCGCCAGGGCGATTCTGGTCAAAAGAGGGGACACATGTGGAATGGCCAGCTCGCGATGGAAGTCGAGCAGGACGACCGCGAGCCGTGACGGCAGCGGAAGGCGGGTTCCGGGAATGTGTCCTGCTTGTCCAAGCGCTGCGGTCGCCTCCAAAAGCTCCTCCATCCGGAGGGCCGGTCTCACCTCGACTCGAGCGTGCGATGTCTCCTCGCCGTCGTTGCCAAACCAGTGATCCGATCCCGCCGGCACGCGAACGGTTTCGCCGGGACGTGCCAGGATGGTGCGGCGACCGAGCCGGAAACGCATCCGGCCCGCGACGATCGTGAACCGCTCCTCCTGCACAGGATGAACATGACCCGCCGGAACGTGGGCGCCGGGCGGAAGAAACAGATCGAACGACATGAGCTCACCACCGTTGTTCTTCCCGCTCTCGCGGATGACGATCCGCTCGCCGCTGATCGGATTCTCGATCACCCGCCCCTTCGAGACATCCGGCAGCTGTCTCGCGTGATCTATCACGTCCTTAAGTTTGGACCGCCGCCACGCTGCGGGGTCGGTGGACTCCGTGGGTTCGCCTGGCGACTTAAGAAACTTTGCCAGATAGGCGATACCGCTCGACGAGTTCCTGGGATTACTCGCGGAGTGGCGTAAGCGGCGAGCTCATTCGGGTGGTGCCCACGCGAGAGGTCGGTCGTCTGATACCGCACGGATGACCGGATCTAGAGAGCCCTCAACTCACACCACATGCACCCGCCGCGCAATGGGGTGTTACTCCTATTGACTCTGCCCGCGATCCGATCAAGCTTGCCTCGTTCAAGTCGCTACGACACTCAGGAGGAAGTCATGTTGCCTAGACTCGTCCGCCGCATCACACACTCGCGACTCGCGTCGGCAGCGATGATCAGCAGCGTTCTGCTTGTTGTTGCAGGGACGGTAGCCTTCGCCAACATTCCTCATTCAGCCGGCATGATCAACGGCTGTTTCAAGACCCAGAACGGGCAACTGAGAGTGATAGATCCAGAGACAGAGCACTGTCTACCGAGTGAAACGGCCATTTCGTGGAATCAGGTTGGTCCACAGGGTCTTCAGGGGATCCAAGGCCTAAAGGGTGCTACCGGCGCCACGGGGGCGAACGGAGCCATCGGAGCCGCAGGTGCGGCTGGTCCGAAAGGAGATACCGGTGCGACCGGGGCGATTGGTCCTGCCGGACCTGCCGGACCTGCCGGTTCTGCTGGCGCTCTGGGCGCGGTGGGCCCAGCCGGTCCTAGCGGCCCTGCCGGCGCTGACGGTACTAATGGCGCTCCCGGTGCGGTCGGTACGCCAGGCGCGACGGGAGGCATCGGCGCCTCCGGTCCGCAAGGCCCACAGGGTCCGCAGGGGCCACAAGGCCCACAGGGTCCGGCCGCTTCGACGACGACTTCTGTCGCCAGCGGCGCAAGCTTGTCTGGATCGTTTGGCGAAACCGTGATTAATTCGACGCCTACGACGGTCGTATCGGCTAGCCCCCTGCCAATTCCTAATCTCGGTATGACCGTCCTTGTTGAAGGGGCTGTCTATTTCACAGCGGTTGAAGGTGGCTCTACCTCCACGTCATGCGCGGCCTACGTCAACGGGCTGATCATCGGCAACGCTGTAACGACCGAGATCTTGAACACATTGACGTCGCCTGGTCTCGACACGGGTCAGATTTCGCTTGTGGCCAGCACGGCTTTGTCCTCGACTGGAACCTACTCAGTCGACATCCGCTGCACGGAACAGCAAACCTCAGGCGGGGCCACCCCATTAGTCGTCTCAACCCAGGCATCGGTCAATGTCATAGCGGTCGGGTAGGGTAGCCAGGTCTAGAGTTGCGGGCGGCGGGCTGGGGACGCGGTCTCCGGCCCGCAAAATCGTGATAAGCCCGCTGTAGTCGTGTAGCACTCATGTGGCGATTGTTCGGGAAATTTCTCTTCATATTCCGAGAGCCCACCGCTCGGAAATGCCACAACAATTTGGGCGATTGCGACCGTCCTCCCTTCAACTTGAGGGATGATCGTTGACGGACACGTAGTCATGCAGCCACGAACCGACACCGCGGACGCCATCCGATCGATCGCCACGAGCCAGCTTGGCCGCTGGTCGCCGATCATCGTCAGCAACCGCGCCCCGTATGAGCCGGCGGGTCCCTTGCGATTCCGGCGTGGCAGTGGCGGCTTGGTCACAGCCCTGCTCAGCGTCGCTGAGGCGACGGGCGCGAGCTGGATTGCCTGTGCGCGAACCGATACCGAGCGGAGTCTCGCGCGGAAGAGAGGATCAGTCATGGCCTCGTCGGCCGGCCGGCCCCCATTGACGATCCACTATGTGGACCCGGGAGAAGAGCCGTACGAACTCCACTACTCGGTGATCTCCAATCCGCTTCTCTGGTTCGTTCAACACCATCTGTGGGACCTCCCTCGCCAACCTGTGATCAACCAGCGCATCCACGACGCCTGGTCGCGAGGGTATGTGGAGGTCAATCGCCTGATCGCGGAGAAGGTCGTCGAGGTTGCGTCGCAGTCGAAGGCTCCGCCGGTACTGCTCATCCAGGACTACCACCTCTACCTGCTGGCTGGATTCGTGCGCCACCAGATTCCTGACATCGCGATGCAGCACTTCATCCACATTCCCTGGCCGGCGGCAGATTACTGGAAGGTCCTGCCAGCCTCGATGCGCGACGCGATTTTCGGCGGGTTGCTCGCCAACGATGTCATCGGTTTTCAAACCAACGGTGATGTCTGGCGATTCCTCAACGGTTGTTCGGAGCTCATGGGCCTGCGTGTCGACCATCAGGAACAAGCCGTGCTGCACCGGGGGCGCGTTATCTGGGTGCGAGCCTATCCGATCTCAATCGACGCCTCATCGCTGGACCGGGTGGCGGCCGCGCCCGAGACCCGTTCCGAACTCGTCAGGCTGAGATCTTCAACGATTCACAAGCTGATCGTCAGAGTCGATCGAACAGACCCCTCAAAGAACATCCTGCGAGGGTTCTTGGCGTTCGAGAGGCTGCTTGCGGCACATCCCGAGCACATCGGCAAGGTGCAGTTCTGGGCATTTCTGCAACCCTCGCGGCAGAGCGTAAGCGTGTATCGAAGCTACGTGAAGTCAATCGACAAAACTGTTCGCAGCATCAACCGGCGCTTTGCCCGCCCCGATTGGCTGCCCATCCGCCTGGAGTACGGAGAGAACATTCACCGCGCTGTCGCGGGCTATACAGGTTTTGACGTTCTGCTGGTGAATCCGATCTACGACGGGATGAACCTGGTCGCCAAGGAAGGCGCATATCTGAACAGGCGTGATGGAGTCATAGTCCTGTCGGAGAACGCTGGAGCTTACGAGGAACTGCGCGATAACGTGATCGGGGTCAACCCGTTTGACGTCGAGGCCACCGCGCAAGCCATCCACCGGGCCTTGACCCTTCCGCAAGAATCGCGGGCGTCAATGGCATCGAGCCTGAGGGCCGCCGTGCGCGAACGCGATATCACGCGCTGGGTTCAGCAGCAGCTCTACGACCTGAAGGATCTGTTGACTCCGCCTGGCGGGTAGTCTCCATGGGACCGACTTCGGCGCCTCCTTCAGTTTCCAGTCGAGCGGAGCGCACGAGGATGAGCAGACCTTCGATTGTGGACAATGCCTCGGCCAGCTCGGGTCGCACTAGAACGGGGTGGCGTCCCTTCTCCGAATAGGCACCCAGTACGACTACGTCCGCCGCCGCGGCCGCCGAGACTATCGCCTGGCCGATATTCGCCATCTCGTTCACGATCAACGTCGCCGAAGGCACGGTGGATGCTATGGCGCGCGCCCTCGCCAGGTCATTGGCCTGGCGGTCCGGGTGATGATTCGGGTCTACAACGTGCTGCAATGACAGCTCTCCCCCCCAGGCCGTGGCCAGCGCGGTGGCCACCTTGAGAGCCAGCCGCGCATTCAGTCCCCCGCGTATTGGCGCGACGACCTTGATCGGACGTCCGGCCATCTCCAGACTTCGCCGCGGGGGTCGCACGAGCACGAGGTCGGCCGGTGGGAATGAACTCAGGTCGTCAAGCACAGAGGCCAGCGTTCCCGCACGCGGGCTGGTTGGTCCGGGCCATTCGATCACAACGAGGTTGGCACCCGTTTCGTACACCGCTTCGCGAATGCCCAGAGGCACGCTGTGCACAACCCGGACGAGGATGCCAAGCCGGCCGGGTGAGCCCCTGACGCTCTCTTGGTAGGCGATCCACTTCAGGAGATCGCGCCGGCGATGAACAACCAGATTGGCCACGTTTGACTCGGGCTGTCTGGGCACCTCCACCAACCCGAGCAACTTGCCGTCAGCGTCCCCGGGTTTAGCCAGTGCGTCGCCAACGGCGATCAGCGTCTGTGCCGCCTGTGCGCGCACAATCGGCACCAGAATCCGGATCTCGGACTCTCGGGGGTTGCGGCTGAGGGGCAAGGTGCGATCGAGGTAGCGAGAGATCGGCATTGAACTCAGGATCCTCTCGTTGTCGGTGAGATCAGTGGGGATGCTTCTTCATGGGGCGCCATCTGTTCCTGCTGAGGTAACCCTACGAGGCCATCGTATCCGGGACCTGACTTCGGCGGCGCCGTGCTGCGGCCCTCCCGACTTTCCTAGAGCTGGTAGCCGAGTCCGATAATCGAGGCGTGCCTTTTCCGAACGTCGAAGGCAAGCACGCCCATGAGGCGATGTTTGGCCCTCAGGACTTCATCGGCTACCTCAAGGAGCATGGCCTGTGGGAAGAGTTTCCTGTGCCTGATGGGGTTGTCCTCTTCTACCAGCGCTGGTTTCTCAACAAGGTCGTGGACAACGAAATAGCTGAAGGGCGCCTGCAGACGCGCCGCGTGCCCGCATCCCTGTTGTCATTCCACCTAGTCGCGCGTGGGAAAGCGACTATTGGTCTCAGCGGCGGATTTGGAATCGGTTCGCCGGCGGCCACCGCAGTCATGGAGGAATTGATTGCAGTCGGCGTGGACAAATTCGTCGCCATAGGCACGGCCGGAGCACTGCAGAAGAATCTGCAGATTGGAAACATCGTCATATGCGACCGCGCGATTCGTGATGAAGGCGTTTCCCATCACTACGTTGCTCCGGCCAAATATGCGCATCCGACAACGTTCCTGACCCAACGTCTCAAGGACCAGTTCACGAGACAGGGCCAGGCTTTTCATGCGGGAACAACCTGGACCGTCGATGCTCCATACCGCGAGACCGTGGAAGAGCTAAAGCAGTATCAGAAAGAGGGTGTCTTGACCGTTGACATGGAAGCCGCCGCTCTGGCTTCGGTTGCAGAGTACCGAGGAGTTCAATTTGCCGCGGCTTTCGCGGTCAGCGATTCGTTGGCAGATCTAGTTTGGGATCCCCAGTTCCGATCGACTGAAGTAGCCCAGGGCCTTGACCTTCTGTATTCCGGTGCCGTCGCTGCGTTGCTCTAAGGAGATCTGAAGCCGGAGGCTGCTGACAACCCACCGTCTACAGACCAGTGCTGCAGCTTTCGCCCCCGACGCTGGCGTCTGGCCGACTTGTTGGACGCGATGAACACTGCGCACCCGGAGGCATCGTGTGTATTAACCGAAGTCGGAATCGCTCAACCCACGTCCACAATCGGAGGGGCGGCGCTCAGCTGGGGCTGATCTGGCCGCCCGGACCAGAGCCGGATCACGCGGTGCCGGCGCCAGACGGTCCTATCAGGTCACGGGAGGCCTTGAAGGCAAAAGGCCGTTGTGCCTAGGCCGCTGCGATCGCCTGCAACTCTGCGAGTGCCTCGTCGACAAGCTCTCGAAGTGACTTCTGGTTGCCCTCCGCAATCAACCGACCGGAGGCGACGCGGAGGGCCATGATCCCTAGCTCGGCCGCGAGGATCGCGGCGGGGTCACCGAATCCTCGGCTGCGGAGGGCTCGAGTGACGGCCTCGGCCAGCGAGGAGAACTTGACCAGTTGACGCTCCCAGAGCTCCGGGCTGGCTCTGACGATCCGGATGCGCCGGGCGCCAACCTCACCCTGCTCGTCAAGCCCGGCGGCGAAAGCAATGAGGCCCACGCATACGGCGTGCAGCGCCATCGCCCCGGCGGGAGCCGCCGCTATCCCGGCCAGGAATGGGTCCTGCTGGCTCGCTGGAGCCCAGAACAGTACCTCCCGCTTGTCGGCGAAGTAGCGGAAGAACGTTCGCTTGGTCAGACCAGCCCGGTCGGCGATCTCCGCGACCGTAGTGGCGTCGAATCCGCGCTCGTCGAATAGGGCAAGCGCTGCCTCCTGCAGCCTAGTTCGGGCATCCGGCTCCCATCTCGGCACTTCCAGGAGTCTACCGGTAATGACACCAGGTGACATGATGTGCTACGGTGATAGCACTTGGTGTCATCAACGGGTTTCTGGAGGTTTGTCAGATGCGCATCTTCGTCACCGGCGCGTCCGGGTTCATCGGTTCCGCTCTCGTTTCCGATCTCATCGCCGCCGGCCATCAGGTCGTCGGGCTCGCTCGCTCGGATTCCTCGGCTGCTGCGCTGACGTCCGCCGGCGCTGACGTATGCCGCGGCACGCTGGAAGACCTCGACGTCCTGTGCGCCGCGGCTGAAGGGTCTGACGGGGTCGTCAACCTCGGGTTCAGCCACGACCTGTCGCAACACGAGGCGGCGGCGCGTGCCGAGCTGCGCGCCATCGAAACTTTCGGCGAGGCCCTTCAGGGTTCGAATCGACCGCTGGTCATTGCCTCTGGTGGCCCGGCGGGGACCGAGCGCGATACCCCGCCCCCCTCGCGAAGCCCTCGAGCCGGCGCGGCGCCGGTTGCGCTCTCGTTCGCGGAGCACGGCGTGCGTTCGTCCGTCGTGCGGCTTGCGCCGACAGTCCACGACCGCGGCAGGTGCGACTTCGTCAAGCTGCTGGTCGACATCGCCCGCGCGAAGGGTGTCTCGGGCTACCTCGGCGACGGGTCAAACCGCTGGCCCTCCTTGCACCGCCTCGATGCCGCTGGCCTCTTCCGTCTGGCGGTGGAAAAGGCTCCCGCGGGATCGATCCTCCACGGCGTCGGTGAGGAGGGCGTGACCGTCCGCGCCATCGCCGAGATCATAGGGCGCCACCTGAACGTGCCCGTGGCTCCAATCGTGGCAGAGGACGCCGCCGCCCACTTCGGGTTCCAGGCGGCCCTCATCGGACGCGACATGCTTGCCTCGAGCACTCTGACGCGCGAACTGCTCGGCTGGCAGCCGACACATGCTGGGCTCCTCGACGATATAGATAGCGCCCTCTTTTTCGACAACGTCGCGCTCTCGCGGAGCTAGGCAGGCTTCGTCTTTCTAATGTGCGAGGTGGTCGCGGGTCCCGCCTTTTGCATTTTGAGGCAGGAGCCGGGTCACAACCGGGTCACAGATTCCCGGCACCAGGCGGCTCTAGGAGGACACGGACGGACACCTGGGAGCGGCAATTTGAGTTCAGGCGGGTATCTGCGGAGCCGCCGGGACACTCGAGGAAATGGAATCAAGACGGTTCGGGACCGTGAGGCTCCGGGTCTAAATTCGAGTTCGCCGTGGTTGTATATCCAGTCAGAGGCACGTCAAGGCGTGGCCGCGCAGCTCGGACCCGTCGAGTCCGTACACCTTAAGAAAATACGGGGCACCTGGCGCCTGTGTGCACTGTCGAGAACGGGAGCCGGGCGGGTCCATGATGGACCGTCCGATATGACCGACCCCACACTCACGGTGCGATCGTCGCCACGCATGATCGCGCTGGACTGGCGCGACCGTCTCAGGCATACCCCGATCTGGTTATGGCTGCTCATACTCGTCAGCCTCGGCCTCGTGGTACTCGGCGGTGCGATGAGGTTCCCGGCGTTCGGTGCCACCGTCATCGTCCTAATCATCGTCGCTGGTTCCGTTTTCGCGGCGAAGGCCCTCAATTCACGAGTGGTGATCACCCCTGAATATGTCGAGTCTCGCGACGCTCTGCGGAGGTCCAGGCGGTGCGAGCGCAGCAGTCTCGCGAGATGGGTAGTTGTCCGAGCAGGGGCATCCAGGCATCGGCGGTACCTGAGCAAGGTCCTTCTCGTGGATCGAGACGGCAGAACACAACTCAGCCTCGCGTGGGATTCCTACTCCGATGGTCAGCTCGACCAAATACGGAACGCTCTGGGATTGCCCGACGAGACGTGACCTTAATGCCCAGCACCGCTCGGGTCGAGCAAGTCTCAGGGCCTAGATATGCGTTATCGCCCCGAACGAGGACGTTTCGGGTAGCAGGCCGGCAGCTAATCAACCGTATCTGTGAATCCCGGCTCACAATCCACTGAGTGACAAAGTTTTTCCGATTCTCCGCAAAGACGGGCCACGTGGCTTATTGCGGCAACCTCGAGATACCTAAGCCCTGGTCGAGCAGAGATCTTCATCGAGGCAGGTTCCGGCCGAGTCAGCCGCTCGTAATGAGGCACAACGTGGGAGGCCCGCTTCGAGACGTCGTGATAACCGGGTACGCAGATCCGAATGTAGTGAACCAGGCTTTCGTCGACGCTCTCACCACGGCTGGCTGCAGCGGTTGGTCTCTATTTCCCGTGACGGTCTACGACAAGGAAGGGGTGACCGCGAACGGCTTCCACGGGTTTCAGGTCGTCGGCGAGTGCGGACCGATCGACTGGCGAAGGTCCGAACCCGTACCCGTTCAGCTGCCGGGCGGAGTGTTTCCCAGCCTGAAGGGGATGTATTTCGCTGTGGAAACCTGGGACGGATCCGACGTGTTCGGGCCAACGGACACTGGCTTTGTCTTCATGACGGAGAAGGCGGTGTTGGCGCTGAGACGGAGCCGGATTTCAAACATGGACGCCGAACCGATCGAAGACGTAGTTACGGCCATCTGGCCCGGCGACATGCAACCAGGTTGGAAACATCTATGGGGCAAGAAGTGGGAGGACGCTTCGCCGACGGATCTCAATCCGAGCAGTTGAGTTAAGAGCGGGCGCGCATTCGCGAGGATCGCGAACGCGATGACGAACAGGTCCGGGACGAGCTGAACTGGCGCTTCACACATCCCTTGCGAGCGTCTACGCGCCGGCCGATGGCAGAAACGTTATGGGACGGTCGTGCAGCAACCTGGGCGCTATCGACGGGCACGTCGCGGCACCTTGCGTACAGAGGCCCCGGGTTCCAATTCGAGTTCGCCGTGGCGGTATATCCAGTCGGAGGCACTTCAACCGCTTAGGTGGCCCCTCTCATCAGCCGCGAATTCGGCCACATTTGATGTCGCCGCTCCACTCGGGCAACAAGGGCTGAATTGACGGTACCAACTCCTATATTGGGCCCCATGAAGG
>DATBZP010000071.1:0-7617 GCA_036513135.1 Candidatus Dormiibacterota bacterium | reverse complement strand
CTACATGGGGCTTGCCTCGCTCCGCTGGGGGCAGGCCAATGTGCTGCCTGCCGCCGCATTTGCTCTTCTGCTCCAGCCTTTGGCGCGTTTCGTGCCGCGCCGAAGCCACGAGCCGAAAGAACCGGAACCGAATAAGCCCAGCGCTCGCAACTAACGCGTGGCCAGTAGGCCGGATTCACTCCGGCCGTCCCCGCGCCCGCGGTTGGCCACCCAAACGTGGCTTGGAGAGACATTCTGTAAATCCCTTCCCGGGAAGTTGAGCGCCGGCCCTACCGAACCGCCGTTGTGCTTCGACAAGTGGTGAGGGCCGGGTGCGCCCTGGCGAAGCCAACGCGCCGATGCGATCAGGAAGTCCCATCCTGCCCGCGCCTGGCGCGCAGAAGGAGCCGACCGGTTCCTTCTCATACTATTGACTTGGTGTTTGCAAGCTCGGACCGAGGGGTATTCACTGGATGAGCGGCCAGAACTTCATGTGGCTCGCGTTCGGGGTTGCCGCGCTCGTGGTGGCGCTGGCCCTGGCCGCGGTCCTGATGCGGCTGCGCGGGACCCTCGGAGCGGTGGAGGAGCTTTTGGACACGACCAACGAAGAGTTGAAAGAGACGCTGCCGGAGGTCCGGCAGACGATCGGCAACGTCAACGACATCACTGCCGGAGTCAACGTCGGCCTCCGGACGGCGGGTGGCGGGGCGGCGGCGGTAGGTCGCGGCATCACTGCCGCGGCTCATGGGGTCAGGGTGGCCGGTGAAAGCCTTGTTCGCACAGTAACCAGGAGGTAGAGATGGCTGACGAGAGTAACGGTGGTGGCGGTGGATTTGGTTGGTTCATCCTCGGCGGCTTGATCGGTCTCGCTGCAGGCGCGTACATCGCGTCTGGCCCCGGCCGGTCGCAGGTCGATAGCCTGCGCAGCAAGACCATCGAACTAAGCGGAAGCGAACCGGTGCAGCGCGCGAAGGACGCGGCTCAGAGGGCACGGCAGATGGTCAGCGACCCAGACCACCCGGTCGGCAAGGCGATCCAGGATGGAGTAGCCGCGGCGAAGCGCAAGCGTGAAGAGTTGGAAGCAACCGCCTTGCGCAAGATGCAGCAGGCGGACGGCAAGGAATAGAAGGAAGAGAGGGGAGCGATAGTTGGCCAAGCGCAACCTGGCTGAGCTCAAGATTCCGGCGTTGGCGGAGTTCATTCCGGTCGCCAAGAGGGTGGCCACGACGCTCGGCGGCCAGTTGGGTTTCAGCCTCGTTGACCTCGACGAGCTGACCATCGCCCTCACGCAGGCGTGCGACAGCGCGATCGCGGCGGCGAGCGACCTCGACGGCCCTGCCGACCTCAAGCTCACCTACTTCGCTACCAACCGGGCGCTGGTGGTCGACGTCGACCTCATGCCGAGCGGCAACACCCTCCCGATGCCCAAGCACCAGGACACGGTGGTCGACCCCGAGCTGCAGAGGCTCGCCTACGAGATGATCCGCTGCTTTGTTGACGACTTCCGGCCCCAGGTCGAGCCCACCACAGGGCACGTCAGCTTCCGGATGGTCAAGTACCTGGCCGGCTGACGGGCCGCAGCTCAACCTCTTAAGGGTCGAGACTAGATAGGGATTGGCTTCACAGCAGCGGATTCCCCGCGATGAGCTGCGGGCGCTCCATCGCCTGTATCGGGACACGACGGACCCGGCCGAGCGCGAGCGAATTCGCGAGCAGCTAGTCGCCGCGTACCACGATTTCGTCTACTTTCTCGCCCGCAAGTTCCAGAACCGTGGCGAGCCGCTCGACGACATCGTGCAGGTCGGCTACCTCGGCCTGATCAAAGCCATCGAGCGCTTCGACCCTGACCTGGGTTACGAATTCACAACTTTCGCGACGCTGACAGTTGCGGGCGAGATCAAGCGACACTTCAGGGACAAAGGCACGGCCATCCGCTTTCCTCGCCGCCTCCAAGAGCTGCACGCGTCCGTGGTTCGCGTCAACGAGCAGATGAAGAATGAGCTGGGACGCGAGCCAACCGTGTCGGAGCTGGCCGAGCGGCTGGGCGTATCGCCGGGCGACGTGACCGAGGCCATTGAAATGGGCCCGGCATACATGCCACTTTCCCTGGACCAGCCGATTGGGTCAAGCGACGGCCAGGACAGCCGGGCCGTCGCCGATCAGATTGGCAGCCCCGACCCGGAACTGGACCGAGTCGAGATGCGCGACGTGCTCGACCGCGCGATGGAGCACCTGACGCCGCGCGAGCGCGCGATCATGGCGATGAGGTTCTATGAGCAGATGTCGCAGTCGGAGATCGCGCGCCGGCTCGGCATCAGCCAGATGCACGTGTCACGCCTGCAGCGAGCGGCCCTCGAGCAGCTGCGGAAGTATGTGCCGCAGGAAACCGCCTCTTAGTGTGGGCTAGGCATGGCGCTGCTTGAGTCCAACGCGCCCGCTGATCCGCTGACCCTCTTTCGGCGTTGGTTTCGGGAATCCCAGGTCGCGGGCGCTTCGCAGCCCGACGCGATTGCACTCGCCACGGTGGGTGATTCCGGGCCCTCGGCGCGCATGGTGCTGTTCAAGGGCATCCGGGACGGATCCTTTCTGTTCTATTCGAACTACGAGAGTCAGAAGGGCCTTGACTTGGCCCGCGACAACCGAGCCGCCATCGTCTTCTACTGGTTCGTGACGCACCACCAGGTCCGTGTCTCGGGGACCGTCCGCCGCCTGGATCGCAGGCTATCGCTCGCCTACTTCCGCAGCCGGCCGCGGGGTGCGCAGTTGTCAGCGCTGGCCTCGAGGCAGAGCCGCACCGTCAGCTCGCGAGGGGTGCTCGAGCGCGCGGTCGCGGAGCTCGGCGCTACGTATCCGGGCCGCGTTCCGCTGCCCGCCGATTGGGGCGGGTACGCGCTGCGGCCGCGCTGGATCGAGTTCTGGGAGAGTCGTGAGGACCGCCTCCACGATCGGCTGCGCTTCGTCCGCCGACGGGATGGGGGTTGGCGGATCGAACGCCTCTCACCGTAAGCTAGACCTGCCTCTTGACCGGGAATGAGATCCGCAGACGTTTTCTAGAGCATTTCGCCAGCCGGGAGCACCTGGTCCTGCCCAGCGCGTCGCTGGTGCCGCACGGGGACCCGAGCACGCTCTTCATCTCGGCTGGAATGCAGCCGCTTCAGCCTTACTACCAGGGCTTGAGCGATCCCCCCGCGCCCCGCCTCGCAAGCTGCCAGAAGTGCCTGCGCACCGGCGACATCGACGAGGTGGGCAAGACCGATCGGCACAACACATTCTTCGAGATGCTCGGCAACTTCACGCCCACCGGCGCGTACTTCAAAGAGACCGCGATCCCGCTTGCCTGGGAGTTGGTCACGCGCGGTTTCGAGATGCCGGCCGACCGGCTGCGGGTGACGATCCACCCGACCGACGACGAGGCATACACGATCTGGACCGAGCGCACGGACGTCGCTCACCAGCACATCACACGGCTGGCTGACAACTGGTGGGGGCTTGGGCGAGGACCGTGTGGTCCGGACTCCGAAATCTGGTGGGACCGCGGCTCCCAGGTCGGCTGCGGCCTGCCCGACTGCGTGCCGGATCACTGCGAACGCTTCACCGAAATCTGGAACCTGGTGTTCCCGCAGTACGACCAGCAGGAAGACGGAAGCCTTGTCCCACTGGCGCGTCCGGCGATCGATACCGGAATGGGGCTCGAGCGGATCAGCTACATCTTGCAGGGTAAGTCGAGCGTCTTCGAAGCAGACGTGCTTGAGCCGCTGGTCGATTTCGTGCGGCAGTCGAGCCCAAAACCGACCACGCTTTCGGAGCGGATCATCGCCGACCACGTGCGCGCGGCGACCTTCGTCATCGCTGACGGCGTTACACCGTCGAACGAGGGTCGCGGCTACGTGCTGAGACGTCTCATCCGCCGGGCGGCGCTACACGCTCGAAACATCGGGCTGACAGCCCCGCTCAGTCGTGGGGTCCGCGTCGCCGTGCCGATGTTCAAGGATCACTATCCGGAGCTCCAGGCGCGTGAGAGGTTCATCACCGAGGTCGTTGAGGCGGAGACAGACCGCTTCAGGCGCACGTTGGACGGTGGCATGGAGCAGTTCGAGCATGTAGCTGCATCCAACAAGAGGGTCATCCCCGGCCACGAAGCATTCATGCTTCACGACACTTTCGGATTTCCGCTTGAGCTCACTCGTGAGCTGGCGGAACAACGCGGTATCGAACTGGATGAAGAAGGATTCCGGGCCGCGATGGAAGGTCAACGTTCGCGTTCACGCGCCCAGCGCCGCACCCTGGACAAGCTGGGCGCGAAGGACATTCCCAGCTCGGAATTCACCGGGTATCGCGAGCTGAGCAGCGAGAGCCACGTGACCGCTCTCCGAGTCAATGGAAGCTCGGCCCAGGTGGCGACTGAAGGCGATTCGGTGGAAGTTTTCCTCGAGCGCACTCCTTTCTATGCGGAGTCCGGCGGGCAGGTAGGAGATACCGGCACCATCACCACTCCAGGCGCGCGAGTGCGCGTCGAGGACACGCAAAAGCCGATCGAAGGGGCGATCGCACATCTCGGCACCGTGGTCACCGGAGACGTGCGCGTTGGGGAGATGGCTCGCGCGTCGGTTGACGGCAAGCGTCGCGCGCAGATCGCGCGTCACCACTCGGCCACTCATCTGTTCCACAAGGCGCTTCGCGAAACCCTCGGGGAAAGCGTCGTCCAGAAGGGTTCCTGGGTCGGCCCGGATCACACCACATTCGACATCCCCCTGAACCGGGCAATCAGCAAGGAGGAGCTCGCACGTATCAATCGCCTTGTCATGGAGAAGGTGCGCGCGGCCCTGCCTTCCCACGAAAGCCAAAAGCCTTACAAGGAGGCTGTAGCGCAGGGCGCCATGCACCTGTTCGAGGAGAAGTACGGCGACGTCGTGCGCGTGGTGTGCTTCGGCGATTGGACCTGTGAGCTTTGCGGCGGGACCCACGTCGACAACAGCGCGGACATCGGAACGGCGGTCATCGTGTCCGAGTCCAGCATCGGCTCCGGCTTGAGGCGAATCGATATGGTGGTCGGCGAAGCAGCGGATGACCTGGTGCGCCATGATCGCGAGTTGCTCTCAGAACTTTCGCACTCGTTCAACGCCAGCCCGGAGCAGCTGCCTGACCGCGTGCACATGCTGCGCACGCAGCTGAAGGAGGCCGAACGTGAGCAGGAGAAGCTGCGCGACCAGCTCCGGAGCGCTCGCGTCGGAGGTGGAGACGGCTTGGCGGTCAAGCACGGCAAGGTGGCGTACGTGACCGAAACCGTCGACGCCTCTAACCTTGACGAGTTGAAGTCATATGCAGACCGTTATCTGGAGGTCGTGAAGTCCGGCGTCGTAACCGTTGTCGCCGGCGACATGTTTGTCATCAAGGTGTCCAATGACCTCGCCACTCAGTACGATGCGAACCGCCTCAAGACCTTCTTCGGGAATGGTGGCGGCCGTCCGCAGCTAGTCAGCGGCAAGCTGACCGTCCCCGCCGGTGAGGCGTTTAAGCGCCTCGAAGAGGAGCTGGCGGTCTCAGGAGGCATGCCCGAGTGACGTCGACGAATCTTTGGCGCCCATGCGGCCCGATCCGGGCGTCAGCTCCTGTGCGCCTCGCTTACGCGTGCAATGATGCGTTCGCTGCGGTGCTCGTCGCTTCCTTCGGCTCGGACCACCTGGCCACCAAATCTTTCGCCGCCCCACTCGGGCCTGCCTCCACATGACCAAATTCAAGTTCCTGCGCAAGCGCAGCGACTACTACCGCCACTTCACCGTGCTCGACATCGGGACGGACCTGATCAAGGTCCTGGTCGTCCGGCGTGAAGGTCCGGACGGCGAGGTGCTCGGGGTTGGCCGCGAGCCACAGGCCCCGGCGGCAATGTCGGGAGGCGCCATCGCGGACCTCGAGTCCGTGATCCAGTCATGCAACCGGGCGCTGGAAGCTGCCGAGGACATGGCGAAGACAGTGCCGGGCCAGGTCGTCGTCGGCATCGCCGGCGAGCTCATCAAGGGCTTCTCGTCGACGATCGCCTACCCACGAGAGAACTCCAAGGCGCGGGTGCGCTCCGGTGAGATCTCCACGATGTTGCAGATGGTCCAGCGCCGCGCGTTGCGCGAAGCGCAGCACCTGCTGGAGATGGAACGCAGCTACGGTCAGCTCGAGGCGCGCCTCGTGCATTCGGCGATCACGAACGTTCGTGTCGACGGCTACCCGGTCACGAACCCAGTCGGATTCACGGGCAAGAACCTGGAGGTGACCGTCTTCAACACCTTCGCTCCGATGACGCACATCGATGCCATCGAGACCGTCGTGCGAGAGCTGGACCTCGAGCTGGCGGCGGCCGTCGCCCAGCCCTATGCGCTCGCACGAGCATGCGCGAGCGAGGAGACCTGGGCGGAAGGTGGAATCTTCGTCGACATCGGCGGCGGCACGACCGATGTCGCGCTGATCCGCGACGGTGGCGTCGAAGGCACGCGTATGTTCAACCTCGGCGGGCGGGCTTTCACGCGACGCCTGGCGCTCGCGTTCGGCCTGAGCTACGAGGAGGCCGAGGCCCGCAAGCTCCGACATTCGGAAGGTCTTCTGTCTGCGGACCAGCACCGCCAGGTGTCCGAGCTTCTCGCCGCGGACGCCGAGGTGCTGTTGCAGGGCCTCGCGCTCAGCATCAAGGAGCTGTCTCGTGGCGAGCGGCTCCCGACGAGCATTTACCTGTGTGGAGGCGGCAGCCTTCTGCCGGAACTGACGCTCGAGATGGTCAAGAACAACTGGGCCGCCGGCCTTCCATTTCCGCGCGAGCCGCACATCCGCCACCTCGTACCGTCGGATGTGCGCAATCTGACTGACTCCACAGGGCAGCTTTCGAGCCCCCAGGACATCGCCCCGATGGGCCTCGCGAACCACGCTCTGCGAACTGAAGCCGAGGAACGGGACACGGTCAACACCGTCATGCGACGGGTCCTAGGCGGTATAAAGGTCTGAAAAGCCCCCCAGGAGATTTGTAGACGCCATGGCAACGAACCCGATTTACGTTGAAACGGAAGAGGAGGTCCCGGAGGTCGTCGAGCGCCTCCGCCGCTTCGACGGCGAGGACACCATGCTGGTCTTGCCGATGCGCTCGCGCATCGGGCAGAGCCGGTTCAACTTCCAGCTGCTGCGCAACTACGCAGCCCGTTTGGGTAAGCGGGTGACCGTCGTCTGCGACGACCCGGCCGTGCAGAAGATGGCGGCGGAAAGCGGCTTTGCCGTCTTCGGCGCCGTCGGTCTGGAGGGCGAGGGCATTCCATCCGAGGCGGAGGCTCCGCCGCCGGTGCGGCGGTGGTGGCAGCGCGGCCGCACCGCAGCAACGACCCACGTGGGCATCGCGGCGCCGACCAAACTGTTGACCAAGACCGCGACCGAGTTGAAGCCAGGCCGCTTCCTCCTCTACATCACGGCGGCGACCCTCCTGCTGGTCGGCCTGTTCGGGGCGGCGATCTACGTCCCGTCCGCCTCGGTCACCTTGATCGCGCAGGCCGCCCCTTACACCCAGAAGGACGTGGAGCTCCAGGCGCAGCCCGGGACCGGCACCATCCACGTGCGCGCCGTCGCGATCTCTCGTTCGAACTCACAGGGCTTCAAGACGACCGGGGTCAT
>DATBZP010000070.1:0-6490 GCA_036513135.1 Candidatus Dormiibacterota bacterium | reverse complement strand
CCATCATGAGGAAGCCAACCACGGTCATTCCGAGTTCGCGGGCCAGTCCCATGTGCTGCTGGGAGATGTCCGCCTCGGTGCAGTGGGTCGCGATCCGAGCCACCTTCACTCCCATCTGGGCTGATCTCTTCAGGTCGGCTTTGACGCCAACTCCGGGAAGCATCAGAACGGCAAGCTTGGTGTCGCCGAGGACCTGCAACGCCGCCTCCATCAGCTCGTACTCGTCAACCAGCGAGAAGCCGTAATTGATAGAGGACCCGCCGAGGCCGTCTCCGTGGCTGATCTCGATGATCGGCACGTGAGCTCGCGCCATACCTGCCGCGACCGCGCGCACCTGCTCGACGGTGAATTGGTGCCGCATCGCGTGGCTGCCGTCGCGGAGCGATGAATCGACGACAGTGATTCTCTTGGTCATTGCGCGGCCACCAGATCGGATGCGAGCGCCAACTCTTCGCCGACGCGTACCGCCGCCGCAGTCATGATATCCAGGTTGCCGGCGAACTTTGGCAGGTAGTCACCGGCTCCCTCGACCTCGATGAAGATCGCGACCCTACCGTTGTCGAACACGGGGTTGGTCTTGAGCCGATAGCCTGGAACGTACTCCGCGACCGCCGCCGCCTGCTCGCGGATGCTGGTCGCGATCGCGTCGACGTCGGCGTCCTGGCCGATCGTGCAGAAGATCGTGTTGCGCATGAGGATCGGAGGGTCTGCCGGGTTGAGGATGATGATCGCCTTTCCTCTCTTGGCGCCACCGATGTCCTCGACCGCCTTCGCAGTGGTCTGCGTGAACTCGTCGATGTTCTGTCGAGTGCCCGGGCCGGCGCCGCGGCTCGCGACAGTCGCCACGATTTCGGCGTAATCGACCGGCGTCACTCGGCTGACGGCGGCCACCATCGGAATCGTGGCCTGGCCGCCACAACTGATGAGATTCACGTCCGGCGCGTTGTGGTGGTCGTGGAGATTGACGACCGGCACGATGCCCGGGCCCATCTTTGCCGGGGTGAGGTCGATGCTGCGAATCCCGGCTTCAAGCAGTCTCGGCGCTGTCGCCCGATGCGCGGACGCGGAGGTGGCGTCAAACACAAATGTGGCGCGGTCGGCATGCTTGATGATCCAGTCGACCCCTTCGGATGAGGACTCGATGCCCGCCTCTCGCGCGCGTCGAAGCCCGTCCGACTCGGGGTCGATCCCGACCAGGGCTGTCAGCTCCAGCACTTTGGAGCGCCGCACCTTTGCCATGAGGTCGGTGCCGATGTTCCCCGACCCAAGAATCATCACAGGAACCCTGCCGGGCATGACCCTCCTCAATCTAGGTGAAACGTGTGCGAACGCTGCCGAGCCGGTCGAACTCAGCCACAACACTGTCGCCTGGCTTGACCGGTATCGCTCTGTGAAGTGCCCCGGCCAGGACGATGTCACCCGCTTCCAGCTCCTCGTCGAAGGTCGCGAGCTTGTTGGCCAGCCATGCAAGGCAGCGGGCTGGATTGCCGAGCACGGCAGCACCGGCTCCGGTCTCCAACAGCTCACCGTTGATGGACAGCGCCATCCCGGTCAGCCGAAGGTCGATGCCGTCCACCGGTGTCCGGCGTGCTGCGACCACAAAACGTGCCGACGATGCGTTGTCGGCGATCGTGTCGATCAAACCTATCTTCCAATCCTCGATCCGGCTGTCGATGATCTCGATCGACGCGACGGCGGACTCGACGCAACGAAGGGCGGCGGTCGAGCTCACCCCAGGACCGCGCAGCCCACGGCCGAGCACAAGGGCGATCTCCGCTTCGACCCGCGGCTGGACCAGGTCGGCGACCGGGACGGCGTCCCCTTCCTCCACGAACATGTCGTCGAGTAAGACCCCGAAGTCCGGCTCGTTGACTCCCATCATCGACTGCATCGCGCGGGAGGTGAGCCCCACCTTGCGGCCCATGATCCGGGCCCCGGCTGCCAGCTTTCTCTTGATGTTTGTCAGCTGGATCCTGTAGGCATCGCCAACCGTGAGGTCGGGATCGCCCTTGATGATCGGAGGGATCGCGCGGCGCGACTGCTCCGCTTTCCAGAGTGCTTCGGCGAGCGCCGTGATGCGGTCGTCAGCGGTTGACGCCGGCCCGCTTGCTGCGCCACGGTGCCCGGTCACCGGCCGTTTACCGCAAGCTGATCCGGACGGCGCTGCCGCGGCCGCGCCAGAAGGCGTGCTTGACCCATCTCTGAACACTACTATAGAACGATCACTACAGGGGGTCGATGACTCTCACAGAAGCTCCCGCGCCGCCATTTCCAGGAACGGGGCCAGGCTTTCGGGGCTGTCCACGAACTCGGCGAGGGACAGCTGGACCATCGTGAGCCCCATGCCCCACAGGGCACGGACCCGATCGAACGACGCTAGGTGGTCGATCCGGCCTGCTGCGTCGCGTACTGCGTAGCCGCCGATCTGGAACATGAGTCGGTCTGGGTCGCGGCCGGCCGTCACGAAGCGGGCTCGAATCGCGTCCATCGTCCTCTGGAGCTCGGCATCGGGGTCTGCTGCCCGCCGGATAGAGTCGGCGCGTACGATCCACCCGTCGGCCAGCTCGGTCACACGCCGGTGAAGGCTCGGGCCGGGCTCACCTCCCATCAGGATGGGCGGACCGCCCACCTGCACGGGCTGTGGCAGGCACCAGACCTCCTCGAGGTTGACGGTGCGCGAATGGAAGGTCGCCGGTGCCTGGGTCCAGAGCACCTTGCACGCGCGCAGAGCGTCTTCGAATCGCCCGAACCTCTCTGCGAAAGCGACGCCGACCGCCGCGAACTCGCGCTCCTGCCAGCCCGCCCCGACGCCAAAGGTGAGCCGGCCGCCCGAGATTGCGTCGACCGTGGCCGCCATCTTGGCGACCGCCGCCGCCGGCCGGAGCGGCACGATGTAGATGCTGGTGCACAGGCGAAGCCGCTCGGTCACCGCCGCGATCGCGGCCAGTGTCACGAGCGGATCCGGCCATGAAGCGGTCTCGTTGTGCCAGCTCGAACCACCCCTGCCGGCGACCTCGACCGTCAGCAGAACGTGTTCGCCGATCGAGATCTGGTCAAAGCCGAGCGCCTCGGCGCGGCGTGCAACGTCGAGCAGCTCACGCGTCGTGGTGATGAACCGGCCGTGCGCGCTGATCGATATGCCCAGGCCCCCCCTGGCCGGTCGCGGCATCAGGAGGCCCGCCTGTGGCCGGCAACATGGACGACGGCGATGGGATTGCCTCGCGGCAGCGTCACGCGCCCAGCACCTCCCGTGCCGCCTCCAGGTACGTGCCGACTTCGCGGGCTCGCGACTCGTTGTGCGGGTCATGCCTCTTGCCGCGCCTGTGAAGCATCAGGTTGTAGCCGAAGATCGCAGCCAGCTTGAAATACGCAAGTCCCAGGAACCAACGAAGGTCGGTCGTCTTCGCTCCGTATGTCTCCACCACGAACTCGAGCGAAGCGTCCACACGGCTGCCGCCGGGCACTCTAAGACCGCGTTTGCCGGCATCGGCGATAAGGGCCAGACTCGCGAGATCGACCAGAGGCTGGCCCAGCGCCGCGATCTCCCAGTCGACCACACCGGCAACCTCGCTGCCCTTGAAAAGGAGGTTTCCGTAGTGATAGTCGCCATGAATCAACGCAGGGGTCCCCTGCCCGGGGACTGTGTTTCTCAGCCGCTCGGCCACCTTGGGGGCCAGGACCCTCAGTTCCGGGGGGGCGTGCTCGATGAGCCGGTTCCAGCGGTGAAGCTCCGTTTCGAGCGAGACGGGCGCCTCGTCGGCGATCCCGGTTTCGGCCAACGGCACCCTGTGCAGCCGGCGAAGCACTGCGACCGCCGATCCGGCCAGCGCCTCATCAGCAACCCGACCCTTGACGGCCTCGATGCGCTCTCCGTCGACCTTCTCGAGGAGGATGAACGGGCGGCCGTCGATGGTTGGATGCCCGGTCGTATCGATGACCCGCGGGACAGGCAGGCCGGCCAGGGTCAGCGCACGCATGATGCGGCCCTGGCGTGCGACATCCGCGGGCCCTGCGATCCTGACTCCAGGTGGGGCGAGACGGAGGACCATCGCCTCGGGTAGGTCTGTCGTGACCCAGTACGTGAAACCCGAGTGGCCAGTGTCGATGGGTGCGATGGCGAGCACGGGGCGTCCAATCGCGAGCTCCAGGTCGTGCTCGATCGATCTCGACGACACGCTGCAAGTCTAGGTGGGCTGTATGGATCACTTCAGACGAGCGCTAACAAAACGCCAGTCGCTACTCATGCCATCCGTGGAGGACTCGATTCAGGAGCTCAATCGAGTCATGGAGACTCCACGACGGTTGGAGGGATCGCGGAATCCGAGCTCGACAGCCGTGCCAGGCAGGTAGTCGATTTCATCGCGTCACGCTCGAGGCGTGGCCACGAATGCGACCCTCGCGGGCTGTCCGGACAACGCTTTCCCGATCGTGGTCGCCGCCATGCGAGCCTCGCTGGTCAAGAGCTTCGGCTTGCTCGGTGTACTGGCCACAACTCACCCCTGCACGGTCGGTGTTCTGGTCAGCGGATCGATCGCGGAGCAACTCGGGATCAACTCGGGCGCCAGCCTCTACGGGCCCGGCAACAGGCTCAACGCCGCCATCGGCCGTGCAGTGCGGCTGAGCCTCATGAACCTCGGGGCGGCGACGCTCGTCACCGTCGACAAGAGCACACAGGGTTCAGCCGGCAAGTACTCCTTCTGCTTTGCCGAGAACCAGGCGGCCAATCCTTGGGAGCCGCACCACGTCGAGCGGGGGTTCAAGGCTGATGACTCCGGCGTGACCGTAGGGGCATTCGAAGGCCCGCACAACATCCACGAGCTGACGGCCAGCACGGGCGAGGAGATGATGCATATGCTGGTCAGCGCCCTCAGCAGCACCGGCCACAACAACATCATGCGAAGGGGCGATCTCTTCCTGGTGCTGGGCCCGGAGCACGCTGCGGTGCTGGCGAATGACGGATGGGACCGCAAGCGGATTCGCGAACGGCTCTCGGCCGATGCAGGTACTCCCGCCAGAACCGTCACCGACGCAAACTACGCCTTCATCAACGACAACCGGCGCCAGGACGTGCCGCCTCCTGACCGCCTTAACGGCAGGCATGAACTATGCGAGACTCCCGATCAGATCCGGATTGTCGTGGCGGGCGGTCCGGGCAAGCATTCGTCGTGGCTGCCGACCTTCGGCATCACTTACTCGTCGACCGTGAAGGTCTAGCTAGCGTGGACGAACATTGGTCGGACCGGTAGCGTCTTGTTTGCAGTCTGGGAGGGCGGTCGGCGCGCTTACGGCGTGCGGGTGACTCCGGTGACTTTCTCGGCGGCTCGCGCTGCGGCGCTCGCAAGCGGCCAGCCCACGTAGTGGGCGAGCTGGAGCACGATCTCATGGATCTGCTCGGCGGTAAGCTCGCCACGGTCCAGCGCGGCGCCGAACTGCGTCTCCAGGACTTCGGTTTTTCCGAGCATGCCGAGCACGCCGATCACAACGAGGCGGCGGTCGCGGATGTCCAGACCGGGCCGGCTCCAGATCTCGCCGAACAGGTGGTCTACGGTTGCGGCCTGGTGCGGTGTCAGGTCTGGGTCGATCTTGACCCGCCCCTGGTACACCTCCCGGATCATCTCGAGCCCTCGCCGGCGAGATTCCTCACTCATGCTTCGCTCTTCCTCGTGCCCACGTGGGACGCTCCGGGAGCCGTCTAGAACGATCGCTATAATACGGCGCATCGCGCTTTCTGCTCGGCCGAGCGCACACGTATCCAGCCCATATGTAGGCAGGTATATAGAGTGACGCGCGCGCGAAGCCGAGTGCGGCGCGCCGGCCACCTCCGTCCTGGGTCGACGGAGCCCACCGCGCCTTTCCCGGTGGGCCGCACGCTGCGCTCGGAGCAACGTTGAGCGAGCTCCTCGAGGAAAGGCGCGGGGCGGTGCAGTGGCTGACACTCAACCGGCCCGACGCCCGAAACGCCCTCACGGAGGCGCTGATGGACGCGTTGGTCGAACAGCTCCAGAGCTCGAGCGCGGATCCGGCCGTTCGCTGCGTCGTTTTGACCGGCGCGTCGCCTGCATTCTGCGGAGGGGCGGACTTCAAAGAGCGCGGCCGCCGGTGGGTCGACCCTCCACCTGCGTCGACCTTCGGTCCGCAGCTGGACTCGCTGCTCTCGGGGCTTCGGAAGCGCACGCGCTCGGTGGAGCTGCTTCACCTGATGCCGAAACCGACGATTGCGATGATCAACGGCGCCGCCGCCGGCGCGGGCTTAGCCCTCGCGCTGGCGTGTGATTTTCGAATCGTCGCCGACGATGCGTTCGTGTCCACGGCTTACGGCGACAACGCACTCTGCGGCGACTTCGGTATCAGCTACTTCCTGACCTCGCTCGCGGGCCCCGCACAGGCGCGACGGTTGTTGATGCTCAGGGAGCGGCTGCCCGCGGCACAGATGTCAGCGCTCGGGCTGGCAACCGAGGTTGTGGCGCGGGCAGATCTTCCAGGCAGAACC
>DATBZP010000069.1:0-4426 GCA_036513135.1 Candidatus Dormiibacterota bacterium | reverse complement strand
ACCTCGCTGTATCCCGCCACCACTGTGCTGCTGGCGCTGGGCTTCCTGCGCGAGCGGCTGCGTCGGGTCCAGACTCTTGGGGCCGGTCTCGCCGCGGTCGCGGTGGCACTGCTGTCGACAGCAGGTGGGTAGCGGCAAGCGGGGTGACTTCATGCTCTCGGCGCGTGAGGTCAAGGAGGCTGTCTCTGGTGTGAGGTTGTACGCCATGGTGCCTCACCATCTCGACCCTTGGGAGTCCGATCCTCCGTATACGCTCTACGATTCCACGGTGGCGCAGATAGGTGCACCCAGCGGAGCGATAACCATTCAGCGTCTCGGCCCAGAACAGATGGGGCCGCTCCGCGACGCGTTGTACGAGGCGGCGTATTGGCGTGGAGACGACGGCCCCGTTGTCGCGGATGCTCTGGCAACGCCACACCTCCGCGTTTACATCGAGGGCTGGGGCCGCCCCGGAGACGTCGCGGTCGGAGCCTGTGACTCCTTGGGGATCGTCGGCGGGGCCGCCTGGTTCAGACTGTTCACCGACGCGGATCATGGCTATGGTTTCGTCCGCGATAGCGTCCCCGAGGTCGGCATTGGGGTACAGCCCGGATGGCGCCGTCGCGGCGTTGGGAGATCCCTTCTCGTGAGGCTGCACACAGAGGCGCGGGCTCTTGGCATCACGCAGCTGAGCCTAAGTGTGGATCGCGACAACCCCGCTCTGCGACTGTACGAGCGCCTCGGCTACGTGTGTTTGTCAGACGCCGAAGGCGCCGCGACGATGATTCTGGACCTCGATGCTCGATGATGCTCCTCGACCACGGCCATGGACCAGGCGACCGATACCTTCGAGCAGCCTGTTGAGGAGCCGCCGCTTCTAGGTAGATTTAGGGATGCTGGCCTGCGCTGGGGCCCTTCGCCTGGCGCATGTCCTGCGGGGTGGTGGTCACGATCCTGTCGTTTGTATTCGTCGCGACGTCGAAGGCGACTAATCTGACCTTTCCATTTCCACTTGCCGCTGTAGTGGTTACCGATGCCGCCGTGCGGATCAGAGTGCGCTGTATCCGGTCTCAACGTAGCGTGAGGACGTGGGGACCGATCAGATGGTGAACGTCCCGCCGGTGATCTCCGTCATCGCCGCGGCCAGGGCGGACATGAATGCCGCCATCGCTGTGGGGAGACCGAGCATTACGGCACGGGGCGCGATGCCGAGCTGGTCGGTCCATGCCGTGATCTCGGCCGGCGTGGCGTTCTCGTCGCTGTATTCGAGGGAAGCTTGCGTCACGCTGGGGCTTAGTGCCGCGATCTTCCATACGCTGACCCGACGAGCACCGGCAACGAAGGGACTCTCTTCGCGTGCACGGTGGAAGTCTCTCCCACGCTCGTCGTTCAGGGCGCGCCATTCCGGGGTCGCTTCCAGATTGAGCACCACGTCGATCAGCCTCTCGAGTCCCGCGTGCCCCGAGGCTGGCGCGGCCGCACGGTACTTGCGAAGATCCCGCATGAGGATCCAATCTTTCCTGTTGTCGCTATTCGGCGGGAAGGGCGTCGACCGTGGGACATCCTTTCCCCACGGGTAGCCATTCGCAAGCATCATGACCCTCACGCCGATGTTCGCCAGTCGGTGGCCGCAACCGAGCAGCATCTGACCTTGAGCCTCGGCGAAAAAGCGCACCGACAGACCGTATTCCGGTGGCAGTGTTCCGACGTCGACCGCACGCCGTAGACATTCGATCTCGACCTCAGCGGATCCGGCGAGCAGCGCGGCCTCGGCTACGCTCCCCATCAGTACAGGGATCTCTCGCCACGAGTCGCGGTGTCCTGCGGAGGTCCCGGCGTTCAGTTCCCAGAAGGTTCCTCCGTCGCGCCCGAGCTGCCAGTAGCGGCATTCCTTCGCGAGCGCTGCCAGACCGAGGTCTGCAAAGGTCGGATCGTCACCGGGTGCCCGTGGCGCTGATAGCCGCGGCAGCCGCAGCGCGCCGATGCGGGGCTCGTTGCCCAGTCCCGCGCTCATTGCATCCCCACGGCCTTCAACTGATGTCGCCGCGGGCACGCGCGAGCTCGATGATGCGGCGCCCCACCGCAACCGCTTGGTCCCACGGGATGAGGGCTTTGTCGGGGTCCGGCGTCGAGGCGCCGGTCACGGCCACGCCGTCATCCTCAGCGTGCAGAGTCACCTGGCGAGAGCGCTCATCAGGTGCCCCGACGTCCTTCGCGGCGTTGCTCATGGCTCCATTGTGGAAGCACTCACAGAAGCGGATGGCCGCGAAGGCGGACGAGCGGGCTTGACCCGATTAACGCGACACCGAGACAGTCCACTTCCCGTCAGAAGTGATGACGAGGAAACCCGGGTCAGTTGGGACGCTGCCGGTGTAGTTTCCGATTACGTTCACCAAGAGGTTCTCGGACGATCCTGTTGCGGCGAACTGCAGCACAGCGAAATTGCCCTGGCCGCGGCTGGTGAACGCGGCTGTGCCGGCACCACCGGTGTAAGCGACCACGGCATCGCCACTACCGCTCGTGGAGGCGGCAAACGCAGGCGCTGTCGCAGGATCACTGAACGTTATCGACCAACGCCCGCTGCTGTCACCGATCTGCAAAGAACCGGCAGGGCTCGAACCGTCGAAGTTCATGGCTTCCACGCCAGTGAAGTTACCGATCGTGTTGACGAGAAGTTGCTGCTGAGCGTTCCCGGCCCCGAGGGTCCAGACGGAGAAGTTGGTCCCGCCCGAGTTCTTCGCCGTCACCAGCGCTGCCTGACCGTTGTACTGCGCGGGCACCTTGAGCACCGAGTCCCCTCGGCCGGTCAGTGTTACCGACGCTAGAGCGGGAATGGCGATCGGCGGGGCGGTTGGAGCGGCGGTCGGAGCACTTGTCGCCGCAGGTGTCGGCGCGGCCGCTGACGCGGCTGCGGTCGGAGCCGCCGTGGGTGCTGGGTGAGTGTTGGCTGTCGGCGCCGGCCTCGCCGAAACCGCCACTGCGATGATGGCGACGATGCCAATGCCGGCAGCCCACCACCACTTCTTAGCAATCCGCCGGCGAGGCCGCGGCGGCGGCGCGATCGGGCTCCCTGGCGTGACGCCGCTCCAGCCGTCCCCCGTGGGGGGGGTGGTTGGTGGCGTAGGCGGTGGCGGGCTACCCGGTACCTGTATCGGTGTCTGGATGGCCATAGTCTGAACTCCCCGACACGCCCTCCCCGACCGTGCGACGAATAGGGCGATAGCCTCAGCCGACAGGCCGACCACCTCGCCTGTCGTGAGCCTCGCGTCCCGAGGACAACGCGCCTAGGGCCAAAAGTCCCAAACAGCTCAGGCGGTCCACCGTGCCCGCAGTGGCCGGTCGGCTTCGGCTCTGGTGTGAAAGTTGTACGCCATGGTGGGCGAGAATGGTGTGACTTGATCGGCCGGCCGTACGACCCGGATTCTTGGCCTTCGCATAGCTAGGTGCCCCGCTCTGCGCGGCTCAGGGGGAGGCGAACGCTGCGGGTCACCAGAGCCAGTCCGATGATCACCACGGCAGCCCCGACGGCTTCCGCCGGGGACGGCGCCTCATGCACGAAGATCGCCGCCGACGCCAGGCCCACCACCGGCACGATCAAGGAAAAGGGCGCCACGGTCGACGCTGGGTAGCGGCGCAGCAGGAACGCCCACGACCCGTAAGCGAAGCCGGTTGACAGGAAGGCGACGTAGAGGAGAGCCAGCACCGCCGAGATGGTGAGCGAACGCCCCGCCGCCTCGATCCTTCCCGGCCCCTCCAGGACAAGCGAGAGAATTAGCAGCGGTACGGGCGGGATCAGGCTGGTCCAGACCAGGAAGGCCACGGCGTCGCGCGGCCGAGCAATGCGGGTGATCACGTTGCCGATGCCCCACGACGCCGAGCCGGCAACGCAGAGGCCCAGGGCCCCCAGGGGGACGATCGCACCGGTACGTGTGCTGGCGATCACCGCCACCCCGGCCAGGGCGATGAGTGCACCGGCGAGCTGTCGCCGATGCGGGCGTTCGCCAAGTGTCACTGTCGCGATGGCGATGGTAAACACCACCTGGAGCTGGACAACGAGCGAAGCCAGGCCCGGCGGCATGCCCAAAGACAGGCTGACGAACAGCAGTCCGAACTGCAGCGCCCCCGAGAACGCGCCGACACCCACGACGTAGCGGGCAGGAACACGTGGACGGTCGACGAAAAAGATGGCCGGGAGGAGAACCACCACGAAGCGCAGTGCCACAAAGAGCAGTGGAGGGAACACCTTCAGACCCTCGTCGATGATGACGAAGTTCAGCCCCCAGACCACCGCGACCGCGACTGCCAAGGCGACGTGACGTCGAGTCATCGGAACTCCGCGGTACGCAGGCAGGCCTGCGAGTTGATCGCCCCTCAGCGCGCGAACACGATACCAATCGCAACCCGGCGGCCTGCAACGGGCTGGTCAGGCGAGCGCGGCTACCTGGAG
>DATBZP010000068.1:0-5995 GCA_036513135.1 Candidatus Dormiibacterota bacterium | reverse complement strand
GCCGTGGCCTCGGACTCGGCTCTCATAGCCGCGTGATCACCGCCTGAACGCAGGAGGTGCCTGCCCGGTGCCTCCTCGGGTCAGGGCGTCGTTGGTGGCTGACGCGTCGTGAGGTGTAGTGGGACGTCGTAGATCCACTGCGTCGTCTCCACCTGTGCCGTGATGTTCCAGCTGCCGCCGAGCGAGAGATTGGCCCCATCCGCGGAGAAAGTGCCCTTCCCGAGCGACGTCAACGGGAGCGCCGATGTGCCAATGGACTCACGACCGTTGAAAAGGAACCCGAGGGTGACGGTCGCATCACTGATCGGGCTTCCGGTGACGTAGTCGGCCACGGTGAGGGTGAAGTGGTTGAAACCAACATTCCCAGGGGAGACCTCAAGGTGAACCTTGAGGGTGTTGCCGTCAGTTCCGGTGGTAACTATCGGAGCGGGACCGGCGAACGCGATGGCTGTGGCGCTGGGGGGAGCGACGTTGACGAGCGCTGAGGAGAGGACAAGAGCGACTACCCCGACGACAACCTGCATACTTCCGACACGTCGGAACCCGTTTGGCGGCGAGGTTGCGCGCATGGCGTTGAGTCGGTTGACGACACCGAGGATCGCAAGAATCAGAATCAGCGCCACCTTGGCAAGGACAAGTGCGCCATAGAGAGTGGTCACCAGTCTCTGCCACGATCCAATGGCGGCAACAGACCGCAGCACTCCGGTGGCAGCGACCACGAGAAGACAGCCGACGGCGACAATCGCGAATCGCTCCAGAAGTCGCGAGCGCAGCTGCCCCGGCACCGCAGAGATGACCAGAAGTAGCGCGGTCAGACCACCGATCCAAGCCCCCGCCGCAAGAATGTGCACCCATTGCAACGCGACGCTCACCACGGGATTGGATTCGGTGCTCGCGTGATTCGCTGCGGCATCGGCGAGCGTCGATAGGGCAGCACCGAGTCCGGCGACGGCCATCGTCCATCGCTGCAATCGGGAGGCAACCCGCGGCGTGATCAGCAAGGCGCCGGTGCCCACCAGGGCCGGCACCAGTCGCGTGGCGAATGAGCCCAAGAGCGAGGTGTGGAAGAGTTGATCCCAACCCGCTCCCGCAGAGCGAAGCTGAGAATCAGTGATGCCTATCACACCAATGATCGCCGCTACCCACGCGCCGGTCAGTATCGACCGCAGACGACCCCAGAACTGCGGGCCCACAGAGAGTGCAACAGCGGTGCCACCAAGAAGGAAGATGATGGCAATGTAGTACGCGGCGCGCGCCGTTACTCCAACCGCCGTGACCGCCGATGTGGCCGCCTCCTGCGTCGAGAAGCGCGATGGCGGCAACACCTGGACGCCGAAGGTGAAGCTCCCGGTGATCCGGTGACCATCATCCGATGCCACAGTCCGCCACGACACCGTGTACACGCCCTTCCCGACCTTGGCCACACCAACCGAGAGGACACGCGGGTCGGTGGGGCTCGCAGCCGCGTGCCCCACTTCGTGGTGTCGCCCCGCGGTATCGAGCACGTTGATATACGAGAGGGCTGGTTCGGGTGCCTCATTGAAGGTCATCGTGACGACGCGCGGGGACTGCTGCAGGATGGCGCCAGGGAGAGGATCTGACGCCACCGGCAAGGCATGCGCGGAAACGGGTATGGCCGTCGCCAGAGCGATCAGCACCGCTACTCCGGCCAAAAGCGTCCAACGCAGCAACCGATCCATGATCAGGCGGGCAATCAGACCCCCATTCGCACGTGTTCGTTGGGCGGTTATTGGTGCGGACCGCGGACCGGTCGGGTCAGGAAACGGCCGGAGGGATCTCTCCCCGGCCGCTCCCGTGAAAAGACTGGATTCATATTACGGTCAGCTCGCCGCCCATGTACCCCTGCACCGACATGGCGCCGCTCCAACCGGCAGGACCAGTACCGCAGGGATCCTGGCAGTGCCATTCGAACGTTCCCGCCGCTCCCGTGTGGAATGTGAACGTGGTGCGGCTGGATGCCAAGAGGGGAACATTGAGGTGGAGGGAGGGGATCGTGAAGGTGTGCGACACGATTGCTGGATCAACCGCCGCAAGGGTCTGTGCCGGCGCCGTGGCTGGCCCGTTGGGATTGGCGCGGTTCACTATCACGGCGGTGAACTTGCCTTCGATACCCGCCGCGGTGGCGAACCTGGTGTACGCCCCGGTCAAGGGCGTCGGGTCGTCAAAGTTCAGTATCGTGACAATCACGTCGCTGTTGGCTGGAACCGTCACCGCGGCTGGCAGAACGGCGGGCCCAACATCCGTCTTGAGCATGTCCGGGGTGGCCACAGTGAGGAAAATATGGGGGACGGTCGTTTGCACCTGGACGGCGGCCGCACCCACAGAGGCCACGACGGCTCCCCGGCCAACGCTCCAGCCAATGATCCCGACCACCACAAAGATGATCGCGGCCACGATCGCGGTCAGCCCGGCGACTGCACTTTTCACGGGAATGCCTCCTTGATGTGAAATGCCTCCTTGATGTGAATGGGAAGTCTGCTCCCAGGTCGGCTCAGGCCGCAGTTGCGCGTTCGAGGTTGGCCGCGGTGCGATGCAGGAAGCTACGAATGCATGCCTCCGCGATCCGGTGCAGGACCAGCCGGTCCACGGCTCGTCCCACCGCGCCCAAGGGCGGTTCGTAGCGCCCCATCAACGTGAGCATGACCTGGTCAGGGCCCATCGGCATGAGCTCAAGATCGGCGTCGAGAGTGGGGAAGAGGCGCTGGGCACCGGTCGCCCACCAGTTCAGCCGCACGACGGAGCCCTCGCCGCGCGCGTAGGCTGCACCGAGCTCGACCTGCACGCGCTTGCCGACCGTCACCTCGCCACCCGTCGCGGTGACGGTGAGAAACAGGCGTTCTCCATCCGCGTATGCGTCGGTGGCGCCGTCGGTGAGCCAGCCCGACGCTGGCTCAAGCAGGCGATCGCGCACAGCCGCGTAGGGCGCCTTGACCTGAACGAAGTCCTGGATGAGCATCGGATCAGCTTCGCGGACCTCGCCCGGTGTCGGAATGGGCGAAGGGCACCAAGTTGTGTGGGCCCTTTGGCACGTGTCACGGGGTGCGCCGGGGTAGTGTGGCCGCGCCGGCCAGGAGCGCGATCAGGATGCAGCCGAAGACGATGCCCATGTCACGGACCAGCTCCGCGCTCACCTGCGTCGAGGAGGTGACCATTTTGATGGCGTCCACTGCGTATGACAGGGGCATGATGTCCGAGAGTCCGGACAGCACCCCGATCATGTGGTCGCGCGGCTCGAACAGACCGCAGAGCAGCACCTGTGGGAAGGCAAACAGCGGCATGAACTGCACGGCCTGGAACTCGGTGCGAGCGAAGGCGCTGACGAAGAGGCCGAGTGCCATGCCCAGCAGGGCGTCGAGCACGGCGATGAGCACGAGCAGCGCTGCCGACCCCTGAACGCTGAGACCCAGCCACGTGATGCAGACGGTGGTGGCCACGCCGACCTCGATGACGCCGAAGAGCCCAAACGCCAGGGCGTAGCCGGCAAGGAGATCGATCTTCCCGATCGGCAGCGTCATCAACCGCTCCAGCGTGCCGGTCGTGCGCTCACGGAGCGTCGCCACCGACGTGACGACGAACATGATGTTGAACGGGAAGATGCACAGCAGGCTCGGGATGACGGCATCGAATGCTCGCTGGGAATTGAGCACGTACCGAAACAGGATGATCAGCATCGTCGGCAGCAGGACCATCAGCGCCACGGTTCGCGGGTCGCGGCGCAACTGGTTGGCGACCCGCCGGGCGGTTGCCAGCGTCAGCCGCGGGCTCACGATCTGCTCCGCTCTGCGTCCCGAATCACCCGCAGGAACGCATCGTCGAGGTTCGTGGTGCCCGCGTTCTGACGCAGGTCGTCGGGCGTGCCCCGCGTGAGGATACGACCGTCGCGCATGAGCAGCAGGGTCTCGCAGCGAGCGGCCTCGTCCATGACGTGGCTGGTGATCAACAGCGTCACCCGCCGATCCACGCGAAGACTGTGGAAGAGATCCCACAATTCCTCGCGCGTCACCGGGTCGAGGCCGACCGTCGGCTCGTCAAGCACGAGCAGCTCTGGTCTGCCCAGCAGTGCGACGGCGAGGCTGGCTCGGGTGAACTGGCCACCCGAGAGCTGCGAGGCCAGGGCCTCGGAATGGGGCTCGAGCGAGACCTCCGCGATGACGCGGTCGACATCCGCCGGTGGTGCGCCGAGCACGGCCGCGAAGTAGCGCAGGTTCTCGGTGACCGTGAGGTCGTGGTAGATCGCAGGGAACTGCGTGGAGTAACCGACGCGGCGACGCAGCGCCGCGCTGCCGGCTGGGACCCCGAGCACGGTCAGCGTGCCGCCCCTCACCACCTGCACCCCGACAATGGCGCGCATCAGGGTCGACTTTCCGCAGCCGCTCGGACCGATGAATCCCGCGACGGTGCCGGTGGGAATCGCGAAGTTCAGTCCGTGGAGCACCTCGCGCCCCCCTCGGACCACGCGCAGGGCGGAGACGGCGACGGCCGTCGCACCGGCTGGAGCTCCCGGCATGTCAGGCGACTATAGGCCGCGCGTCGTCGTCCATCCGGTCACGGCGTCGCTCAGCAAGCGCGACCGGATGATGAAGTGCTCGTCCTCGCCCGCAGGCAGGGAGAAGCCCTCGGGCGCTCCCGCTCCGACGTCGAGGATCAGCTGTGTGTGCCGCCACACCTCGTACTGGCGGGCATCGATGTAGAAGGGACAGCCGCCGACCCTGCCAAGCAGGACGTCCTGGTCGCTGACAACGAGCTCGCCGTCGTCGAAGCACATCGGGAGGCTGCCATCGCAGCAGCCTCCCGACTGGAAGAACATGACCGGCCCGCGCTCGGCGACGAGCCGATCGATGCAGCCCAGCGCCGCCGGCGTGGCGACCACACGCGCGACCGGTGCGGTCGTGGAGGCGTGATCGCTCACGTCGGCAGCCTCCCTCTTCTAGAAGAACCCGAGGGCCTTCGGGCTGTAGCTGACCAGCAGGTTCTTGGTCTGGGAGTAGTGCTCGAGCATCATCTGGTGATTCTCGCGACCGACACCCGAGATCTTGTACCCGCCGAACGCTGCACCTGCGGGGTACAGGTGGTAGCAGTTGGTCCACACGCGACCGGCCTTGATGGCACGACCCATCCGGTAGGCACGGCTGCCGTCCCGAGTCCAGACGCCGGCTCCAAGACCGTAGAGGCTGTCATTGGCGATCTCGACAGCTTCGGCCTCGTCCTTGAAGGTCGTGACCGCGAGCACCGGCCCGAAGATCTCCTCCTGGAAGACGCGCATCTTGTTGTGGCCCTTGAGAACCGTCGGCTCGTAGTAGTAGCCGTCGGCGAACTCCCCGTCGATCGGCGTGCGCTTGCCGCCGATCAGGCACTCGGCGCCCTCCTGGAGGCCGATGTCCACGTACGAGCTGATCTTCTCGAGCTGCTGTACGGAGACCTGTGGGCCGAGCATTGTGGTCGGGTCAAGCGGGTTGCCCTGCTTGATCAGACGGATGCGCTCGAGGCAACGCGCCATGAACTCGTCGTAGATCGATTCCTGGATGAGCGCGCGCGATGGGCAGGTGCAGACCTCACCCTTGTTGAAGGCGTAGAGCACGAGCCCTTCGATCGCCTTGTCGAGGAAGTCGTCGTCGGCTGCCATCACATCAGCGAAGAAGATGTTCGGCGACTTTCCACCGAGCTCAACGGTGGAGGGAATGAGGTTCTGCGCCGCGTACTGCATGATCAGTCGCCCGGTCGTCGTCTCGCCCGTGAAGCCGATCTTGGCGATCCGCGGACTGGATGCCAGGGCCTTGCCGATCTCGCCACCGGGTCCCGTGACGATGTTGATCACGCCTGGCGGGACGATGTCGGCGATGACCTCGGCCAGCTTGAGGATCGACCACGGCGTCGGCGACGCCGGCTTCAGAACCGTGCAGTTGCCGGCCGCCAGGGCGGGCGCGATCTTCCACGCAGCCATCAGCAGCGGGAAGTTGAACGGAATGATCTGGCC
>DATBZP010000067.1:0-82178 GCA_036513135.1 Candidatus Dormiibacterota bacterium | reverse complement strand
TCGCGAAGCGCGAGCGGCTCGGACTCGTGATCCTCGGCCCAGAGGCGGCGGTTGACGCCGGTGTAGGGGACGCGCTGCGCAAAGAGGGCTTCAACGTTTTCGGTCCGAATCGGGGAGCGGGGCGAATCGAGTCGAGCAAGTCGTTCGCCAAGGCGCTCATGAAGCAAGCGAACATCCCGACCGCGGACTTCGAGGTCTTCACCCAGCCCGCGCCGGCCAGGGCCTGGGCGAAAGAGCGCAGCGGCCGGGTGGCCGTCAAAGCCGACGGGTTGGCCCGCGGCAAAGGCGTGATCGTGTGCTCCAGCGTCGAGCAGTCGAACGCCGCGGTCGACGCGATGCTGGTCGAAAGCCGCTTCGGCCGCAGCGGCGCCACGATCGTCGTCGAGGAATTGCTCGAAGGCCCGGAGCTATCCATCCTTGGTGTCACCGACGGGACTGAGGTAGTCGCACTTGCCCCTGCTCGCGATTACAAGCGCGCTCACGATGGCGATACGGGCCCCAACACGGGCGGCATGGGCGCGTACTCGCCTCCGAAGTCGGTCGATGGCGCAGTGGTGCAGGAAGTCGTAGCCCGCGTTCTTCGCCCAGCGGTGCGCTTCCTTTCCAGTGCAGGCAATGAGTTCCGAGGCGTCCTGTACGCCGGCGTGATGCTGACCAAAGATGGCATTCAAACGCTCGAGTTCAATGCCCGCTTCGGCGACCCGGAGGCGCAGGTCGTGCTGCCGCGCCTGCAGTCCGACTTCGTCGCCCTGGCGCTGGCCGCCGCGAAAGGCAAGTTGGCGGACTTCCCGGACCTTCGCTGGAGCCCACAGGCTTGTGTCGGTGTCGTTGTCGCGTCCGCGAACTATCCCGATGACGCTGCGGTGAAGACGGGCCTCCCGATCCTTGGCCTGGCGGAGATGCCACCTGGCGTGCTCATCTTCCACGCCGGCACGCGCTTTGAGCCTGGACGGGGGCTGGTGACCGACGGTGGCCGGGTGGTGACCTCGGTCGCGCTTGGCGACACTGGGGTCCAGGCCCGTGACAAGGCGCTGGCGGGGGCCCGGCAGGTACGATTCGACGGGGCTTTCTTCAGATCCGACATCGCTAAGGAGGCCGATCAGGGGTGACCTCGATAGAGTTGGCGTCCCGGTGGTGAAGATGCCAGGGGGCGCCGAGCAACGCAGCGTTGCGCATCCATTTGTGCGCAGGCGAGTAGCGCAGAAGCCGGCAACGCAGATGCGCCTGATGGGCGCCCAAGATTCGGCGGCAATCCCGCAGCGGACTCCTACGGAGGCGAGTTAGTGAAACCAGTCGTCGGCGTCATCCTCGGCTCCACGTCAGACCTCCCGCTGATGGAATCGTGCGTCAAAGTGCTAGACGAGCTAGGGATCGCTCACGAGGTCAAGGTCTGCTCCGCACATCGCAATCCGCGAGGCGTGATGGAGTGGGCTTCATCGGCGCGCGAACGCGGGCTCAAGGTCATCATCGCCGCAGCGGGCGGAGCGGCCCACCTGCCTGGCGTGGTGGCGGCCTGGACGGATCTTCCCGTGATCGGCGTCCCGGTTCCGACGCAGCACCTGGGAGGCGTCGACTCTCTCTATTCAATCGTGCAGATGCCGGCCGGCATCCCGGTGGCGACTGTCGCCATCGGCGAGGCTGGCGCCAAGAACGCGGCGTGGCTGGCGGCTCGGATCATCGGCCTGGACGACAAAGCGGTCGAGCAGCGTCACGCGGAAAAGCGCGCTGCGCTGGCCGGATAGATGGCCAAGAAGAACGCGCGCGTCCGTCTCATCGACACCACGTTCCGTGACGCGCAGCAATCCTTGCTCGGCGGGAACCTGCGAAGTGAGGAGATCATCCCCATCGCGGCGAAGATGGACGCGATCGGTTTCGCTGCGATGGAAGCGTTCGGCGGTGCGACCTTCGAGACGCAGCTGCGCCGTCACGAAGATCCATGGGACTACCTCCGCAAGTTGCGCAAGGCCGTGCCGAACACGCCGATCCAGGCGCTGATCCGCGGGCAGAACCTCGTCGCCAAGCGCAACTTCGCCGACGATGCCGTTCAGCTCTTCGTCAAGCACGCCGCCAAGTGCGGCGTTGACGTCTTTCGAGTTTTCGATCCCCTCAACGACCTGCGCAACATGGAAGCGGCGATCGCGGCCGCCCTGAAGGCAAAGAAGAAGGTGCAAGGCGCCCTGAGCTATGCCGTCTCGCCTGCTCACAACATCGAGCTGTGGGGCTCGCTGGCCAAAGGCCTGGTCAACATGGGCTGCCACGAGATCGTGATCAAGGACACATCCGGCCTGCTCAGTCCCCAGGCGACGTGGGAGCTTGTCACGACTCTCAAGAGCCTGGTCAATGTCCCGATCGACGTGCACTCGCACTGCTCGAGCGGCATGGCGCCGATGGCGTACATGGCGGCGGTCGAGGCGGGCGCGGAGATCCTGGATGTGGCGATCTCGCCACTTGCATGGGGCACGTCGCAGCCGGCAGCCGAGAGCGTTGTCGCCGCCCTCCACGGAGGGGAATACGACACCGGTCTGAACCTCGACACCATGTGGGACGTCCAGCACGAGGTGGAGGAGCTCAAGCGCCGGCACATCGGGCACCTCAGCCCGTTCGCCGACCGGGTCGACGCCAGCATCCTGCGCTACCAGATGCCCGGCCAGATGCTCGAGGACATCTACCACCAGCTGGCCGCCCACAAGGCGGGCTCGCGCATCTCAGAGGTGATGGAAGAGGCAATCCGCGTTCGTCGCGAGCTCGGTTATCCGCCACTCGTTGCTCCCATCAGGCAGGTGATCGCAACGCAGGCGGTTTACAACGTGATCGGTGGCGACCGCTACGCAACGGTGACGCAGGAGTTGAAGGATTACCTCCAGGGTCTTTACGGGCGGCCGCCGGTGCCGGCCGACCACGAGCTGCGCCGGTTGGTCCTCGGTCGCGAAGAGCCGATCACGATCCGGCCCGCGGACCTGCTCGAGCCCCAGGTCGAGAGCTCTCGCCGGCAGGTCAGGAAGCTCGGCTACGAACCGACCGACGACAACGTGCTGATCCACCTGATGTTTCCGACCCTCGCGCAGGACTACCTGAGCGGGCCGCCACCGAAAGAGATCGAGAAGTCAAAGCCGGAAGCACAGGCGGCTCAGGCTGCGCCGTCACCGGTACCGGATGACACCGAAGCTTCGAATCCGGTCACGGGCCCGGTCTCTACCGCCGAGTTCGAGGTCGAGGTGGAGGGTGAGGTCTTCAAGGTTCGCGTCACCGGTGCCGGCATGACAGTCATGTCGGCGGCGGGCGCTGAGGAGGCGGCGGGCTCAAGCGGGGCGCCGCCACCGAAGTCCGGCGAAGGCACTGTGATCGCTCCGATGCAGGGGTTGATCGTCAAGATGCCGGTCAAGGTGGGCGATAACGTGAAGCTTGGCGACGTGGTGGCGGTCCTCGAGGCGATGAAGATGCAAAACGACATCGTCACGACCGTCGCCGGCCGCGTCAGCCACGTTTACGTCAAAGAAGGCGAGGTCGTCAGCCCCAACCAACCGCTCCTCGCCGTAAGTTGATCACCCCATGAAATCCGCACCCAACCGCCGCGATCTGATGGGGACCCTTCGGCGGACCTCTCGGTGAAGAGCAAGCTCTTCGACAAGGTCCTCGTCGCCAATCGCGGCGAGATCGCAATCCGCATCATGCGGGCGTGCCGCGAGCTTGGCATCGGCACTGCGGCGGTCTACTCCGACGCCGACCGCAACGCGATCCATGTCCGCTACGCAGACGAGGCCCATCACATCGGCGGCTCGCCGCCCAGCGAGTCTTACCTGCAGCTCGAGCGCATCGTGAAGGTTGCGCACGACTGCGGCGCCGATGCGATTCACCCGGGCTACGGATTCCTTTCGGAGAAGCCGGCCTTCGCCGACGCCTGCGTGTCCGCGGGCATCCAGTTCATCGGACCGCCCGCGTCGGCGATGCGTGCGCTCAGCTCGAAGCTCGCAGCGCGCAAGCTTGCACTCGACCACGGAGTGCCGGTCACACCCGGCAGTGGCGCGGTCGACCCATCCGCGGCTTTGGCCGCCGCGCGTGCGATCGGGTTTCCCGTCATGGTCAAGCCGTCGGGCGGCGGTGGTGGGATCGGGATGAAAGTGGTCGAGTCAGAGCACGAGCTTGCCGCGGCGATCGAGAGCAGCGCCCAGGCCGCTCGCTCGGCTTTCGGCGACCCGACCGTCTACCTGGAACGCTACATCCGTAAGCCGCGGCATATCGAGATCCAGGTTATTTGTGATAGCCATGGCAACGCCGTCCACCTGGGCGAGCGTGAATGCTCGATCCAACGCCGGCATCAAAAGATCATGGAGGAGACCCCCTCGCCTGCCGTCACCGCCGAGATCCGGGCCGCGATGGGGGATGCAGCGATCCGCGCCGCCACGGCCGCGGGTTATGTGAACGCCGGAACGGTCGAGTTCATCTTCAACGACGGCGACTTCTATTTCCTCGAGGTCAACGCGCGGCTCCAGGTGGAGCATCCGATCACCGAGGTCGTAACGGGGATCGACATCGTCAAAGAGCAGATCCGTATAGCCGCGGGAATGGAGCTGAGCTTCAAGCAGCACGACGTCACCTGGTCCGGGCACGCGATCGAGATGCGTATCAACGCGGAAGACCCGGTGCGAAAGTTCATGCCGAATCCCAAGCGCATCACGCGCTGGGTGGCGCCTGCCGGCCCCGGGGTACGTGTGGATTCTGGGTTCGGACCTGGGTCCGACGTCCCACCCAACTACGACTCGCTGGTCGCCAAGCTCATCGTGCACGGCAGCGACCGCGCGGAGGCGATCGCTCGCGCCGGGCGCGCGCTTCGCGAGTTCGTCGTCGTCGGCCCCGCGACCACGATCAGCTACCACCGCGCGATCCTCGAGAACGCAGATTTCCGTTCCGGCAATCTGAGCACCCGATTCATCGAGGACCATCCAAACCTTGTCGAGCAAGCCAAGAAGCTCGCGGGCGACACGTCGCCGTTCGACTACGGGCCCGATCCGCGACACGTCGCGGCGGCAGCGGCCGCGGTTGCCGCAGCGGTGAGCAGATAGCCGGCCTCAGGCACCCGAAAAACGGCCGGCCGTTCGAGGTCGTCTCCACCACGATCCCGGGCCGCTCCGGCCAATTCGCGTTGCGCGAGGACGTGATCCGCTTTCCGGACGGGACCGAGACGCTGTACACGGTGCTCGCCAACCCGGACTCGGCTTTCGTCGTCCCCTATTTCGACAACGGCGATACGGTCCTGGTCCGCCAGTGGCGCCATGCCTGGGACGAGTCGTCCTGGGAGGTACCGGCGGGAACCTTTAAAGAGGGTGAGGATCCACTCGAGTGCGCGAGCCGCGAGCTCGCCGAGGAAACCGGGCTGGTCGCTTCCCGCTACACGGTGCTGGGCGTTGTGCACGGGGCTGCGTTCCTCACCGGCCGGGCGCACATGTTCCTAGCCGAATCCATCACCGAGGCGGAGCGAAAACTGGAGACCTACGAGCAGGACATGGAGATGCTTCGCCTTCCATTCATCGAAGCGTTTGAGGCCGCTTTGGGCGGCCAGATCGCCCACTCGGGCTCGGTCACTGCACTAACCCGCGCGGGTCGCTTCCTGAAGCTGATCTAGTGGCCGCGCCCTGTCCCGCTAATCCCAGGCCGCACCATTAGCTGCTGGTCGTCGGGGTCGGCGTCGGGGTCGGCGAGGCGGGGGCCGGCGGGGCTGCCACGGCGCCGCTCTTGAGGTCCGCCTCGAGCGTGGCCGCCGGGCCGACCAGGCTGAGGTCGTACTCCGCGGCCACGTTGTGGCCGTTCACGTCCTGGACCGTGGACAGGACCACCAGCTTGTACGTATCTCCCGGCTTCAATTTCAATCCGCCGATGGTCACCGTCCGATTTGTGTAGGTGGCTGCATCGCCCACCTGCTGGCCTTTGCTGTCCAGCAGGACCATGCCCGCGGTCACTGTGTCGGCCTTGAGGTCGCTGTCGAACATGACCTGGATCCGATCCGCCGCAACGACAACGCCGACGACCTCGGCTCCTTTGCCCAGGTCGCGGTGTGCGCCGGCGGCCGCTTGGTCGATGACGAACCGCCTGGTCGTCGCGTCGCGGATGACGGTCAGGGTCTCTTCGAAGTCGGCGACGTCGAGCTTGCCGTGCGTCAGCACGAGCCGGACGACGAACGTCGCGGTGTCGGGCTGGAAGCCGGTGACTGTCTGCGCGAGGATGTAAAAGCGCGAAAAGTGCGGATCGCCGGTGATGACGAGGTTCAGCCCGCCGCTCGAGTACGCCTGCTTGCCGCCGTCGTCAAGGAATGCCGCAGCCTGGTCCGTCTGGCCCTTCTGGCGGGCCGTCATGAACGAGTTGACGACAGCCGAGGTCAGGTCCAGCGTGGTGGGTACCGGCGGAAGCGAGGGAGCGGATGCGGCCCAGAGCGCGCCCCCGCGGAAGAATGCGAAGGCCGTGCCGTTGGGCGCCCACATCGGCGAGCGGTAAGTTCCGTTGGCAAGCTTCGTCAGCGCTGAACCGTCCGGACGAACCTGGTAAAGGTCGGTCTCGCTGCCGAGGAGAACCGCGTCCTGGCTCGACCAGCTCGCGTCTGCACCAGGCAGCGTGCCCACGCTGCGGCCGTGCACGTCTGAGATGGTGAGGGTGTCGCCACTCGAGTAGATCACCTGGGCGCCGCTCGGCGACCAGCCATCGAAGAGAGCGTTCGCCTGCCCGATCTGCGTGCTCTTGGCCGTTGCCAGGTCCATCAGGAAGAGTTTGAGGTCCTGGCGGTACACGGCGTGCGTACCGTCGGGCGCGAACGAGACGGCGCTCACGATCCCGGTGGCCGGCAGTGCCGCCAGCTGGGTTGGACCGTTCGCGCCCTGGGTGTGAAGCCCATCAACGGCCACCCATTCGAGCTTGTCCTTCACCCAGCCGACCAGCGTCGCGGCGGGCGTCACAGCGATCTCGGCCGTCGTCCCCACCGCGAACGTGAGGACTTCGATCTTGCCGCCGCGGATATAGGCCAGGCGGTCGCCGGCGGGAGCGATTGCAGGAGAGGAGACTCCGTCAGGGGCGACAACTTTCACGTCTCCACCTTTCGCCAGCACGCCTTCAAGTGCGCCACTCGAGTTGACGAAATAGACGGTCGACGAATCGGCCGACCACTGCACGGCCGAGCTGGCGATACCTCCAAGTGGGGCGACCTGGTGCTCTCCTGTGAGCAAAGACGACGGGCTGACCGGCGCCCGTGGAGTCGGCGAAGGCGAAGGAGGGGGAGGCGCCGGCGGTTGCGTGACGAACGTGATCGTCTGGGCGGTGTTGAGGGGCTGCCCGGTCGCCGTCGTCGCCGTGGGCCCGATCGTGACCTGGTACTGCGTGTTCGGCGCCAGGTTGCCGCTGGTCGGCTGGACGGCGAGCGTGTTGTTGAGCTGCCAGGTGAACGTCACGTTGGTCGCGGGCGCTATCTGCACAGCCGCCTCGGTGGTCAGGTGATTCATGGGCTGGTTGAAGGCGACGAGGATCGGCTGCTGCAGGGCGACGGCGTTGCTGCCATCCATCGGGCTGTTGATGTAGATCTGGTTGAATCCGCCGCCAGTTGGCTGCAGCGCCCAGAACACGACAACGCCGGCGATCAGCACGAGCCCGGCAGTCGCGCCGACCCACGCCAGCCCCGGAGGCGCGAACACGCGTCGCCACAATGAGGGCCGGCCCTCGCTCATGTTCCAGGCCTGCTGCATCAGCTGGCGTCGCAGGCCCGAGCGGAACGCCTCGTCGAGAGGTGGCTCGGCGCGCCGGGTCGAGCTCAGCAGCTCCCCCAGGCGCCGCAGCTCCTGGTCCTGCAGGACGTCGTCGAGCTCTGGATCGTGACGCATGTTCATTCGACCGGCCGCAATGCGTCGGCCTCCTCACGGAGCCGGCTTACGCCTCGGTGGATGAGGAGCTTCACCGCGCCCGGCGACTTGCCCATCGCGACTGCGATGTCCTCGATCTTCATGTCCTCCTGGAACTTGAGCACCAGCGCGGTGCGCTGCTGGGTGGGCAGCGCCTCGACCAAACCCCAGATACGGCGGATCTCGTCGCGGTGAGCCGCCAGGTCTTCCAGCGCGGGGCCGGCGACGGATAGGTCGTGAAAATCCTCGAGCGGCTGCGTGGGCCGGAGTGTCCGGTATCGATCCGCGATGGCGTTGACTGCGATCTGGTAAAGCCAGGCAGCAAAAGGTCGCCCCGTGTCCTGGTATCGGGGCATAGCCTTCAGAGCCTTCATGAAGATCTCCGAAGTGACGTCTTCTGCCGCTGTTTGTTCCCTCACTCTTGAATACACGAACCGGTAGATCTGCTGAAAGTGCCGGTCGTAGAGCGCCCCAAACTGGCGAGGGTCCCGCTGGGCGCGCGCGACGAGCTCACGCTCGTCGTCACGCGGCGGGTCGCTCACTGGCCGTTCAGCCTGTGCCGGTTCAAACGGGCGCCTTCTCAAGGTGGTTACGAGCCTCAGTCATAAAGGGCTTGATTATCGAGCCGGCGGCCGGCACCGACCGGGCCGAGACCTATTCCCACAGCATCTTGGGCCCAGGACGTCGGCGTCTACCAGATCTGCTTGAGGCTGGCGCCCGTATAATCGTCCCGTCCCCCCGGTGATCATTGGGAGCCGGCACTTTTCTTGATCGAGCGATACTCTCCGCCTGCCATCCGGGCTGTCTGGTCTGACCAGCACCGATTCGAGCTGTGGCTCCGTATCGAGATCCTCGCGTGCGAGGCGTGGGCGAGCCTTGGCCGCATTCCGGCCTCCGCGCTGCCGAAGATCCGCCAGGGGACCTTCGACGCCGACAGGATCGCGGAGGTCGAGGGCCGCCTCGGACATGACGTGGTCGCATTTCTCACCGTCCTCAATGAATCGATCGGCCAGCCGGAAGCGCGACACGTCCACCTCGGTATGACCAGCCAGGACCTGAACGACACGGCGATGGCGGTCCAGCTCGTCGAGTCGGCCCGGATCATCGCGGCCGACCTTGCGGCCGTACGTGAGGCGGCGGCCGAGCTTGCCATCCGCCACCGCCGCACGTTGATGGCGGGGCGCACCCATGGCGTCGTCGCAGAGCCGATCACGTTCGGCTTCAAGGTGGCCGGCTGGGTCGCCGAACTCGACCGGGCGCAGGAGCGGCTGGCGCGGGCGGCGGACGAAGCTGCGGTTGGGCGGGTGAGCGGTGCGGTCGGCACCCACGCCACCATCGACCCGAAGGTCGAGGAGCATGTCTGCAGGGAGCTGGGTCTCCGTGCGGACATGGTTTCGACCCAGGTGATCGCACGCGACCGGCACGCGAACTTCATGTCTGCGTTGGCCCTGGTTGCCGGTACCCTGGAGCGAATCGCGACTGAGATCCGGCACCTGCAGCGCAGCGAGGTCGGCGAGGCTTTCGAGCCTTTCGGCAAGGAGCAGAAAGGCAGCTCGGCAATGCCGCACAAACGCAACCCCGTCCTTAGCGAGCGGGTGTGCGGCCTGGCGCGCGTCGTGCGCGGACACCTGGTGACCGCCCTCGAGAACACTGCGCTGTGGCACGAGCGGGACATCAGCCACTCGTCGGCGGAACGGATCATCTTCCCCGACGCGTGCGCGGCGGTCGACTATATGTCTTGCGAGATGGCCAAGGTCCTGCGCGGCCTCGAAGTGCGTCCGCAGAGGATGCTGCGCAACCTGCAGTTCGGCGGCGGAGTGGTGTTTTCCGGGCGGGTGCTGCTGGCGCTGGTCGACAGCGGCATGTCGCGTGAGGAGGCATATCTGGTCGTTCAGAAGGCGGCGATGCAGGCGATGGACGACGCCGGGGGTGCGCAAGGCGTTGTCGACCCCGGTTTCCGCAGTCTCCTGGAGCAGAACCACGAGGTGATGTCCCGGATCGGCGCCAAGCTGGACCAGGTTTTCGATCCCTGGGCCGGGCTGGAGCACACCGACCTCGCGTATGAAAGACTCGCAATTGGGAGGGCGCTGAGGACGTGACGACCCATCTTCGGCCCCCTGGATCGCCGAATCTGTCGCCGCCGGCCCTCATCACCGTCCTGGGAGCTAGGACGACTTGATTGCGGGGCCGGCGGTCATGGACACAGATCTTCCGCTCAAGCTGTTCGCGCGCGGCAAGGTGCGCGACACGTATGAGCTCGGACCCGACCAGCTCCTGATGGTCGCCACCGACCGAATCTCTGCCTTCGACCACAACCTGCCCAACGGCATCCCCGACCGGGGCAAGGTCCTGACCCAGCTCTCCATCTTCTGGTTCTCGCAAACCGACACCTTCCAGGAGAACCACCTGGTATCGGGCATGGTCCCGGACCTTCCCCCGGCGCTCAAGGATCACCGCGACCGGCTGGCGGGGCGTTTCATGATCGTCCGCAAGGCCAAGCGCATCGACTTCGAGTGTGTGGTCCGCGGATATCTTGCAGGGAGCGCATGGAAGGAGTACCAGGACTCGCACACGCTGGCGGGCGAGGAGATGCCACCCGGCCTCCGGCAGAGCGAGCGGCTCGCGTATCCCGTCTTCTCGCCTGCCACCAAGGCCGAGAGCGGGCATGACGAGAACATCAGCTTTACGCAGCTCAAAAAGGAGCTCGGGGACGACCTCGCAACCAAGCTGCGCGACGCAAGCCTCGAGCTCTACAAGTTCGCCTCAGAGCTCGCCACGCGCCGAGGCCTGATCCTTGCCGACACCAAATTCGAGTTCGGTCTCCTCGGCGCCGACCTGATCCTGATCGACGAGGCGCTGACACCCGACAGCTCGCGCTACTGGGACGCTGCGACCTACCAGGTCGGCGTTTCGCCGGATTCCTACGACAAGCAGTTCGTCCGGGACTGGCTGACGCATGCCGGTTGGGACAAGGAGTCGGATCCGCCACGCCTGCCCGACGACGTCGTCGCGCAGACGCGCGAACGGTACCTCACCGCGTATCAGCTCTTGGTCGGCAAGCCGTTGTTTCCGCCAAAACCCAGGAATGAAACTTGATCGCCCGCATCGTCGTCACACCCAAGCCGGTCGTGAACGACCCGCAAGGCATCACCGTCAAGCAGGGCCTTGCGACACTTGGCTTCCGCGAAGTTTCCGACGTTCGAGTCGGCAAGTACATCGAGGTGAGCCTCGAAGCGAGCAGCGAGAGCGAGGCGCGGCAGCGTGTCGAGGCGATGTGCAAGCAGCTTCTGGCCAACCACGTGATCGAGGACTACAAGTTCGAGATCGAGACGGAAGGGCACCGGCGCCGATGAAGTTCGGAGTCGTCGTATTTGCCGCCCACGAAAGCTTCGCTTTCGCCGGGACCCCGCGCCGTCTTCGAACAAGGGTGTCCCGGTGAAGTTCGGCGTTGTCGTATTTCCCGGCACATGGTCGGATCGCGATTGCGGCTGGGTGATCGACCAGGTTCTCGGCGCCGAGCTTCAGTACCTCTGGCACAAAGACGCTGACCTCAAGGGCTGTGACTGCATCATCCTGCCGGGCGGGTTTGCCTACGGTGACTATCTGCGCACAGGCGCGATCGCGAGGTTTGCGCCGGTGATGGAGAAGATCGGCGACTTCGCGGATCGCGGGGGTTTGGTCTGGGGCATCTGCAACGGGTTCCAGGTCCTTTGCGAGGCGGGCCTCCTTCCGGGAGCTCTCCTCCGCAACGCGTCGCTCGAATACCGCTGCCAGTGGACCAATCTCGTGGTCGAGCGCACCGACCTGCCGTTCACCTCGCAATGCGCCGAGCGTGAGGTGATCAGCATTCCCATCGGGCACGGGGAGGGCAACTACTTCGCCGACCCCGCCACGCTTTCGCGCCTCGAGCAGCGTGGGCAGGTCGTCTTTCGATATTGCGACGCTGATGGACGGGTCAACCACGGCGCCAATCCAAACGGCTCGATGCACAACATCGCCGGGATCGTCAACGCGCGCGGCAACGTGCTCGGCATGATGCCGCACCCTGAGCGCTGCTCCGAGGCAGAGCTCGGCGGCACCGACGGCCTGAAGCTGTTCCGCTCGGTCGCGGCGAGCGCGATGAAGGTCCTGGTGTCTTGAGCCTAGACATGGTTCAACAGCGACGGCTCCGGGAGGTCGCGCTCATCCCCGATGAGTACCGGGTCATCGTCGAGGAGCTGAAGCGAGCCCCGAACGAGGTCGAGCTGGGCATGCTAGGGGTCCTCTGGTCCGAGCACTGCTCGTACAAGAGCTCGAAGGCGCTGCTCCGGCGATTGCCTTCGACGAGCCCCGCCGTGATCCAGGGACCGGGCGAGAATGCGGGCGTCGTGAGCATCGGCGAGGGCTGGGCGGTGGTGTTCAAGATCGAATCACACAACCATCCGTCGGCCATCGAGCCGTACCAGGGCGCCGCGACCGGCGTGGGCGGAATCATCCGCGACGTAATCGCAATGGGCGCCCGGCCGATCGCCCTGCTCGACTCGCTTCGTTTCGGGCCGCAGCCGGAATCCAGCCATCACGTCGAAGGAGTGGTCGCCGGCGTCGGCGGGTACGGCAATTGCATCGGCATCCCGACGGTCGGCGGCGAGGTCTATTTCGAGGAGTGCTACGCCAACAACCCGCTCGTCAACGCGATGTGTGTGGGCCTTGTCCGCGTCGATCGCCTGATGCGGGCGCGAGCCGAGGGTACGGGCAACAGCCTGATGCTGGTCGGCGCAGACACAGGTCGCGACGGCATCCACGGAGCGTCGTTCGCGTCGGTCGAGCTGGATGAGACCAGCGCCGAGCGAAGGCCCGCGGTGCAGGTGGGCAATCCGTTTCTCGAGAAGTGCCTGCTCGAGGCGTGCATGGACCTCGCCAACACCGACGCGGTGGTAGCCATCCAGGATCTAGGCGCTGCGGGCCTCACGTCATCGGTGGCCGAATGCGCAGGGCGAGTCAGCGGCGCCGGCGCGCACATCGACGTCGCACGAGTGCCGAGGCGCGAGCGTGGCATGAGCCCGTACCACGTGATGCTCTCCGAATCCCAGGAGCGGATGCTCGTCGTGGTGCAGCGCGGCCGCGAAGCCGAGGTCGAGGCCATCTTCCAGGCCTGGGACCTGACATCCGCGGTGATCGGCCACGTCACCGACGACGGCTACCTGACCATCGTCGACGGCGCCGATGAGGTGGCCCGGCTTCCGGTCAGCCTGCTCACCGACGGCGCGCCGCCGCGGCGTCTGGTCGGCGTCGCGGCAGAGCAGCCGCCGGGCCTCGACATGGATGCCCTTCCGCCGCTGGTCGACGCCGGCGCCACTCTGCTCCGCCTGCTCGCGAGCCCAAACCTCTGCAGCCGGCGCGGAATCTTCCGGCGTTACGACCACATGGTCGGCGATGCGACGGTGATCCAGCCCGGGGGTGACGCGGCCATGCTGCGGGTCAAGGGCACTCGCCTCGGGCTGGCCGTCACGACCGACTGCAATTCGCGGTACTGCCACCTCGACCCTCACCTCGGCGCCCAGCTCGCGGTGGCCGAGGCGGCGCGCAACATCGTCGCGACCGGAGCGAATCCTCTGGCGGTCACGGATTGCCTGAACTTCGCAAATCCCGATCGGCCGGAGGTTTACTGGGAGATGGAGGAGACGATCTCCGGACTCGCGCACGCGTGCCGCGCGCTCGACCTGCCCATCGTCAGCGGCAATGTCAGCCTTTACAACGACTCCTCCGGCGAATCTGCTATCTATCCGACCCCCGTCGTGGGCATGGTCGGGCTGATCGGCGACTACCGAAAGCGGTTAGGCGCAGGCTTCCGTACAGAGGGCGACTTCGTGCTGCTGATCGGGTCGAGCCACAACGATATCGGCGGCAGCGAGTACTTGAAGGTCGAGCACGGCCTGGTCGCCGGACGTCCGCCCGCGCTCGACTTTGCGCGCGAGCGCGCGGTCAACCGCCTGGTCCTGGCGGCCGCGGAGAACGGGCTTCTGCATTCCGCTCACGACTGCTCGGAGGGAGGCATGCTGGTGGCGCTGGCCGAGTGCTGCTTGATCGGAGGCATCGGCGTGCGCTGCCCTGCGATCCGGCCCGAAGCGCCGCTGCGCATGGATGCCGCGTTCTTCGGAGAGTCTCCCAGCCGCTTCATCCTGAGCCTGCCGTCGCGCGCGATGCCCGAGGTGCAGTCTCTCGCGCGCCGCCACCACGTCGAGATTTCGCTGCTCGGCCTCGCTGGTGGCGACTCGGTCGAGTTCGAGAGCCAGTTCCGGCTCTCGATCACCGAGATGCGTCAATCTTGGGAAGGGGCGATCACCTAGACATGTGCGGAGTTTTTGGGATCTGCGCGAAGCAGGGGGTGGACGTCGCAAACCTTACGTATTTCGGCCTTTTCGCGCTGCAGCATCGCGGCCAGGAGTCGGCGGGCATCGCCGTCTCGGACGGAACATCGGTGCGCGTGCATCGCGGCATGGGCCTGGTGGCCCAGGTGTTCTCGGCCGCGCAGATTAAGGAAATGGGCGAGGGGTCGATGCTTGCCCTCGGCCACACGCGCTACTCGACGACCGGAGCGAGCCGGCCTGAGAATGCCCATCCGCTGCCGTTTCACCACCCGACACTGGGTCCTGGCGCGATCGCTCACAATGGCAACCTTCTGAACGCCGGAGCACTTCGCTCTCAGCTCGCGGAAGACGGCGCGATCTTCGACACAGAGCTCGACACCGAGGTGATGGCCCGTCTGATCGAGCACACGCACGGCAAGACGTGGGAAGACGTGATCCGCCGGACATTCGCCCGGGTCGTCGGCGCTTATTCGTGCGGCATCATCACGCCAACTCAGCTCATCGCGCTGCGCGATCCTTACGGGTTCCGACCGCTGTGCATCGGGTTCATCCCGCTTCCGGGGCAGCCGGCGCATGTCATTGCCTCGGAGACCTGCGCGCTCGACACGGTGCACGCGAACTTCGTGCGCGAGGTTCAGCCCGGCGAGATGGTGATCATGGACGAGCACGGCGTCCACAGCGTCACCTTTCAAACCTCCAACAAGCACGCGATGTGCGTGTTCGAGTTCATCTACTTCGCGCGGCCGGACTCCATCCTCAAGAACTGCGAGCTTGAGGACGCGCGCATCCGGATGGGCCACGAGCTGGCCAAGGAAGCGCCGGTCGAGGCGGACATGGTGGTCGCCTTCCCCGACTCGGGCACGCCTGCCGCAATCGGCTATGCGGAAGCTTCCGGGATTCCCTTCCGCGAGGCGATGATGAAGAGCCGCTACATCAACCGCACCTTCATCCAGCCGGATCAGTCGCTTCGCGAAGCCGGAGTGATGCTGAAGCTCAATCCACTGCCCCGGTCGATCAAGGGAAAGCGGATCATCGCGGTCGACGACTCGATCGTCCGTGGCACGACGTCGCGGCGGATCATCGAACGCCTGCGGTCAGCAGGCGCTCGTGAGATCCATATGCGGATCTCGAGCCCGCCGATGCGTTTTCCGTGCTTCATGGGCGTGGACATCGGCTCGACCAAGGAGCTCATCGCGTTCGGGCGCACCGCAGACGAGGTGCGTGAGCGCATCGGCGCCGACAGCCTCCACTACCTGTCCATCCCGGGGCTCATGCGGGCCATCGGCCGCGGCACATCGCAGGAATTCTGCCGCGCCTGCTTCGACGGCTCGTACCCCGTTCCAGTGCCGCAGCAGCTCGAGATGGACAAGATGCAGTTCGAGCTGCCGTCTTCTCACGGGGTCCCCGCCGAATCGCAGGATTCGGTGGGGAAGAAATCCGACCACGTTCCCGGACCTCCCTCGCCCCAACTGGTGAGCTAATTGGGGTGTCCAACGTTTCCGCGGGCGCACCACTAGTGGGGGCGGAAGGCCTGTCGTACGCCGCGGCCGGCGTCGACATCGAGGCTTATGAGAGGGCTCTGGAGCGGGTCAAGCCGCTGATTGCAGCCACGCACGGTAAGGAAGTTGCCGTAGGCGTCGGGCCGTTCGCCGGGCTGTACGCGTTGCCGGGCGGCGGCCATCTCGCCGCGAGCGCCGACGGCGTGGGGACGAAGATCAAGATCGCCATCGCGGCGGCCTCGCATCGCGGCATCGGCATCGACATCGTCAATCACTGCGTCAACGACATCGCCACCGCGGGTGCGCGACCACTTTTCTTTCTCGACTACTTCGCCACCGGCCGGCTCGACCCGGAAGTCTTCACCCAGCTGATCGAGGGCATGACGCATGCGTGTCGCGACGCGGGCTGCGCGCTGCTCGGGGGGGAGACGGCAGAGATGCCGGGCGTGTACGCGCTTGGGGACTACGACCTCGCCGGCTTCATCATCGGCCTGGTCGAAGCCGGCAGGAACCCCGATCCGGCGCGAATCAAAGCCGGTGATGTTCTCATCGGCCTGCCGTCAAGCGGCCTGCACACCAACGGCTTCTCGCTCGTGCGCAAGGTGTTCGAGGACGTGCCCTTGAGCCACGTGTATTCCGAGCTGGGCCGCCCGCTGGGCGATGTGCTGCTCGAACCGCACAGGTCTTACCTCGCCGAGCTTGGCCGCATGCGCTGGAAGGGCGCCGCTCATATCACGGGCAGCGGCATCCTCGGCAACCTTCCCCGCTGCCTTCCCGACCGCCTCGGCGCGCGCCTCGACCGTAGATCCTGGGACCTGCCGCCGATCTTCGAGCTCATCCGCAAGCGCGGGCGGATCGCGGACGACGAGATGTACGGCACGTTCAACATGGGGCTCGGGATGATCGTGGTCGTCGATGCCGGCGAAGTGCCGTCGGGGGCCGCCGTGGTCGGCGAGGTCGTCCGCCATTCCGGCCCTGATCGGGTGGTCATCCGCTGACCCTCAAAATCGGCGTCGCCGTGTCCGGGAAGGGAACGAACCTGCGCAACCTGGTCGACAGAGGCTTCAACGTAGTCGCGGTCGCGACCAACCGGCCGTCGTGCCGAGGCGCCGCCTACGCACGCGAGAGGGGTATCCCGCTGGGGGAGATGTCCCAAAAGGCATTCTCCTCTGGCGAAGAGCGAGATGCCGCGATGCGTGACTTCTTCCAAGAGCATAGGGTCGAGCTCGTGGTGCTGGCGGGCTACGATCGAGTCCACTCGCAACCTTTTCTCGAGGCCTTCCAGGGCCGGATCATCAACGTCCATCCCTCATTGCTGCCGGAGTTCGGCGGCGGGATGGACGCCGTTGAACGGGCTTTCGAGACCGGCGCCAAGGCGACCGGCGCGACCGTACACGTAGTGACGGCGGACGTCGACGCGGGACCCATCCTGGTCCAGGAGGCCGTTCCAATCCTCGAAGGCGATACGGTTGAGATCCTGCGGCTGCGGGTGCACGAGGCCGAATTCCGGATCCTTCCGCAGGCGATCCGGCTGATGGAGGCGCGTCTTGCCAAGAGCCCTACTGTCGGTTAGCGATAAGACGGGCCTCGCCGGGTTCGCTCGCGGCTTGCAGCGACTTGGCTACGAGCTGTTCGCCACCGGCAGCACGCTCAAGACGATCGAGGAGGCCGCGATCGCTGCGCATCCGGTAAGTGACCTGACCGGTTTCCCAGAGATGATGGACGGGCGCATCAAGACGCTTCATCCGGGCGTGCATGCGGGCATCCTGGCGCGACGGGACAGGCCTGACCATATGGAGTCGTTGCACGAGCACGGCTTGCAGGAGATCGACCTCGTGTGCTGCAACCTGTACCCGTTCGTCGAGACCGTCACCCGCCCAGGCGTGACGTTCGAGGAGGCGATCGAGCAGATCGACATCGGCGGCCCCGCGATGATTCGGGCGGCGGCCAAGAACCAGGAGTCCGTGCTCGTGGTCGTGAGGCCGGAGCACTACTCGGAGCTACTCAGCGCTCTCAACGAAGGGACCGTCGACCAGGCCATGCGCCGGCGCATGGCTGCGGAGGCCTACGCCCACACGTCAGCGTATGACTCCTGGATCGCCGCGTACATGCAGGGACTTGAGCCCGACGGTTTTCCCCACGAGATCTCGTTCGCAGGCCTCCTCACTCAGCCGCTGAAATACGGCGAGAACGAGCACCAGAAGGCGGCCTTCTATCGGTTCGGACCCAACCCTGGCGGCCTGGGCGGAGCCGTGCAGATCCAGGGCAAGGAGCTCGGCTTCAACAACATCCAGGACGCGTCGGCTGCTTACCAGCTCGTGCGTGATTTCGAACGACCGGCGGCCGCGATCATCAAGCACATGAACCCGTGCGGCCTCGCGGTCGCGCACGACATCGCCACGGCATACCGGCTTGCGTATCAGTGCGACACGGTCTCTGCGTTCGGCGGCATCGTGTCGGTCAACCGACCGCTCGACCGCTCGACCGCTGAGCAGATCGTGCAGATCGTCACCCACGTGGTCATCGCGCCGGAGGTGCTCGACGAGGCCAAAGATGTGCTCGCGCGTCGCAAGGGAATGATCGTGCTCGCGGCCGAGCCGCCGCGCACTGGACTTTTCGACTTCGACGTGAGATCTGTTCCTGGCGGGTTCCTGGTGCAGGAATGGGACCGGACGGGATTCGATCGTACGACTGCTGCGGTCGTGACCCGGCGCGCTCCAACCGAGGCCGAGTGGGAGCAGCTTGGATTTGCCTGGACCGCCGTCAAGCATGTCAAGTCCAACGCCATCGTTCTCTTCAAGGACGGCGCCGCCGTGGGCGTGGGGGCCGGGCAGATGTCGCGCGTCGAAGCGGTCCAGATCGCGGTCCGACGGGCGGGTGAGACAACGCACGGGTCGGTGATGGCGTCCGACGCGTTCTTCCCGTTTCCAGACGGCCTCGAGGAAGGAATCCGGGCAGGCGTGACGGCGGTCATCCAGCCGGGAGGCTCTCTGAAGGACGCTGACGTCATCGCAGCGGCGGACGCTGCCGGGATCGCGATGGTGGTGACCGGCCAGCGCCACTTCAAGCACTAGATTCGTGTGGCATCGGCCGCGCTGGGTGGCGTTTGGAACGCGCATACGTGACGGCCGAAGTAAATTCGGCCTGAGGCTGCCGCTGTGACACGTCCACCGAACGACGGCTTCGCCGGCGAGCGGCCGGAGCACCACATGAAGAAGGCGCGCGTGGAGAACGCTCGCGTCACGTGCGGCACCTGCCGGATGTTCGACGGCACGGCATGGTGCCGGCACTGGAACTTCCACACCACGGCGGAATCGCCGCCGTGCAAGTTCTACACTAAGAAACCCGCCGCGTAGCGCCTCAGTCGTCGATCGCCGCGTAGGCCAGCGCGTAGAAGTCGACGAACACTCCGCCTGGCGTCGACGATTCCCAGCCCCTCTGGGTCATGAGGATCGTGATCATCTCTTCGCGCGGGTCGGACTGCCACAAAGTGCCCATTCCGCCGCTCCACCCGTAGCTCCCTACCGATGCCACCTGGGTGCGACGCGTCGCAATCTGCAAGCAGAAGCCCCACCCGTGGTCGGCGAAGGAGTCCGGACCGAACCCAGACCTCGCTTTCTGCTCGGGTGTCAGCTGGTCCGTGGTCATGAGCTCGACCGCCGGCCGCGACAGGATGCGCTGCTTTCCGTGGCGTCCGCCGTCCATCAGCATCTTCGCGAACGCCAGGTAGTCGTCGGCGGTGGATACGAGACCGCCGGCGCCGTTGGGAAACACCGGCGGGAGGGCCCAGTCGCCGCCTTCGGCCGGGTCGTAGACGACGAGCTCGTGCGTCTGCGGATCGACCATGTAGCTCGTCGCGAACCGGCCGAGTTTCGCGACCGGGACGCTGAAACCGGTGTCCTTCATGCCCAGCGGCTCGAACATGCGCTCCTGCAGGAACACGTCGAACGCCTGACCTGACGCGCGCGCGACCAGCACGCTCAGCACCTCGGCCCCCGTGTTGTAGAGCCAGCTGGTGCCCGGCTGATAAATCAGCGGCAGTGTGCCCAGGCGCTGCATGAATGCGTCGGAGCCAGGGTCGGCCGACGGTCGCGGCGCCCCCGGCCCGAGGCCCGCCTCGGCCGCGGCGCGGTGGATCGGGTATTCCCGCATCGCGAAGAGGTAACCAAAGCCCATCCGGAAGGTGAGCAGGTCGCGCACCGTGATCGGGCGGTGCGCCGGCTCCGTGTCCTCGACCGGACCATCGACCCGTTTCAGGACCTGGCGGTTGGCCAGCTCGGGCAGCAGCCGGTCGACCGGCTCATCCAGGCGCAGCTTGCCCTCCTCGACCAGGATCATCGTGGCCGCGGCGGTGACCGGCTTGGTCATCGAGGAGATACGGAAGATCGTGTCGCGCCGCACCGGGGGGCCGCTGATCGACAGGCTGCCCGCGACTTTCACATGCATCGTGCCCCTCCGGCTGACGAATGCCACCAGACCGGGCACCTCACCCCGCGCGACGTATCCGGCGAGGAGATCGTCCAGGTGGCTCAGCCGCTCGGTGGAGAGTCCCCCGGTGTTTGGGGCCGCGCCTTTGGTCGTGATGTCTAGTTGAGCCGTTCCACGATCATCGCCATTCCTTGGCCGCCGCCTACGCACATCGTCTCCAGCCCGTACGTCATGTTCTTCTCGCGAAGCCCGTTGAGCAGGGTGCACAGGATGCGGGCCCCGGTCATCCCGAACGGGTGGCCCAACGCGATCGCCCCGCCGTGCGGATTGAGCTTGTCACTGAACGGGTCGACCCCGATCCCACGAGCTGACGGGATCACCTGAGCGGCGAAGGCCTCGTTGATCTCGAGGATGTCGATATCGTCGATCGTCATCTTGGCACGCTTCAGCGCCTGCCTCGACGCATCGATCGGACCAAGGCCCATAAATTCGGGTTCGAGTGCCGAGAGCCCGGTCGAAACCACCCGCGCAATCGGCTTGAGGCCAAGCTCCTTCGCTTTGCGTTCGGACATCACGACTACGGCTGCGGCGCCGTCATTGAGCGGGCAGGCGTTCCCGGCCGTGACCGTGCCGTCCTCGCGGAAGACCGGCTTGAGCGCCGCGAGAACCTCGACCGTCGTGCCCGGCCGCGGGCCGTCGTCTTTCGTGAACATCTCGCCGTTGGGCAGCGGTACGGGGATGATCTCGCGGTCGAAGAAGCCGTTGTCGCGTGCTTTGACAGCCGCGTTCTGGCTCTTCACCGCGTAGCGGTCCTGCTCTTCGCGGCTGATCTTCTCGCGCCGGGCCACGTTCTCGGCCGTCTGTCCCATCGCGATATACACCTCCGGATACTCGTCGGTGTTGCCTGGTGCGAGCCTCGGGTTGTACGTGTCCGGCGCGTCGGGGTAACCGCTTGCGTAGCGCGACACGCATTCGACCCCGACCGAGAGGAACACGTCCCCCTCACCTGCCTCGATCGCATGTGTGGCAATTCGCGTGGTCATGAGAGATGACGAGCAGTAGCGATTCACCGTGACGCCTGGGACATCGAGTCGGGCCAGAATCGAGATCACGCGGCCGATGTTGTGGCCCTGCTCCCCGCCGGGCAGGCCACACCCGCAGATGAGGTCCTCGATTTCGGCGCGATCGAGCTCAGGAACCTTCTCGAGCACCTTGGTCACCACGTGGGCGGCGAGGTCGTCGGGTCGGACGTCGACGAGGGATCCCTTGCGCGCGCGACCGATAGGAGAACGGCCCAAAGCAACGATCACTGCATCCATGGCTGGAAATTATGGTCCGGTTCGGGGCGCAGCTATTTGGATGCCCAGCCGACCAAAGCCAGGATCAAGAACACCGCCGGCAGCCAGAGCGCTCCGGCCAACTCAAGGCGGCCGAGGGTTGTGTGCCGCCTTCCCTCCAGGATCAGCTCTCTCGGCAGGCGCTCGTTCGGGTCGAGCGGCGCAAAGATCGCGTACATGCTCCTTCGGTCCAGGCTTCGGAGGTCGCGCTCTCGCGTGATGTGCCGCGCCATTGGCGTATGGCTTCAGTTTGCCACCGCCGGGAGTGAATCTGATCAGGACCTGACCAGCAGTGCCTCGCGGGTGAAGAGTCGAAGAGCCGTGAACCAGCAGATCAGCCCGGTGGCGATGAGGCTTGCCGTTGTGACGGCAAGCGCCGGCCACGCGACCGAGTCGTGAACGATTGCGTCTCGCAGAACCAGCACCGCGTTGAGGATCGGGATCAGGTAGTACGCCAGGTTGGGGTTGAAGTCCGGGATGAACAGGATGATCGAGGCCGGGAAGATCGTGATGAAGTACAGCGGGGTGGCGTAGGCCTGGCCCTGCCGGAAGTTCTTCGCCAGCGTCCCCAGGGCAAGGGTGAGCGAGCTGAACGAGCCCGCCAGGAGGATCGCCAGCCACACCATGACGACTGCCGCCAGCGGACTCAGGCTCACGTGCGAGCCGAGCAACGGAATCTGGGTCAGGGCCAGCAGCATGGAGCCGATGGCGGCAACCGCCGCGACCAGGCTGATGAGGCTGATGGCCAGGATCTTGCCCAGCAGGATCCGGCTCCGGGGTGCCGGCGTCAGCAGCAGGCTCTCCAGAGTCTTCCTCTCCCGTTCGCCGGCTGAGCTGTCGAGCGCCGCCGAGAGCCCGCCCGTGAGCACCATCGTGATCAGGATGTACGGCAGAAAGAAGCTCAGGAAGGCGTTGCCAGCGGCCTTCGCCGGCGAACTGAGCGGATAGATCTTCTGCGGCAAGGGGTTCAACAGCCCGGGGTCGATTCCTTTCTGCTGCAATGCCGAGGCGGCCTTGGCGGCGTTGTACTGGCCGAGCACCGTCTGCAGGCGCGTGTCGGCGATCTGAGCGCTCTGTCGCGTCGGGTCGTAGTACTCGTCGATCTCCGCGGGCAGGAAGGCCACCCCGAGGTCCACCTGCTGCTTGGCCGCGGCCGCCGGGTCGGCGACCACCTCGAGCTTGAGGCCCGTCGCGCTCAGCAGGATGTCAAGCCCGGTCGGGATCTGGCCGCTGTACCCGATCGTGTACGTCTGCGTCGCGGTCTTGGTCGACACTTGCGAGATGACTATCAACACGAGAGGCGTGGCCAGGGCGGCAAGCCCGATCGCCATCAATGTGCGCCGGTCGCGCACGATCTCGCGCAGCTCTTTCCTGAAGACGATGCCGAGCGCTTTCACTATTTGTCAACGAGCTCGAGGAAGGCGTCTTCCAGGTCTCGATGCGTCCCCCTGACGTCGGCGGTGAGACCGGTCGCGACGACGCTGCCTTCATGAAGAATGGTGATCCGGTCGCAAAGTCGCTCCGCGTCATGCAGAACGTGAGTCGAGAAGATGACGCACTTGCCGCGCCCGCGCGACTCGACCATGAAGCCGCGGATTTCTCTGGAGGCCAGCACGTCAAGGTTGGACGTCGGCTCGTCGAACATCAGCACCTCTGGGTCGTGCACGATGGCACGGGCGATCGCGACCTTCTGTTTCTGCCCGGAGGAAAGGCTCTCCGCGCGCTGATTCGCAAATGAAGCCATGTCCAATCGAGTCAGCACGGCGTCGACCCTGCGTTCCAGCTCCCCGTCGAGCACGCCGCTGAGCTCGGCGAAGTACCTGATGTTCTCGCGCGCCGAAAGCCGAGGGTAGACACCGATGTCGGCGGTGACGACTCCGACCCTTCGGCGCACCTCTTCGGGCGCCGCCCGGGTGTCGAAGCCGAGGACCTCCACCGAACCCGCGTCGGGCGCAAGCAGAGTGCTGATGATCCTGAGCGTGGTCGTCTTGCCCGCGCCATTCGGGCCCAGCAGGCCGAAGATCTCGCCCGAATTGGCTTCCAACGAGATGCCGCGAAGGACCTTGTTCTTGCCGAGCGTCTTCTCCAGGCGCTCGATTTTGACCGCCGCCGGGCTCACTTGGTCCTGGCGGTTCGGGCCTTCGTGGCTTTCGGCTTGGGCGAGGCCGCCTCGGCTGCCGTGGCGACGGTGCGCTTGGCCGGCTGAGCCCTGGATGCAGGCGCCGCCTTTGCCGCGGCCGGAGTTCCGACGTCTGGCGCCCTTTCGCTCACAGGTCCCTCGGCGCTCGCCACGCCCATGGTGCTGGACAGCGTCCGATGACAGCTTTCGCACGTCACGACCGTGCGGACGAAGGTCCCCAGCTGATGCTCTTCGCGACGCAGGTTGCGCGTCCGATCGCAGAAAGAGCAGTAGCCAGGCTCCGTGGTGACCTTGATGTGGCCGGGTCTTTTGTTCATGTACTGACTAAGGTAAACTTTCGCGAGCGTCGGCTCCCTTTAAGTCTGGTCCAGAGAGACCAGGAAGGAGGTTTTTTGATGGCCATCGGCAGCCGCCTGAGTCACGTGATCGAGAGCCAGCAGTTCTCCCGGTCGCTGCTCGAAGACCTCTTCGCCCGCTCTGACGAAATCAAGCGCGAGCCCCATCGCTTCGCGGGACGCCTCAACGGCCAGATCATGGCCGCACTCTTCTACGAGCCCTCGACCCGAACGCGCCTCTCATTCGAGGCCGCGATGATGCGGCTCGGCGGGCAGACGATGGGCACTGACAACGCCCGCGAGTTCTCGTCCGCGGCCAAGGGTGAGACCCTCGAAGACACGATCCGCATCGTGAGTGGCTACGCCGACGTGATCGTGGTGCGACACAGCGCGGAGGGTGCGGCGAAAAGGGCGGCGGCGGTCAGCTCGGTGCCGATCATCAACGCCGGGGACGGCCCGGGACAGCACCCGACCCAGGCGCTGCTCGACCTCTACACGATCAAGGACGAGCTCAACCGGATCGACGGCATCAAGGTGGCGATGGTCGGCGACCTGGCGAACGGCCGAACGGTGCGTTCTCTCGCGTACCTGCTGAGCAAGTTCAAGGAAATCAAGATCTGGTTCGTCGCGCCTCCGCTCGTCGCGATGCGGGACGACTTGAAAGCCCATCTCGACGAGCAGCATGTGCAGTGGGTTGAGACCGAGGACCTGGCCGCGGTGCTGCCTGAGGTCGACGTCGTCTACATGACACGCATCCAAAAGGAACGGTTCTCGGACCCTGCCGAGTACGACGCGGTAAAAGGCGTTTATCGGATCGACAAGGGCTCGCTCGATCTGATGCGCAAGTACGCCATCGTGATGCACCCGCTGCCACGCGTCGACGAGATCGCACCGGAGGTCGACGCAGACGGCCGAGCCGCTTATTTCCGGCAAGCGCGCAACGGGCTGCACGTCCGGATGGCTCTCCTCGACCGGCTGTTGGCATGACCGCCGCGGCTGTTTTATGACATGAGCGTCACCCAGGGCCGGCTCAAAGCGACGGTGATGGACGCCGACCAGATTCGCCGCTCGCTCTCTCGCATCGCCCATGAGATCGTTGAAAGGAATCGCGGCACGGAGGACGTGGTCCTCGTCGGCATCCTCGCCAAGGGCGACCACCTTGCGGTCCGCCTCGCGGCCAAGCTGATGGAGCTGGAGGGCGCGCCTGTCGCAGTCGGTTCGCTCGACATCAGCCAGCATCGCGATGACCGCCATTTGCGCGAGCCTGCTCACCGCGCGACCTCTCACGTTCCTGACATAGGCGGCAAGATCGTCGTTCTCGTCGACGACGTGATCCACCACGGCAGGACCGCGCGAGCGGCGATGGATGCGCTGATGGATTTCGGACGTCCGCAAGCGATCCAGCTGGCCGTGCTCATCGACCGTGGGCACCGCGAGCTGCCGATCCGGCCGGACTACGTCGGCAAGAACGTCCCCACCTCTGATGCGGAGCGGATCGAGGTCCTGGTCTCCGAAGACGACGGAATCGACCAGGCGGTGATCGTTGCCGGCTAGAGCCGCGCGGACTCAAGGAAAAGGGGTAGAGGGCGCCCTCAAACGGAAGCGGTACGCCGCGCTCGTGCTCGAGGATGGCCGTGCGTTCGTCGGGGTCGCATTGGGTGCTGAGGTCTTCGGTCAAGGAGAGGTCGTCTTCAACACCGCGATGACCGGTTACCAGGAGGTCCTCACCGACCCTTCGTATGCGGGGCAGATGGTCTGCATGACCTACCCCCTGCAGGGCAACTACGGAGTTCGCGACGCAGACGCGGAGTCGTCTCGGCCGTGGGCGCGAGCGCTCATCGTGCGCTGGGCCTGCCCGGTCCCGAGCCACCACTCGAGCCAGGCTTCGCTGGACGAATACCTGAGGCGATGGAAGGTGCCTGCGATCACCGAGATCGACACGCGAGCGCTGACGCGCCACCTGCGCACGCATGGAGCGCTGCGTGCCGTGCTGTCGCACGAGTCAAAAGCGCCAGGCCAGGCGCGCCTAGCCGAGCTGGCCGAAGCCGCGCGCCGAGTCGCGCCGCTAGCTGAGCAGGACCTCGTGGCTGAGACATCGCGCACCTCGAGGGAGGAATGGGTGGAGGGGCTCCCGCCGGAGCTGCGGCCGGGTCAACACGCCGACGGCACGGGCCTCTCGATCGCGGTCGTGGACTACGGAGTCAAGACCAACATCCTTCGCTCGCTTCGCGAACGCGGCTGTCGCGTCGTCGTGCTTCCACACACCGCGACCTGGGCGGAGGTCGAAGCCACGGGCGCCGACGGCCTGGTCCTCACGAACGGGCCAGGCGACCCCGCAGTGCTTGACGGGCCCGTGGAGCTGGCGCGCAGGGCACTCGGCCGCATCCCCATCTTCGGCATCTGCCTCGGCCATCAGATCCTGGGTCGAGCTGCCGGCGCGAGCACGTCTCGCCTCCCATTCGGGCACCATGGCGCCAACCATCCGGTCAAGGACCTCGAGACGGGACGGGTGCACATCACGAGCCAGAACCACGAGTTCCAGGTGGATGCCGCTTCAATCCCGCCCGGCGACTTCTTCGTCTCGCATCGCAACCTGAACGACGGATCAGTGGAAGGGTTGGGCCATCGCAGCCTGCCGGTCTTCAGCGTCCAGTACCACCCCGAGGGATGTCCGGGACCGCAAGACAACCAACACCTTTACGACCGATTCGTCGAGATGGTCCGGGAACGGCGGCCGGTACTCAGGGCGATGGGAGGGGCGACCCAGGCCGCGAAGCCACGGAAAGTCCTGATCCTGGGGTCGGGGCCGATCGTGATCGGCCAGGCCGCCGAGTTCGACTACGCAGGAACGCAGGCATGCAAGGCACTGCGCGAAGAAGGCATCACGACAGTGCTCGTGAACTCCAACCCCGCGACGATCATGACCGACGAGGAGATCGCGGACCGCGTTTACCTCGAGCCGTTGACGGTCGATGCGGTCGAGAGGGTGATCGCACGCGAGCGTCCGGACGCTCTCCTGCCGACCCTTGGGGGCCAGACGGGCCTGAACCTCGCGACCGAGCTGGCCGCCGCGGGCGTCCTCGACCGCTACCAGGTCCGCCTGCTCGGAGCCGGCATTGAAACGATTCGCAAAGCGGAGGACCGCCAGGCCTTCAAAGAGATGCTCCAGGAGATCGATGAGCCGGTGCCGGTCTCTCGAGTGTGTGAGTCGCTGGAGGAGGTCCGCGCATTCGCCTCGGACGTCGGCCTGCCGCTGGTCATCCGGCCCGCGTACACGCTCGGTGGAACAGGCGGAGGTTTTGTCACCAACGAGGCGGACCTGGAGCGAGTCGCGACCGGCGGCCTGAACGCTTCACCGATCCGCCAGGTCCTCATCGAGCGCTCGCTGTGGGGATGGAAGGAGATCGAGTACGAGGTGATGCGAGACGCCGCCGACACGTGCATCACGATCTGCAACATGGAGAACCTCGACCCGATGGGCGTGCACACCGGTGACTCCATCGTCGTGGCCCCCGCCCAGACTCTCTCCGACCGCGATCACCAGATGCTGCGTTCGTCGGCGATCCGAATCATCCGCGCCCTTGGCATCGAGGGGGGGTGCAACGTGCAGTTCGCGTTGGATCCGAAGAGCTCGACCTACTACGTGATCGAGGTCAATCCGCGGGTCAGCCGGTCGTCCGCGCTCGCGTCCAAGGCGACGGGATATCCGATCGCGCGAGTGGCGGCGAAGGTCGCAGTGGGGAGGCGTCTCGACGAGATCCGCAACGAGGTCACCGGCCGGACGTTCGCAGCCTTCGAGCCCGCGCTGGACTACTGCGTGGTCAAGATCCCTCGCTGGCCTTTTGACAAATTCCCCGCCGGCGATCGGCGCCTCGGCACGCAGATGGCGTCCACGGGTGAGGTCATGGCCATCGAGCGGACATTCGAGGCGGCGCTCACCAAGGCGATGCGCTCGCTCGAGCAGAAGCCGCCCGCGGCCTGGGAGCTCAGCCCGGAGATGATCGACCAGCCCAATGACCGCAGGCTCTTCGCGCTGCTGAACGCATTGAGGAATGGGGCCGATCCGCACTCCCTGGCGGAGCGCAGCGGAATCGATCGGTGGTTCATAGATCGGATGGCCAACATCGTTCGGCTCGAGGTGGAGGGTGGCGTGCTCGAGCTGCGGCGCGCCGGCTTTTCCGACGCGATGATTGGCGCATTGCGCGGCGAGAACGTGAAGAGAGCCACGCCGACTTACAAGCTGGTCGACACCTGCGCGGCAGAGTTTGAGGCCGCCACGCCCTACTACTACTCCTGCTGGGAGGATGAGACCGAGAGCACTGTCGTCGACGCCCGCAGCGCACTGGTCATCGGGTCGGGCCCCATCCGCATCGGTCAGGGCATCGAGTTCGACTACTGTTCGGTCCACGCGGCGTGGTCGCTGCGGGAATCGGGCGTCCGCGCGGTGCTGGTCAACTCGAACCCGGAGACGGTGTCGACGGACTTCGACACCTCGGACCGCCTGTACTTCGACCCCCTCGACCTCGACGGCGCGCTGCACGTAGCCGAAGCGGAGCAGGTGGATGGCGCGCTCGTGCAGTTCGGCGGCCAGACCGCGATCAACCTGGCCGAGCCCCTCAACGAGCGCGGGGTCGCGATCATGGGCTCGAGCGTCGAGGCGATCGACCTCGCCGAAGACCGGCGGGCCTTCGCCAAGGCTCTCGACGCCATCGGCATCCCGCAACCCGTTGGCGGCACCACCACGACGGTTGAAGAGGCGGACGCGATCGCCGAGCGCGCCGGCTACCCGGTGCTCGTCAGGCCCTCCTACGTGCTCGGCGGCCGGGCGATGGAGATCGTCCGCAATCGCGAGGAGCTGCGGCGCTACATGTTCTGGGCGATCGGCGCCATGCCGAAGGGCACGGTGCTGGTTGACAAATACCTGCAGGGCATCGAGGTCGAGGTCGATGCGATCACGGATGGCGAGACGGTCGTAATACCGGGCGTCATGCAGCACGTCGAGCGAGCGGGCGTTCACTCGGGTGATTCGTATGCGGTGTACCCCGCGCAGAGCCTGGAGGCTTCCGAGCTCGACCACGTGATCGACTACACGGTGAGGATCGCACGCCACCTCCGCCTGCGCGGAATGGTGAACGTGCAGTACGTCGTTCACCGCGGGCGCGTCTACGTCCTCGAGGTCAACCCGCGCTCGTCGCGCACGGTTCCTTTCCTGTCCAAGGTCACCGGGGTGCCCATGGTCAAACTCGCCACGCGCGTGATGCTCGGCGCCAAGCTCGCGGACATGGGTTGGTCGACGGGACTCGTCCCTCCGCGAGATCTCGTCGCCGTCAAAGCACCCGTCTTCTCGATGAACAAGCTGCCGGCGGTCGACTCGTACCTTGGTCCCGAGATGAAGTCCACGGGCGAGGCGATCGGCATCGCCGGCACGTTGAACGAGGCTCTGCGCAAAGCCTTTGCCGCCTCTGGCATGCAGATCGAGCGCGGAGGCTCAGCGCTCCTCACCATCGCGGACGTTGACAAGCCTGAGCTCTTTCCGATCGTTTCCCGCCTGGTCCAGATGGGCTGGTCGTTGGTGGCGACAGACGGTACAGCGAGAGCGCTCCAGCAGGCGGGCTTCTCCCCCCGGGTGGTGGCGAAGATCGGCGAGCCAGGGCCGACCGTGGTCGACATCATCACTCAAGGCCAGGTCGACCTCGTCATCAACACGATGTCGAACATCTACGCCGAGCCGGGCGAGGTGGGCGGCCCGGTGTTCAAGGACGGCTTCGAGATCCGGCGCGCGGCCGTGGAGCGCCGCATCCCGTGCCTGACCTCGCTCGACACGGCCACGGCGTTGCTCGAGTCCGCCGTTGCGGCTCCACGCGAGATGGAGGTGCGCACGATCGACGAGTGGAGGCAGGGCGTCAAAGCCCCGCTCGCCGGCGAGGTGACCGGTGAAGCCGGGCGGAGGGGAAGCGCCGGTGGGGCCGCGGTGGTGGAGAAAACCGACTCCTAGTGTTCCTGGTGGACGCAGCCATCACCGGCAGGCGCCAGGTGGCGCGCGACACGTTCGTCATCGCGATGCACGCGCCGGAGATCGCTGCGTCGGTGCGGGCGGGCCAGTTCGTCAACCTGGGCTGGGCCTCTGGTCCCTTGCTGCGGCGTCCGTTCTCCGTCTATCGCGCTGAGGGCGAGCACATCGAGATCGTCTTGAAGGCGGTCGGCGTCGGGACGGCCCAGCTGCTTTCGATGACTCTCGGCGACCGCCTCAGCTGCCTCGGCCCGCTTGGGCACGGCTTTGGCCTGCTCGCCGGCCCGCAGAGCGCGGTCCTCGTCAGCGGAGGCCTGGGCGTGGCGCCCATGCCGCTCGCGGCCAGGGAGGCGGCGTCGCTGGGGATGCGCGTGATTTGGGTTCACGGCGCCCGCAGCAGCGACGAGCTGTGCTCGGAATCCGAGGGGAACCAGGTCATCTGGGCGACCGACGATGGCTCGAGAGGATTCGCCGGCACCGCAGTGGCGGCGGCTCCCGACGCGGATCTCGTGCTGGCATGCGGGCCGAACCGGATGCTCGCGGCAGTGGCGGTTCGGTGGCCGGACGCACTGGTCGCGATCGAGACCTACATGGGCTGCGGTACAGGCGTGTGCCTGGGCTGCGCAGTCCCGCTCGAACGCGGTGGATATGACCGCGCTTGCAAGGAGGGCCCCGTCTACCGGGCTGCCGACATCGACTGGGTGTCCTTGCCGCCCCACCTCTCTTATGCGGTGACGGCATGACTTGCGACCTATCGGTCGCAATCGGCGCGCTGACGCTGCGCGGGCCGGTGCTCGCTGCGTCTGGCACCTTCGGGTATGGGACCGAGGTTTCGCTGCTCGAGCGGCGGGCGCTTGGCGGCATGGTCTCGAAGGGCATCTTCCTGCGGCCGCGGGAGGGTACGCCTCCGCCGCGCATCGCCGAAACCCCCAGCGGAATGCTCAACGCCATCGGGCTGCAGGGGCCGGGAGTCGAGGCGCTCATTCGCGACTACGCGCCGAAGTGGGCGGAGTGGGATTTCCCGGTTTTCGTCAACATCAACGGCGAGTCGGCGGCCGAATATGGCGAGCTCGCTGCGCGGCTCGACGGTGTGCCTGGAGTCGCCGGCTTTGAGATCAACATCTCGTGCCCCAACGTCGAGCAGGGCGGCCTTTACTTCGGCAACGACCCACGAGCGGCTGCAGCCGTAACCGAATCCGTGCGCAAGCGAACCAGGCTTCCGGTGTGGGTGAAGCTCACGCCGATGGTCAGCGACATCGGTGTCATCGCGCGGGCGGTCGAAGCGGCCGGCGCCGACGCGCTGTGCGCGATCAACACGTTCGTCGGCATGTCGATCGACCTCAATGCGTACAAACCTCGCCTGAGCTTCCGGACGGGAGGTCTTTCCGGCCCGGCCATCCGCCCGCTCGCAGTGCACCTGGCCCACCAGGCCGCGCGTGCAGTGAGGATCCCGGTGATCGGCATCGGGGGGATCACGAGGTCGGAAGATGCGCTCGAGTTCCTGGTCGCCGGCTGCGCCGCGGTCCAGGTCGGCACCGCCACGTTCGTCAACCCGTGCGCCATCGCCGAGGTGCATGACGGCATCGCGACGTTCTTGGAAGCCAAGGGTCTCAGCTCACTGGCCGACCTTCCGCGTTATCCGCCGCGCGGTTGAGAGCGCGGAGAGCGGCTGGGAATCGATATGCCCGTCGAAGGCCTCTTCGATCGCTACGGCGCGCTGCGGTGCGTCGTACCCGGTTTGGCGCTGGCCGCCGCGCCCGATGCCGGCTGATCGGGAAACGAGAAGACTTCCGGACGCAGGAACCGGATACCGACCATGACCGCCCCGGCGATGACCGCGCCGATCGCCATCGCCCAAGGCGCGCCGTAGCGCTGGGCGAGGGCCCCCGCCTGCAAGGCGCCCACGGGACCGACCCCGATCAGAGCCTGCGCGTAGAGCGCCATCACGCGGCCGCGGAGGCGATCGGGGGTGATGGTCTGGATCCGGTTGTTGGCGGTCGCGACGAACGAGATCTGGCAGTAGCCCGCGACGAACAGCGCGGCCATCGAAAGCACGAAGACCCGCGAGATAGAGAATTCGAGCAGCGCGGCGACCCAGATCAGGGCCATCCACAGCTGGCGCCTAGGATCAGCCCCGAGATTTGGAAAGAATGCGAGCGTCAGAGCCCCGACGAGCGCGCCCGATCCCATCGAGGCCAGGAGGAAGCCGAAGCCATGAGCGCCGACGTGAAGCACCTGGTCGGCAAACAGCGGGATGAGCGTGAGCCGGTTCATGGCGAACAATGAGAAGACCGCGACGGCGATCAGCAGCATCCCGACCACCGGCTCGTGTCGCGCATATGACGCACCCTCCGCAAGCCGCTTGACGAACGGCAGCTCATGGCGTTGGGGCGCGACGGCGGGCAGGTCTCGCATCAGAAGCAGCGCGGCGATGGCGGCCAGGTAGCTGATCGAGTTGGCGAGAAAGCAGATCGGCACCCCGACCGCGGCGATGACCAGGCCCGCCACTGCGGGGCCGATCACAGCCGACCCGTTGAACACCGATGAGTTGAGGGCGATCGCGTTCATGAGATCCTGCCTGCCTACCATCTCGATGACGAAGGCCTGGCGCGCGGGGACGTCGAACATGTTGATGGTGCCCGTCGCGAACGCCGCGACGATGATCATCCAGTAGTGAGCGTTCCCGGTCGCGCTCAGTGCGAAAAGCACGAATGAAGGCGCCATGAAAAGCGACTGCGTGGCCAGCAGCACGTTTCGTTTGCGATAGCGATCCGCGACGACCCCGCCAAACGGCCCGCCGACCAGGACCGGCGTGAACTGGGCAGCAAGCACGAGGCCTACGAGCAGTCCGCTGTGGGTTAGCTCGAGCGCCAGCCACGGCATGGCCACGCTCTGCATCCAAGTCCCAACCGTGGAGATGATCTGACCGGTCAGGAAGAGCTTGTAGTTCCTGTGCTGCAGCGCACCGAGCATGCGATGGGTTACGACTTCGGGCACTTAGTGAACCGTGGCGGCACTGTGAGGGCCATCCGCCGGCCCAGACGCCGGCTTTCGGGCCTTGCGCCTGGCCCCGATCCGACCGTTACAGTTCACTTTTGGGATCATCGCAGGGTGGGCAAGGTTCGCGAGGCGGTCGACATCAAGGCGTCGGCTTCACGCGTGTGGGCGGTCGTCCAGGAAGACGCCGAGCACGCGCCGCGGTGGTCGTCGAACGTGGCCAAGGTCGAACAGCTCGGCGACGGACCTCCGGGCAAGGGCACGCAGTACCGCTACCTGCTCGACCTTCCGGGCGGGCTCAAGGCGACGCTCGAGGTCGAGCAGACCGTGTTTGCGAAACCGAAGCGGTGCGCTGGCAGATTTACGGGCGGCCCGCTGAAGGGCACGTGGTCGTACAGCTATGCCGAGAAGAACGATGGCACGACCCACGTCGTGTACGAGATGGACTACGAGCTTGGCGGACTCCTGCGCTTCGCCGGCGGACTGCTCGAGCGCCAGTACGCGGAGGGCATTCGAAAGAACATGCAGGCCTTGAAGAAGTACGTCGAGTCGGGCAAGGGACCAAAGGTCAAGCAGTAGCGACGACTTAGTCGAGCTGGGCTTCCGCCTCGATCTCGACCTTCCAGCGTTCGTCCAACAGGCCCTTGACCACGACCATCGTTGACGCCGGGCCGGCTTCGCCAAACGCCTCACCATGTGCTTTTCCGACGGCATCTGCGAACCTGCTGTCGGTCAAATACATTCGTGTCCGTATGACCTGGCCAGCGGATGCGCCCGCTTCGCGCAGCGCTGTTTCGATGATCTCAAGGCACCGCTTCGCCTGGATGTACGGATCCGGGTCGACCGTTCCGTCAGGCCAGATCGGCGCCGTTCCGGAAACTACGACTCGAGTGCCCACACGCACAGCGCGACTAAACCCAATCGTCTTTTCGAAAGGAGAGCCGGACTGGATGCGTTGCCGGTGGATTGATCTACCCTGGGAAGCCCGGCCGGAAGCCCTCGACGGATCTTCGGCGCCCATGTGGCCCATCTACGTTGTTGCGGCCTCCGCTTCTCGCTTACGCATCAACGGATGCGCGCGCTGCGATGCTCAGCCGCGCCTAGCATCTGCGCCTCCTGGATCGCCGAATCTCTCGCCGAGGTTTCCGCCCAGGCTTCCTAGGAGCGCCGGAAGGGTAGAAGCTCGAGCTGCTCGAAACGGTCCTGGACGGCGGTCCGCAACTCGTTCGAAAGCGCCTTCAAGCGCTCTTGCGAGCTGTCCTCGATGTTGAGGGCGCGCAATTTCCGGAGCACGGTCTGAAGCGCGTAAAGCCCGGCCGGCTCGTTGCTCGTCATCCGGGCCGCGGCACCCCGAAGCTCGCGCGACAGATCGTCTTGACCGTGTGCGCGCAACCAGCTGGACAGGCGGGCCGCCGCTACGAGCGCACGCTGGGTCTTCGTGTTCAAACCTGGCGGCGCTCCCTCGCGCTGCCGGCTCTGAAACACGGACGGGACGCTGGCGGGGCGGTGCATTGAGCGCAGGCGCCGGATCGTTCCGGCGAGGCTCGGGCCCATCATGACCATGACGCCGGCCAGCACGAGGAGGCAGACGACGAACCCCACCACGGCCTCCAGCAGCATTTTCCCTAGGGTACGCTTTGATGGCATCGGTGTCGCCATCGAAATCAATGGTCCTCGCGAACTCACAGCGAAGTCTCAGGGTTCGTCGGGTATACGGAGGTAGGAGCGCGAACACGACCAAACCGGTCGCAGTCATCACGGGGGCCTCGTCCGGCATAGGTGCCGCCACCGCGGTGGCCCTGGGGCGGCGCGGCTTCCAGATCGTCGTCGGCGCCCGGCGGTTGGATCGCCTGAAGCGCGTGGCCGGCGAGGAAGGGGTCGCGATCGCGCTCGACGTCACCGACCAGCAGAGCATCACCGCATTCGTGCGCGAGGTTAAAAAGAGATTCGGGCGTATAGACGTGCTTGTGAACAACGCGGGGGGTGCGCTTGGCCTCACGACCATCGACAAGGCGGTGGACGAGGACTGGATCGGGATGTGGAAGGTCAACGTCCTCGGCCTGATGTGGATGACCCGAGCCTGTCTCCCGCTGCTGCGCAAGGCCAAACATGGGCACGTCGTGAACATCGGATCAATCGCCGGCTTTGAGACCTATAAAGGTGGCGCGGGTTACACGGCGGCGAAGCACGCGGTGCGGGCGATCACACGCACGCTGCGACTGGAGTTGAACGGAGAACAGATCCGCGTGACCGAGGTCGCCCCGGGCCTGGTCGAGACCGAGTTCAGCGTCGTGCGGTTCCATGGCGACCGCAAGGCGGCCAAGGCGGTGTACGAGGGCTTGAAACCCCTGTCGGCCGAAGACGTCGCGGACTGCGTCGTGTTCGCCGTCACGCGCCCTCCACACGTGGACATCGACGAGATCGTGGTGCGCCCCGTGGCGCAGGCATCAAGCTGGATGGTGGCGCGAAAACCTACGAAGGGCCCGAGCTAAGGCTTGCTCTGAGTGGCGGGTAGGCCTGGCTTTGCCAGGCCGTCTAACCCGCATCCCTGAATGTCTCCAAGCGTGATCGGGAGGACCTAATTAGGTAATCCAATCCTTTTCGGAGGATGAGCAATGAGAAGGGACCACCTGGGTCCCTTCTCATACGTCACTCGTAGTAGTTCTGCCCGAGCATGATCCAGCCCGGGACCGGACATCCGCTTGACGTCTGAGCGTGCGTGCAGTGCACGCCGATATGCGGCCCGGGGTCGATGTAGAGCTGGCCATGAATCACGAGCTGGTCCCCCACATGGGCGGGCACATTGGTCGCGAGACTGGTGTTGTGGTCAATCTCGAGAACGTCGCCGGTTGTGGTTTTGACCTGGAATCGTTCATGCCCACCGGACTCCGTTGGGTCGGTCAGCACGGTCGCGTCGAATGTCACCTCCGCGCCGTTGGTGTCGTTGACGACATCCTGGTGGAGCGCCTGGTCGTCCGGCGTTGCCCGTCCGCCGCAGGCCAACACGACGAGCGCAACCACCAGTGCGATGCAAAGCCGCCTCATTTGCCCAGCGCCTGATCGAGCGTGATACGTCCCTCGTAAAGAGCCTTGCCGAGGATGACCGCCTGAGCCCCAGCGTCGGCCACGTGCTCGACGTCGTCCAGGGAAGAAATTCCACCCGAGTATTGCACTGGCAGTCCGGTCATGGAGCGGACCCTGGCCAGCGTGACGAGATCCGGTCCCGAGAGGGTGCCGTCCCTGTCGATGCAGGTCAGGATCACGCCGGCAAGAGGTAATTTGTCCCACCGCGCGAGGAGGGATCCGATCATCACCGGTTCGGTCTCGGTCCAACCACTGACGGCCGCCTTTTCGTCGCGCACGTCGAGGGCTGTGAACACCTGCCCAGGGTGTAGGCGCGCGCATCGCTGGAGGAGCAGGGGGTCGCGCACCGCGGCCGTGCCCATCACTACCGCGTAAGCCCCGGCGCCCAGCCACGCGTTTACCGCCTCGGCGGTCCGAATTCCACCGGCCACCTGGACCTTGAGGGCGCGCCGCTCCAGGATCGACTCGATCACCTTCTGGTTGGGAGCCGTGCCCCGCGCGGCGTCAAGGTCGACTACGTGCAGGCGCTCAGCGCCGGCCTGCTCAAAGTCGGCCACCACCTCGAGGGGATTCTCCGAGTAAACGGTCGGGTGCTGGTAGTCGCCCTGAACCAGGCGAACACACCGTCCGCCAAGAATGTCCATCGCGGGGATGACCACCACGGAGCTCAATGGTCTGCCGGCAGTTCTTACCTGTAGTTGGTGAACTGCAGGGGAACCGGGATGTCGTCTGCTTCGCGCAGCGCCTTGATCACGAGCTGGAGCGTGTCTTTGTCTTTGCCAACGACGCGAAGCTGCTCGCCCTGGATGCGCACCTGCACCTTGGGAGTGACGTTCTGAATCCGTTTGCGCAGGTCTCGGGCGATCTCCTCGGTGATGCCGGCGTTGAGGCTCACCTCGATCTGGCCTCGACCCTTGCCGATGGTCTTCGGGTCGCCCGCCTTGAAGAGCTTGGGCGAAAGCTGCCTCCTTGCCGCCTTTTCGCGCAAAACCTGCAGCGCCGCCTTGGCCCTTTCTTCACTCGCGGACTCGATCTGGATCACGTCGCCGCGATGGTCGTAAGCGGTTTGCGTGTCTTTGAAGTCGTAGCGCGTGCCGACTTCGCGGCGGGCCTGGTCGAGGGCGTTGGTCAGCTCGGCCGCGTCGAACTCCGAGACGACGTCGAAGGAGAACTCAGCCACTGCCAGAGTTGAGGATGGCGTTCACGGCGATCACGACCGCAGTCACCGCCAGGGCGATACCGGCCACGGACGTGAGCGCGAGCAGCGCTCCGATTCCAAACGTACCCTCGTCAAGGGGCTCCACCGTTGGCTTGTCGTACGGGTCTGGGCCGAAGTCGAGGTCGTACACGCCCCCCTGGCGCGCCCGTTCGATCAGCTCGTCCAGCAGCGGCTTGCCGCCCGGCGGAAGCGGCTTGGCGCCCAGGGCAGCCACCGCGTCCTGGAGGTTGTCACGAGTCCGGCCGAGCTCGGCCACAACCGTGTCCAGCGTCTGGGTGGCGGCGGGGGTCGTATGTTCTCGGCGCAGGTCCGCGATGATCCCGTACAGGCTCACAGTCCGGATTCATAACAGAAGCCGGGTGCGCCGTGCAGGCAGACGCCAGTTCGCGCCTACACTTATTTCGATGAGCGTCGAGACGAAATCGAAGGCCGCCGCCAAGAAACCCGCGCCTCATCCCAACACGTGGGTCTTCCACGAGGGGGAGTACGTTCGATACCACGACGTCAGGCTCGGCTTGATGACGCACGCGCTTCACTACGGCACCGGGGTCTTCGAAGGGCTTCGCGCGTACTGGAACCCGAAGCGGGAGCAGCTCTACCTGCTCGAGCCGGCGCAGCACTACGAGCGGATGCGTCGCTCGGCCAATGTCATGCGCATGAGCCTGCCGCACTCCACCGAGGAGCTGGTCAACTTCACGCTCGAGGTGCTCCGCCGCAACCAGTTCAAGTCCGACGTCTATGTGCGGCCTCTGCTCTACACGTCGAGCGAAGAGATTGGGGTTCGATTGCACAACCTCGCGCACAGCTTCTTCATCTACGCCATACCATTCGGCAACTACGTCGAGATCGACTCGGGCATCCGCTGCATGGTCAGCACGTGGCGGAGGGTCCCGGACCAGTCACTGCCGGCGCGAGCCAAGGTGACAGGTTCCTATGCGCAGTCCGCGCTTGCGAAATCGGAGGCTGTTGAAGCCGGGTTTGACGAGGCGATCGTGCTCACGGTCGATGGCCACGTGTCGGAGGGATCCGCGGAGAACCTGTTCATGTTCAAAGACGGCACGTTCTTCACCCCTCCAGTCACCGACGACATCCTCGAAGGCGTCACGCGAACTCTGGTCATGCGCCTCATCAAAGAAGAGCTGAGCCTGCCCGTTGTCGAGCGCAGCATCGACCGCACTGAGCTGTACACCTGCGACGAGCTGCTGCTATGCGGCACCGGGGCGCAGATCGCGCCGGTGGTCGAGGTCGATCGTCGCCAGGTCGGGAACGGCAAGGTCGGCGAGTTCACGCAGGAGCTGCAGAGCATCTACTTCGGGGCCGTGCGCGGCGAGTCGCAAAAGTACAAGGACTGGACGATCCCCGTTTATTAGGACGCGGGTGAGGACAGATGTCCTCCCCCGCGGTACCCCCTCCTCTCCCACATGACGGTTGGGAGGCGCTTGGAAGGTGCAGGTTTGGGAGACGGCCGGAATAAATCCGGCCTGACGGCGACCTAGGCATGATTGCCCAAGAGCGCGGGTGAGGACAGATGTCCTGCCCAGCGGAACCCCCTCCCTACCACATCACGGTTGGGAGGCGTTTGGAAGGTGCTGGTTTGGAATACGGCCGGAATAAATCCGGCCTGACGGCGACCTAGGCATGATTGCCAAAGTGAAAGTCGTCGTCGCCCCCAACGCTTTCAAAGGCTCGCTGTCGGCCTCACAAGCTGCTGGCGTCATCGCGGACGGCGTGCGCGAGGTTTTCCCCGAGGCACAGGTCGTCGAGGTTCCGATGGCGGATGGCGGTGAGGGCACCGTCGAAGCTCTGGTCAGCGCCCATCGCGGCGTCTACCGCACCGCGGAGGTGGAGGGACCGCTTGGCGATCCGCTGCAGGCCACGTATGGACTGATCGACGAAGGCCGGACGGGAGTGGTCGAGCTCGCGTCCGCGAGCGGGTTGACGCTGATCGCAAACGAGCGTCGCGACCCGCTCAAGGCTTCGACCTATGGGTTTGGTCAGCTGCTGCTGGCGGTTCGGGACTCGGGCGCCAACCAGGTCATCGCGGGTATCGGTGGGTCCGCGACCAACGATGGCGGCGCCGGCATGGCCCAGGCGCTTGGCTACAGGCTGCTGGATGCGGCCGGCCTCGAACTGCCGCACGGAGGCGCGGCCCTGGCCAGCCTGGAGCGAATCGACCCTTCCGGCTTCGATCCCCGCTGGCATTCGGTGAACGTGAAGGTGGCGTGCGACGTGACCAATCCGCTGACCGGCCCTCAGGGAGCGAGTGCTGTCTACGGACCCCAGAAGGGAGCTGCCGCTGACATGGTGCGCGAGCTGGATGCCGCCCTCGCCAAGTTCGCGGCCGTCATCGAGCGCGACCTCGGAAAGCGCGTGGCGGACGTGCCTGGAGCGGGCGCCGCGGGCGGCGCCGGCGCGGGGCTCATGGCCTTCCTGGATGCCAGGCTTGTTCCGGGAGCGCCCCTGGTGGTCGAGGCGAGCGGCTTCGACGCGAAACTCGAAGGCGCCGACCTGGTGATCACCGGTGAGGGTCGAGCGGACTCCCAGACCGCCTACGGCAAGGCTCCGGGCGAGGTGGCAAAGCGCGCCAAAGAGGCTAGAATCCCGGTTCTCCTGATCGCCGGAAGCAAAGGCCCCGGCTGGGAGGCGTTGAGCGGTCTCGGCGTCACCGCGATGGTGGCGCTCGACGAGGAAGGTGACAATCTGCAGCAGCTCATGCAAGATGCCGGCGAAATGTTGAGGCGCGCCACGGTGCGGGCCTGCCAGGAACGCGTTTGGGAATAGACGAAAAGGAGCCGCCGCCGACGAAAGAGGGCATCGACCCCTCGGACGTCGAGCTGGTCAAGGCGTACCGCAACGGTGACGTCCATGCGTTCGAGGAGCTGCACCGTCGCTACGTCGCGTCCATCTATCGGCTGGTGCGCCGCAAGCTCGGCGATGCGCTGCTGGCCGAGGACATCGCACAAGAGACCTTCATGAAGGCGCTTCGGATGATGGATCGCGTCGACGACTCGTTCAATTTCGGCGGTTGGATCCACACGGTCGCGCGCAACCTGTGCTTCGACGAGCTGCGTCGCCGCCAGCGCGACCTGCGCGCCGACGATGCTGCCGACGCGGACGAGGGAGAGTTGCTGGCCAACCTGCCGTCCACGAGCAAGAGCTTCGACCCGGTCCTGGTCCAGGAGTCGAACGAGATGCGTCGCCAGGTCTGGGCGGTCGCGCAGCGATTGCCGGAGAAGTACCGGCTCGTGCTGACGCTTCGCGAGCTGCAGGACCTCAGCTACAGGCAGATCGCACGCACGCTAAAGATGTCCGAAAGCGCAGTCGAGACACTGCTCTATCGGGCCCGCCTGCGTTTCAAGGAGGAGTACATCGTCGCTGAGGGCGAGGGCGAGCTGAGCCACGCCGAAGCCGTTCCCCTGCTGGCCCCATACCTTGCCGGCAAGCTTCGCCGCAACCAGGCTGAAGCCGTGCGCAAGCACATCTCGGTATGCATGAAATGCGCCCGCCGAATCGGACGGCGACGGGCGCGCAGGAGTGTTGAGACATGAGGGTTAGTACAGTAGGTGTGAAATGGCCAAAGTAGTCGTCCGCTTCTTCGACGACGAGACCCTCGAGGGAATCGCCCGCGATCTTGATTTCGACGAGCCGGACTTCCTCGTCGAGGTCGACGACGCGGGTGGCCTGGAGAACAACGAAACCGCCTGGATCCCGCTCACGGCGGTCAAATGGGTTGAGCTTCCGCGCGACCAGGAGCTCGCGTCCGAGACACCGACCCGCAAGGTCGCCATCCGGTTCCTCGACGGCGAGGTGCTGCGCGGCCACCTGGACGGCTCGCTCGAGCGCCATCGCTACGGCGTGGTCCTGCACCTGCATGCGGAGCAAGCCGACAGCCCGATCCGCAAGCTCGGAATCCCTTTCTCGGCTGTGAAGGCGCTCTTCTTCATCCGCGAGTTCGACGCTCGCGGCGAAGAGGCCGGTACCGCCTCCGACGCCTACCTGGCGCGCCGGACCATGGCTCCGCTGCTGGACGTACTCGAGGAGATGGACATGCTGACCCGCCTGCATCGGGACGGGCTGCTGACCGACGGCGAATATGCCTCCAAACGCACGCTGGTCCTGGAGCGGCTCTAGAAGGCGCGGGTGAGGACAGGTGTCCTCCCCCGCGGAACCCCCTCCTCTCCTCGGCGACGCTGGGAGGCGCCTGGCAACAGCATGCTGGAGTGACGGCGGGAGTAAATCCGGCCTGAGGCTCCACCTGGCGCTTTCTCGGTAGAAAACAGACCCCGGCGTAGAATCTCGATCGTGGCCGAACGCAACGGTTCGCGTAATGGAAACGGTGCCGACAGGGGAACAAAGGGTTCTTTCAAGGTCAAGGCCGGCCTTGCCCAGATGCTCAAGGGCGGCGTGATCATGGACGTCGTCACTGCCGAGCACGCCCGCCTCGCGCAGGAGGCAGGCGCTTGCGCCGTCATGGCCCTGGAGCGCGTTCCCGCCGACATACGCAAGGAAGGCGGCGTGGCCCGCATGTCCGACCCCGACTTGATCAGGTCGATCATGGAGGCGGTGACCATCCCGGTCATGGCGAAGTGCCGGATTGGCCATTTCGTGGAGGCGCAGATTCTGCAGGAGCTGGGCATCGACTACATCGATGAGTCGGAGGTGCTGACACCGGCAGACGAGGAGAACCACATCGACAAGCACCCGTTCAAGGTGCCGTTCGTGTGCGGCTGCCGTGATCTCGGCGAGGCGACTCGCCGGATCGCTGAAGGCGCTGCGATGATCCGCACCAAGGGCGAGGCCGGCACCGGCAACATCGTCGAGGCCGTTCGCCACGCGCGAGCCGTCAACGCAGGCATCCGCAAGCTGCAGGGTATGAACCGCGCCGAGCTCGTCCACGAGGCAAAGCAGATCGGCGCTCCGGTCGAAGTTCTGGCCGAGTGCCAGCGGCTCGGTCGCTTGCCGGTCGTCAACTTCGCCGCGGGCGGCATAGCGACGCCCGCCGACGCTGCGTTGATGATGCAGCTCGGAGTGGACGGAGTGTTCGTCGGGTCGGGCATCTTCAAGTCCGAGGACCCCTTGAAGCGTGCCAAGGCGATCGTCGCGGCCACCACCTATTACGACAAGCCAGAGCGTCTGGCCGAGGTGTCCGCAGGACTGGGGAAGGCGATGGATGGTCTCGAGATCCCAACCATCCCCAAGGACGAGTTGCTCTCTGCCCGAGGCTGGTAGCTCCGCTCCGAAAGGGAGCAACCGCCCCCTCATCGGGGTCCTCGCGATGCAGGGCTCTTTCGCCGAGCACATCCGTGCTCTGGAGAAATCGGGCGCGCGCACGCGACTGGTGCGGACGCGTGAGGACCTCGATGGGCTCGACGGCATCGTGCTCCCTGGGGGCGAGAGCACAACGATGGCGATGCTCATGGAGCGCACCGGGTTGCTCGAGCCCCTGCGCAATGCGATCTCTCACGGCCTCGCCACCTTCGCGACCTGCGCCGGAATGATCCTGCTCGCGCGCGAAGTCGTGGACGGCATGGCCGATCAACGAGGCTTGGGACTGCTCGACATCGCCGTCCGGCGCAATGGCTACGGCCGCCAGGTCGATAGTTTCGAAACCGAGCTGGACGTTGTCGGATTGAGTGGCAGGTCATTTCCCGGCGTCTTCATCCGGGCGCCGCTTGTCGAATCGACGGGCTCTGCCGAGGTGATCGCCCGGCACGACGGACACGCTGTCGCGGTCCGCCAGGGCCGAATCGTCGCCCTGTGCTTTCATCCCGAGCTGACCGGCGACCTGCGCCTGCATCGCGAGTTCGTGAAGCTCGCGGAGAGTGCACCGCGCCGCAAGGGCACGGTGGTCCACTAGATGAAATTGCGTTCGGCGGGGCTGCTGGACCTCGCCCGGATCGAGGAGATGCACCGCTCGGCGGACATCCGCCTGAGCGAGGCTGAGCCGCCGGCGGCGAGGCTGTGGTCGCTGCTCAGCTCAACCCTCTCGGCACTGCTGCCCCTGACCCAAGAGACGTTGATGTATGTCGCCGAGGAGAACGGTAAGGTCGTCGGCTTCATCCAGGCCTCAGGCCAGCCGCTCGGGCTGGACCTACGACGGGCGACGATGCTGCAGGTCCTGAACCTTCAGGTCGCCGACGAGTCTGATTCCGACGATGTGGCCCCGGCGCTGGTTGAACATCTCTCCAACCAGGCCCTGGAGCGAGGTGCGGTGCGGCTGTTCGTCCGCTTGCCTGAGCGCGACCCGCTGATCCCGGCCTTTCGGCTGCGCGGCTTCCGCCAGTACGCAACCGAGGTGGTCGTCTACGCCGACAAGCGCGTGATGCGCTCGGAGCAGTTCCCCGACGGGGTGCGGCCGGTCAAGCGCGGCGACAACCGAATGCTCTATCAGCTGTACCGCAAGGTGACGCCCCAGGGAGTGTCGCAGCTCGAAGCTCCGACGTACCGCGAATGGAGGGCTCTGCATGGCGGCGAGTGGACCGGAAGGCTCGCAGCGCGTGGGTCCGACAAGCAGGAATACGTCGTCGACCGCGTCGAGGTGGTCGGGTGGGTCAAGGCCGAGCGCAGCACCGGAGCCCGCCCCGACACGCTGAACTTCATGGCGCTGCCGGAAGGCCCGCTGCCGGGGGAGCTCGCCGACTTCGGCCTCTCGCTGCTCGGCGACTCCGAGGCGCCGACCTGGTCGAGCTTGCGACACTATGATTCCCACATGATCGACGCCCTGCGCGGGCGTGGGTTCAGCGTGCTGTTGACGCAGCTGTTGTTGGTCAAAGAGCTTGCGGTCCGCGTACCGGTACGCGAGAAGGGACTGGTGCCGTCGTTCGGATGAGCTCAGAAGTGCGAACGGTGCATCACCCTGCCGGGCATCCGCCGGGTTCAAGGCCACATTGGGATGAAGAGATCGAGCTCCTCGCTCGGGCACTGCCACCTGATCTTGCGCACGCGCTGCACGAACGCACCGATCCGCGCGAACTGCTCGAGATCGTGCTGGACCTTGGCCGCGAGCCGGAGGCTCGGGTGCCGGGACGCGAGGTGCTGCTCGCCGACCATCCCGTGTCCGCGTCCGACCTGGAGCACGTCACCAACAGTGTCGGTCAGTTCGGTGACGACAACCGCGCCGGCATCGAGCGCACGCTGCACCGCGTTTCGGCCATCCGCAATCGCTCGGGCCGAATCACCGGCTTGACAATGCGGGTCGGCCGCGCCGTCACCGGCACGGGCGAGATCATCCGCGACATCGTCGTCAGCGGCCAGAGCATCCTGTTGCTCGGTCGCCCGGGCATCGGCAAGACCACGATGCTGCGCGAGTGCGCGCGGTTGCTTGCCGATGAGCTCCGCAAGCGCGTCGTGATCGTGGACACGTCAAACGAGATCGGCGGTGACGGCGACATCCCGCACCCCGGCATCGGGCGAGCGCGGCGCATGCAGGTGAGGACGCCCCTCCTGCAGCACGCGGTGATGATCGAGGCTGTCGAAAACCACATGCCAGAGGTCATCGTCATCGATGAGATCGGCACCGAGCTCGAAGCGGCCGCGGCGCGCACGATCGCGGAGCGGGGTGTTCAGCTGATCGCCACTGCGCACGGCCAGACACTCGAGAACCTGCTGGTCAACCCGACGCTCAACGACCTGCTCGGCGGCATCCAGAGCGTGACCCTCTCCGACGAGGAGGCTCGTCGAAGAGGGACGCAGAAATCCGTTCTGGAGCGCAAGGCGCCGCCGACGTTCGACGTGCTGGTCGAGATCCAGGACCGCGACCGCGTAGCCATCCACATGCCGCTCGCGGAGGTCGTCGACACGGCGTTGCGAGGCCCGCTGCTCACGCCCAAGATCCGCCTGCGGACAAAAGAAGGACGACTCATCTCCAACGTCGACTCGCCAGTCGTCCTGACGCCGGAACCACCTCCTGCTCCGCCATCTCTCAACAAGCCGCTCGGCATCTTTCCGTACGGGGTGAGCCGGCACCACGTCGAGCAGACGATCAAGGAGCTCGAGCTGCCGGTCAAAGTGCTCGGCAACCTGGACGGTGCGGGAGCGGTTCTGACCCTGAAGAATCACTATCGCCGGCGGCCCGACAGCCTGCGCCAGGCCGAGAGCCGTGGCCTCCCGATCCACATCCTGAAGAGCAACTCAGTGACGCAGGTGCGCGACGCCCTGTCCCGCATCTACGGCGTCGACCGGCATGACGACGCCACGACACGAGCGCTGGCCGAGGCTGCGGCCGCCATCAAGGCGGTGAAGACGACCTTGCGCCCGGTCGAGCTCTCGCCGCAGAACGCCTACCTGCGCAGGCTTCAGCACCAGCTCGTCGCCGAGAACGAGCTTTCTGCCCGCAGCACAGGCAAGGAGCCCCAACGGCGCCTGCGTATCACGCCGTCACCCGAAGAACCCGCATAAACTGTCGCACCACATGGCCCGCGGCTTCTTCGTCACCTTTGAGGGCACGGAGGGTTCCGGCAAGACAACCCAGGTCGAGATGTTGGGCGAGTGGCTGGCGTCACATGACCCGGTCGTCATACGCGAGCCTGGGGGCAGCGAGCTTGGTGAACGCATCCGCGAGGTCGTGCTGTATGCGGGCCTGGACATCGACGCGGAGGCCGAGATGTACCTCTTCATGGCGGCGCGACGCCAGCTGATCGCCGAGGTGATCGGACCTGCGCTGGCTGCCGGTCAGATCGTGATCGCCGATCGGTATCACGACTCGACCCTCGCTTACCAGGGCGGTGCTCGCGGCGTTCCTACGACCTGGCCGTCGACGTTTCCTCGCCCTGACGTGACGTTTCTCCTGGAGGGGCCGGTTGAGAACGGGCTGGAGCGCCACGTCGCGGCGGGCAAGGCGCCGGACCGTATGGAACAGGAGTCGCTTGACTTTCACCGGAAGGTTGCCGCGGCATATGACCGGCTGGCCGCTGCCGAGCCGGATCGGTTCGTGCGGCTCGACGCCACGGGGTCGCGCGAGAAGATTCACTTTGCGGTCAAAGATCGCTTGACGCCGCTCGTCGAGGCGGCGAAGTAGATCTGAGCCCGTCGTTAATTCGATGATCCGGGTCGAGGGCCTCCGCAAGAGCTTCGGCGACGTGCGCGCTGTGGATGGCGTCGACCTGCAAGTCGAGCGCGGCGAGATCCTCGTCCTGCTCGGACAAAACGGAGCGGGCAAGTCCACGACGCTGCGCTGTCTCGGTGGGATTCTCCACCCTGACGCCGGACTGATCGAGCTCGACGGGCTGAAGCTTCCCGACCGGCTCGACGACGTCCGCGCGCGGCTTGGCGTGGTGCCAGACCAGGCCCGGCTGTACGGCCGCAACACCGCGACTGAGTACCTGGACCACTTCGGGTACCTCTATCGGGTTCCTGAGGCAGTTCGCCGGGAACGCATCGGCAGCTTGCTCGAGCGATTCGAGCTGTCCGATCGAGCGGACACCGTGCTGGCCGCCTACTCGCGAGGCATGGCGCAGAAGGTCGCGCTGATCAGGGCCACCCTGCACGAACCAGACTGGATCTTCTGTGATGAGCCGACCGCAGGACTCGATCCTGTCGCGGCGGCCGACATGCGCCGCTACCTTGGCGAGCAGCGGGCTCGGGGTGCCGCGTTGATCGTCACGACTCACGTGCTCAGCGAGGCTGAGCTGATGGCGGATCGCATCGCCATCATGCGGCGAGGAGTCATCGTCACCCATGGCACGCTCGATGAGCTGCGCCGTAGAGCGGGCGACGGCCGTCTGTTCACCGCACAGCTCGCCGCGCCCCCTTCGAACCTGGAGTCACTCGAAGGCTGGCTGCGCGACCACGCACTCAGCCACAAGGTGGACGGCGAGCGTCTCACCTACACGTTGGCGTGGGACGTCAGCATCCGCGATCGGGCGGAATTCGCAGCGCAGCTGCAGGGCCGTCTCGCCGACCACGGAGCGCAGTTTCATCAGCTCGAGGAAGAGCAGACGAGCCTGGAGTCGGTCTATATCAACGCGATGTCAGGGCCCATCGCGACGCAATCCGCCGTGCACGAGCCGGCTGCCCGCATAGTCTCTGGGATTCCCGCACCGCAGATGTTCGGGTCGCTGCGATCGCAGGGCGCTCTGCTGCGTCACGCACTTCCTTTCTATGTGAGCTCGTGGTGGCGGCGAGGCGACCTCAGCTGGGTGATGTACCTCAACGCATTCGTGCTGCTGCTGGTCGCCGCCACGTCGCTGTTCGGACAGCTGCCAGGTGCGGCCGGCCAGGTCGCCCAGCGATTGGCCGGCGGCTCCGCGTTGCAAGCCGGCCTGCTTCTGCCTCTGTTCTTCATGTCGTTCGCGCTCCTTGAGTCGATCAAGAGCTCGATCGGGATCTGGTGGGAGAAAGCGCAGGGATCGCTCGAGGTCCTGCTCTACACGCCCGTCGACGATCCGTCGCTGATCTGGCTGGAGGTCCTGCCGGGTGCGGTCGTCAGCACCGTCTGGGTCACGCTGTGGATGGCGGCGGGCATGGCGTTCCTCAGCCTGTTCGGGGAGACGGCTCCGTGGGACCTGCTGCCCGTGTTCGCGTTCGTCGCCGCCGTGACGGCGTACTGGGCGGCGATGGGCAGGATGCTTGGCTTCATGCTGTTTCCACGCGAGGGGGCGGCCGGCGGTGCATGGTCGTTTCTCCTGTCGCCGGTCTCGGCCGCCGTGGCGGACCTGCCGCTCGCCCTGTTCGTCTTCCGCTCGCCCCTGGCGCCAGCTTCGCTGCTTCTTCCCCTCACCGCCTGCTTCGCATTGACTGTCTTGTGCGGGACGACCTTCGACCGCGAGCGCCTGATGGAGACCGGCCTGGGTCGCGTTCGCCGCCGCCGGACGTGGATTCCGGTTGCGGTGATTCGCCGCAACGCCGCCGCCATCGCCGCAGGCCTGATCATCGCCGGCGCTTCGGCCGGCGTGGCAGGGGCGATTACCGAGAGCGCGCACTGGCATTCGTGGTCAGACGTCCAGGCGGCTGTCAACGGAACCCGCACTGATCCGGCACCGCCCTCCTCTTCGCCGGCGCACACGGGATCGTCCTCCGCGAACGGGATAACCGTCGCGGCCGCTGCGCTGGCCGGCATCGTCGCGACCCTCGCGTTGCTGCTCGCCATGGTGATCGTGAGCTTTTCCGCCTTCTTCCTTCTCGGCCTGCCCGCGCTGCTCGGTCTGATCGGAGCCGGCGCATTGTGGGGCATGCAGGCGGCCTTTGGCGGGACAGCGCCGCTGCAGCCGTGGCTTGCAGGCGCGGGCGGCGTCGCCCTGCTTGCGCTAACCCTCAACACCGGCGCGGCGCTGCCGATCTACTGGTCTTTGATCTTCGGCTCGGGCAGACGGCTGGACCGTCTCCGCGAGGCGTGGTCGAGCTACTGGACTCTCTTCCGCGGCCTCGTCATCCCCGCGTGCGTGCTGTTCGGCCTGGTTGTGTTCCGCCTTCTGGCCGGCGGTTAATGACCGGTAACGCCTGAGAGGCTGACCATCACGACGCCGCCAATGATCAGCACGATGCCGATCATCGCAAGGGGTGGAACCGGGTCGTCGAAAATCAGCTTGCCCAGCACGGCGACCAGCGCAACTCCAACTGCCGACCAGATGGCATAGACGATGCCGACGGGCATCGTCTTCAGCACTACCGCGAGCAACGCGAAACTCGCGACGTACCCGACGATCACGATGATGGCCGGCACCAGGTGGCTCATTCCGTCCGACGCCCGGAGCGCCAGCGTCCCCACCACCTCGGTAGCTATCGCGACAGCGAGCAGCACCCAGGCGAGCATCTCGGTTATAGGTCGAGGGACTGGGCGACCAACTCCCGGTGATAGGTGGCGTCGCCGAGGGTCACCTCAGAGGACTTCGCCCGCTTGAAGAACAGGTGCATGTCGTGCTCCCAGGTGAAACCGATCCCGCCGTGCACCTGGATGCCATCGCCCGCCACCTTGCGATAAGCGTCGGAGACATAGGCCTTTGCCATCGACGCTGCCAGCGAGCGGTCGGGCGCGTCTGCGTCAACCGCCCACGCGGCGTAGTACGTCGCGGATCGGCCGCTCTCCGATAGCACCAGCATGTCGGCGAGTCTGTGCGACACGGCCTGATAGATGCCGATCGGCTTGCCGAACTGATGGCGAGCCTTCGCATAATCGGTCGAGGTCTCGAGCACCTTTTGGGCGCCACCGATCATTTCCGCGCACAGCCCGGCAGTGGCCCACTCGAGGGCTCGTTTCAAGTGTGGCCACGCGTTGTCTGCCGCACCCATCAGCGAGCCACCTTCCAGCTTCACGCCGTCGAATCGGACCTCACTCCAACGCCGCGTCATGTCGAGGGTCTTGAGGGAGGTGACTGTCATGCCAGGAGGCTTTCCCGTGACCAGGAACAGAGAGATTCCATCCTCGCCCTCACCCCGGGTACGAGCCGCGACGACCATGTAGTCGGCGGCCTCAGCGTCGGGGACGAAGAGCTTGACGCCATCAAGCTGCCAGCCACCCCCAACCGGTTTAGCAGTGAGGGTCACGGCGCTGGCGTCCCACCGGCCCGACGGTTCGGTGAAGGCAAGCGTGGCGCGAGCCGAGCCTAGCGCGATGGCACCAAGGACCTCTTTCTTCTGCGCTTCCGTCCCAGCCTCGATGAGAGCCGGCACCGCGAGACCCATGGTGGCGAAGAACGGGCCCGGGAGCAGTGCGCGGCCCGCTTCCTCGAGGACCACGACCAGGTCCAGGAAAGTGCCCACGCCGCCGTACTGCTCGGGGATGCCGAGCGCGGTCCAGCCGAGGTCCGCGATCTTCTTCCAAAGTCCAGGGTCATAAGGATCCGGGCTTTCCATCAGCTTGCGCACGACCTTCGAGCCGCACTCTTTGGCCAGGAAGTCGCGCGCTGAGCGGCGGAGCATCTCCTGCTCCTCGGAAAAGGCGAAGTCCATCTAATCGTCGCTGCTTGGCATGGTCGGCGGCTCGGGCGACACCTTGGGCACGCGTCGCCGCCTGGGTTTGGGCGGAGGCGGCGGCGCAAGGCTGCTTGTTTCAGGCGCATCTGCAGCCGGCGGATCTGGGAAGTGGGGCTCTGGGGTGTGGGCGGGCAACTCCAGCTCAGGCTCGTGCGCTGGAAGCTCGAGCTCAGGACCGAGCTCGGTCTCGGTCTCAGGCTGTGGACTGGAGACCTCAGGCAGCGCCTCGGCTTCGGGTTTCGCCGCGATTGGTGGCGCGGGCGCGAGGGGGGGCGTCGCTCCAGCGGGGGTCCGGGTGTCGACGGCTTTGGTGGCCGGGCCGTACGAGGTGGGAGGGCGAAGCAAGGCGTACAGGGTGACCAGGCCGAACGAACTGGTCAAGAGCGCGACGATCCCCATTCCGATGGCGAAGCCCAGCGCGGTCGACTCGGCGCTGGTCATGGGTCGCTCAAACCCAATCGGGCAGTTCGCCGGCGCCGGGGGGCAGATGCCTTCCACGGCCAGCCGCAGCGGCACCCCGAGGAGGGCGAGCATGCCGTAAACAATCGCGAGGCTCGCCACCAGGTACAGGCCGGTGGCGACCGTTTTTCCATGCTGATACAGCAAGGCGCACGCACCGAAGGCGATGGCCGCCAGTCCGAACGGGAGGAGCGCTCCGCTAAGGCGATTGGACCCTCCGGCGAGCAGGAACGGCGAGACTCCTCCGACCGCGGCGAGCCCGCACGAGATCCAGTAAGCCCACAGCACGCGCTGCTCGATGCGGGAGGCTGGGGACACTATTCCTCCGCGACCCTCGAGTGCGACTCGACCTTGCCGTCGCCTGTGAGCGCGGCATCCAATGTGCGCAGCCGCTCGCGGTGGTACGGGTCCGGCTCGCCGAAGAGTCGGCGTGTCGTCGCCAGCCGGACCGCCAACAACACGAAAAGGGCTTTGACGCCGTCGAGCCACGTGAGCTTCTTGCCCTGCTCGCGGGTGCGAGCCGAGTAGTCGATAGGCACCTCGTAGATCCGATAGCCGAGGCGCAGAATGCGGCCGGTGATCTCGGGTTCGACGTCGAAGCGGTTGCCTCGCAAGCCGAGGCGGCGCATCAGTGAAGTCCGCATGACCTTGAACCCGGTCTCCATGTCCTGGATGTAGCAGTTGAACAGGATGTTGGTCGCCGTCGTGACGAGTTGGTTGCCGATGACGAACCAGTACGAGTAAGCGCTGTGGCCCGCGAAACCCCGGGTGCCGAACACGACATCGGCCCGTCCTCGAAGAATCGGCGAGACGAGCTTCTCGTAGTCGGCAGGATCGTATTCGAGGTCGGCATCCTGTATCACGACGAGCGGCGCGGTGATCGCCTCAAGTCCGCTGCGTATCGCGGCGCCCTTCCCACGGTTGGCCTCGTGGTGCTTGATGACCACGCGCGCGTCTGAGGCGCAGCGCCGGGCGGCCGCCAGGGTGCCGTCGGTCGAGCAGTCGTCGACGATCACCACCTGCCGGACCAACGGTTCCTGCAGAACGCGGCGCACTACCTGCTCCAGGGACCGCTCCTCGTTGTAGGCAGGGACGATGACACCAAGCACTGGTTCGGGTCGATCGGCGGATGTCGGCGTCACGGCCACGGTGCGGCCTAGTTTAGGTCCCTGCGCCTCAGTCCTCAGACGCCACCGATCGTCCGCGCCCGGCGGCCACGTGCGCGGTCTGGCGCAGCGGCACCTCCTTGATCAGCAGCGTGGCGATGAACGCGACCGCGATGATGGGGAGGCCCGCGACGAAGACCGGATGCATCGCGTCGGCCAGGCCATGCCGGATGCCGGCGGCGATCGCCGCCGGGAGATTTGCCAGCTGCGTCGGGTCGAACACCGCCCCGGCGGTCGAGGCGCCCGATGCCTGGAACTGCTTGAGAGCAGCCGCCGGCAGGTACTTGGATATGGACGAGGCCATGCCCTGGGTCAGGATGGTGCCCAGGATCGCGAGCCCAACTGCCGCGCCGATGGACCGAGACAGTTGCGTGGCGGACGTGGCCACGGCCATATCGTCCCGGCTGACCGAGTTCTGGACGATCAGCGTGTAGGTCTGCATGGTGACGCCGAGGCCGAGACCGATCAGGATCATGGCCTCGATCGCGGTCTGGTTCGTCGTGTGGATGTCGAACGTCGACAGCACGAAGAACCCGGCGCCCATGAATAGAAGGCCGACCAGCAGGGGCATCTTGTAGTGACCCGTTCGCGAGATGAACTGGCCGCTGCCGATGCTGGTCACGATCATCGCCACCAGCATCGGGACCAGGATCGCCCCCGAGTTGGTGACGCTGTTGCCGATCACGCCCTGGATGAAGACCGGCAGGAAGAAGATCGCGCCGAACATCGACATCGCCACTCCCATGCCAGCGATGTTGGAAAAGGTGAAGATGCTGCTCTTCCAGAGCCGCAGCGGCAGCACCGGCTCGGCGGCCCGCATCTCGACCCACACGAAGGCGGCCAGCAGAATCGCGGAGGCTGAGTAGAGGCCGACGATCTGCCAGGAGTTCCATGGGTATTGCGCTCCGCCCCACACGGTCGCCAGAAGTGCGCACGTGATGCCGGTAGAAAGGGTGATGCTGCCCCACACGTCGATTGCATGCTTGCGGCGCTCGTTGGGAACGTGCATGTACAGGGCGACCACAAACATCGTGAGGATCGCGAAAGGAATGTTGATGAAGAAGAGCCATCGCCAGCTGTAGTGCTCGGTAATGAATCCGCCGGCGGCCGGCCCGATGATGGAGGCGACCCCAAAGGACGCGCCCATCATCCCCTGGTACTTGCCGCGCTCGCGCGGCGAGATGATGTCGCCGATGATGGCCTGCGACAGCGGCATGATGAACCCCATGCCCGCGCCCTGGACGAAACGCGCGAACACCAAAAACCAGAAGTTCGGGGCGATTCCGGACAGCGCTGAACCGATGGCGAAAACGACGATTCCGGTCATGTACAGAGGCTTGCGGCCGTAGATGTCGGAGAGCTTTCCGGCGACCGGCACGACGATGGTGGAGGCCAGCATCGCGGAGATCGGGATCCAGCTGTAGTCGGCGATTCCGCCAAGCTCCGCAACGATTGTCGGCAGCGCCGGCGCGACCAGCGTCATGTTCAGTGAAGCGATCAGCGAGCCGAGCATGAGGCCCGCGAAGACGGCCATGACCCCGCGGTCGATGCCTTTCTTCTCGGGCGTGGTCTCCGAGGTGCGAGTGGCGACTGCGGTCATACCGTGCTCTTCTCCAAGAGCTCGCTGTAACGGGAGGCCACTTCGGCGAGGGCCCGCCAGCCGCGGCTGAGTGCTGCCAGGTCTTCCGGCGAGAGGGAGGCCATCCAGCGACGCAGAACCGTATGACTTCCCTCTTGGAGTTCAGTGACGAGCCGCATCCCTGCCCGGGTGAGGCTGAGTAGAACGCGCCGGCGGTCTGCAGGATCGCCGCGGCGCGCGACAAACCCCGATCGCACGAGGCGGTCGGCGAGCAAACTGGCCGCCGGCAGACCAACGCCGAAAAGCTCGGCGAGGCGTCCGACGGGGACCTCATCCTCGTCACGAAGGAGGTACAGGGCGCGCAGTTGCTGCATTGAGATATCGAGGTCCCGCCAGCGACTCGCGGTTGAGGTCAGCAGGGCGCGGTGCACGATTCTGTAGCCGGTCAGCGCTTCATCGACCGAGGCGTGAGACATAGTTTCGGTACCTTAAACTATTCAGCAAGTCGAAAGCTTCCGGCGCGGGTTACAGCTACCTGCTGCGGGGCAGGCCCAGCACGCGCTCGGCCAGAATGTTGCGCAGCACCTCGGAGGTGCCCGCCTCGATCGTGTTTGCCCTCGAGCGCAGGAACTGGTAGATCCACTCCCCCTCGCCCACCTGTCCCGCTGGCCCTGCGATGTCGACCGCGGTCTCGGTCATGCGCTGGTTGAGCTCCGACCACATGAGCTTGAGGATCGACCCTTCCGGTCCAGGGATTCCGCTGCGCTTCACCGCGGTCACCGCTCGATATCCGTTGAGCTGGAGCGCCCGCGCCTCGATCGTGTGCTGCGCGATCTTCTGCCGCACGATCGGGTCGGAGCCCCGACCCAATTTTCGCGCGTAGTCGGCAAGTTCGGCCGCCGTGATCTGAGCGCGGGTGGCGAGCGCCATGCCAAGGGTCCCGCGCTCGTGCAGCAATGTGGTCATCGCCACCGCCCAGCCGTTGCCAGGCTCGCCGAGGACCTGCGACTTCGGCACCTTGACGTCTTTGAAGAAGATCTCGTTGAATTCCGCGTCGCCGGTGATCTGGACCAGAGGCCGCACGTCGATGCCGGGGCTTTCCATGTCGACAAGCAGATAGGTGAGGCCGTCGCGCGGGTTGGCTTCCTTTCGCTCGCGGGTCACCAACATGCACCACTTCGCAACGTGCGCCAGCGTGGTCCATACCTTCTGGCCGTTGACCAGGTAGTGGTCGCCCTTGTCCTCGGCGCGCGTCTGTAAACCGGACAGGTCGCTGCCGGCGTTCGGTTCACTGAACCCCTGGCACCAGATTTCCTCTCCAGAGAGAAGCGGTGCAAGGTATCGCTTCTTCTGCTCCTCGGTGCCGTGCGAGATCACGACTGGGCCACCCATGCCGAGCCCGATGACATTGATCGGTTCCGGCGCCTGGGCCTGGATCATCTCGTCGTTGAAGATCAGCTGCTGCATGAATCCGGCGCCGCGGCCTCCGTACTCCTTGGGCCAGGTGATGCCGACGTAGCCTGCTTCGTAAAGCTTCTTCTGCCACGCGCGCCTGCTTTCGACGAAGGACTTCATGTCGGACTCGGCCTTGCCGTCCTTGCGCGGAACGTTGGCCTGCAGCCAGGTCCGCACCTCATCGCGGAACGCTTTCTCGGGTTCGCTCAGCTCGAAATCCACGCAACTTGATTTTGACGCCTGCGGCTGGCGGTTAGACCACCCAAGCCGATGGGGGTCGATTCATCCGGTGCGGGGAGGAGCGATGAGCTTCCCGCGGCACGCTTCCCGCGATCGGTAGCCGAGGTCGAGGACGCCTAACTAAGCGACCGCCGGCAGCACCTCGGCGGCCAGAAGGCTCAGCGCGTCGGAGTCGTCGAGCAGGAAGTGCTGGAGCATGAAGAGGTCGACGCCGAGCCCAGAGACCTGGCGCATCTTCTCGGCGATCTCCTCCGGTGTGCCTACGAACCACGCCGATCGCCGGTCCTCCAGCACCTCGTCGGGGGTCATGCCTTTCAGGTCGCGGACGACCTGGGAGACCTGGGAGGCGCGCTCCCTGAGCTCCGACCGATCGCGCCCGATGATGTAGCCGGCCATCACCGAGTGCCGGATCGACCTCGGGTCGCGACCGATGTCGCGGCAGCACGCGTCCAGGACTTCGCGGCTCTCCTTGTACATCTCGGTGTCGAGCCGCGACTGGTTCCACTCGGATGCTTCGCGCGCGACAATCGGGAGTGTTCGCTTCCGGCCCTTGCCGCCCATCAGGAGCGGCATCGGATTGCGGATTGGCTTCGGGTTCGACTTGCTCCAGGTCTCGCGCATCGTCCGGACACCTTGTTCGAGCAGGTCGAAGCGCTGCCTCTCGGTAAGGAACGGGATGCCGAACTCGCGGTGCTCGTTCTCGTTCCAGCCGGCGCCGACACCGAGGATGACGCGCCCGCCCGAGAGGACATCGACGGACGCGGCCATTCGCGCCAGCACCGCCGGGTGCCGAAATGTCATCGGACTGACCATGGGTCCGAACTCGATTCGGTTGGTCCATTCCGCGGCGAGCGCAAGGGAGATCCAGCATTCGATGCAGTCGCGCTCGGGAGCGCCCATCAGCGAGACGAGGTGGTCGCTGCGGCGCAGCGAGTCGAACCCAAGCGTGTCGGTGTCGTGGCAGATGCGGCGCCACCGATCCCAGTTGAGGCCTTCCTGCCCTTCGATCATGATCCCGACCTTTGCCATCTCTTTGAATTATGGGAACCGATCAGTGGAGGGCGTCTGTGAGCTCGTCGAGCGATAGGAAGTTCAACATCCGTTCCATCGGGATGCCTGCCCGCCGCGCCAGCCAGATTCCCATCGGCACGTAGGCGAACTCTGCCGGGGCGTGCGCGTCCGCGTCGAGCGTGAAGTTGCAGCCGCACTCGAGGGCAAGTCGCGCCATCTCCGGGGACAGGTCCATGCGCGCGGGGTCGCAGTCGATCTCGAGAGCGACATGGTGGCGAGCGGCCTCTTTGAAGACGGCTTCGAAATCGTAGTTGGCACCCTCACGGGCGCCTGGCCGGCGGCCTGTTGGATGGCCGATCACGTCGACGTGGGGGTGCGAGACCGCGCGCAGCATGCGCTCCGTCATCGCCGCCGGTTCCTGGCGAAGCTTGACGTGTGGCGAGGCGATCACCACGTCGAGCAGCTCGAGGACCATGTCCGGGAGATCAAGCGTGCCGTCCTCGAGAATGTCGACCTCGATGCCCTGCAACAGCGCCACACCGGGCACCTCGGCCTGCACCTCGGCCATCTCGCGCGATTGCGCCAGCAGGCGGTCGGCGTCGAGCCCGTTGACGACCTTGATTCGGGGTGAGTGGTCCGTCACCCCGAGGTAGTGGTAGCCCATCGCCTCAGCGCCTCTTGCCATCTCGAGCATGGTCGCCCTGCCGTCGCTCCAGTTCGAGTGGGAGTGGACGTCGCCTTGATAGCGGCCGAGGTCGAGCACGGACTCGTCGTCCCGGGCGGGCTGGTTCATCTGGCCTCGCAGCCGGTCGAGGTAGCGGCTCCCGCCAGTCTCGATGCTCTCGGCGAGCACCTTCGCGATGCCGGCGCCCACTCCTTCGAGGGACGTGAGCTCATTCCGGGAGTGCAGCGCGGCGAGGTCCGGCCGCTTCACCGCCAGCGACCAGGCGGCGGCCGAGAAGGCCTTGGCGCGGAACTTCTCTGCGGGGTCCTGGCGCAAGAGGTATCCGATCTCCGCCAGGACCTGCGCAGCCGCGATCGCGTCCACCCATCAATTGTGTGAGCATTCAGGACGTGGCCAAGACCAAGCCCCGTCCGGGCGACCAGATCCCAGACCTGGTGGAGTCGCTGCTGACCGAGCTGGGCGAGGACCCTGGGCGCCAGGGCCTCAAGGCGACGCCGGCGCGCGTTTCCAAGGCGTTGCGGCAGCTGACCGACGGCTACGGCGTGCACCCGGACGACGTCATCTCGGACGCCGTTTTCGACCAGGACTATGACGAGATGGTCGTGGTCAAGGACATCCCCTTCTACAGCCTTTGCGAGCACCACATGCTGCCGTTTTTCGGCAGATGCCACGTCGGCTACCTGCCCCGTGGGAAGGTGGTCGGCCTGAGCAAGATCCCGCGGCTGGTGGGGGTCTTCGCCCACCGCCTGCAATTGCAGGAGCGAATGACGAAGGAGATCGCGGAGGCCCTCAACGTGACGCTGACCCCCAAAGGCGTCGGGGTGGTGGTCGAGGCGCGTCACCTGTGCATTGAGATGCGCGGGGTCGAGAAGCCGGGCGGGCAGATGATCACCTCCTGCATGCTCGGCACCTTCCGCAAAGACCCGCGCACGCGCGCGGAGTTCCTGGACCTGGTCCGCCGCCCCTAGCCGGAAATTCTTGACGCAAGAACGCGTCGCGGCCTGCGCCCTGACTTACGATTCGCGCGCTTACGTAGATGAGGGGAGGGTGGCGGGTCTGGACATTGCTGGCTGGGCTCATGCTGCTTGTGGGGTCCTGCACTCCCAACTGCAACAAGACAGCTTCGGTGACCCCAGTGACCAGCCCTTCGTCGCCAGCCAGCCCGCTCGCTTCGCCGAGTGCCTCCCTGAGCCCCTCGCCAAGTGAGTCGCCCAGCCCAACGCCCGAAGCATCGCCGTCGGCCTCGGCGGCGCCGGCCAAGCTCATCATCGTCAACTTCGCCCTCCACGTCGGAGAGGTTGGGATCGGCTACTCGCCGGTCACGATCGGAGCGTCGGGAGGCACCACGCCGTATCGCTGGTCGATCGGCGGCGGGGCGCTTCCAACCGGCCTCTCCATGTCGTCAGGCGGGACTGTTTCCGGCACACCCGGAACGGCAGGTGGCTTCTTGTTCGTGGTTCGAGTCGATGACGCGGGGGGCCAGGCCGCGGGAGTGACGCGATCGATCAACGTGGCCCCTGCTTTGACGGCCACCGGCCGCTGCACGGCGTCGTGCGCGGTAGAAGTGGGCTGCGTCACAGTTTGCGGCACATACTCGGACATTGCCGGCGGGGTGACGCCATATACATATGGGCTCACCGGTGGCACGCTCCCGCCGGGCACGAGCTTGAACGGCGCGGCGCTGGCGGGGACGTTCACCACGGTGTCGCTGGGCACCGCTGCCGCCGCCCCGTTTACGGTCACGATCACTGACGCGTTAGGCGCCACCAGCATCGTCAATTCGGTGTACTCGGTGTTTCCGCACATCTCCCTGGCCAGCGGAAGCTGCTATGGCAATTTCCCGACGGGTTGCTCCGGGCAGTTGAAAATCTCCGGCGGAACGCCAAATGCCACTTCCACAGTGACCCTTGTGAGCGAAAGCCAGAACCTGACTCCAAATCCACCGCCTTTCCCTGGGTCCTGCTGGACGCCCACCACCACCAGTCCGCCTTCCGGGTACGCCCTTACCATCGGAGGCGGCAGCGTCAACGTGTCGGTTCCCAGCGGCATCCCCAGCGGTTACGGGGCGGTCTGGACGCTCATGGTCACGTCCAGCGACCTCTGCGGGCCAGGTGCGAATTGCACGTCGCCGACGGCGACTGTGACAATCGGAGTCCAGTGCAGCTAGCGATCTAGGCTCCCGTTTTGGCGCCCCCTCCACACATAACCGACCCTTTATGCGTTAAACTCCGTATAAAGCAACCTTTATGTTTCTCCAGGGCCAGCGACACGAGCTTCCGGACCACTTTTTGGGGTTTGCCAACCCGACCCGCCTGCGCATCCTGGAGCGCCTCGGCGAGGCGGGCGAAGAGAACGTCAACGACCTGGCAGCGCACCTCCATATGAGCCAGCCACGGATCTCGTGGCACCTCCGGATGCTCCGCGTCGGGGGCGTCATCCGCACCCGCCGTGAAGGCAGGCAGGTCTATTGCTCCCTGGACGTAGAGAACATCGCGCACGAGCGTGCCCGCCTGGATCAGCTGCTTGGAATCAAAGATCGAAAGAAAATTCGTGAGGAGGTTGGAGCGTGAAGAACGGTCAAAAGAACGGCCACAAGAACGGTCAGCGCAACGGCAAGGTGCGTGTCGCCATTGTCGGGGTGGGCAACTGCGCCTCCTCGCTGGTGCAGGGCGTGCACTACTACCGCGACGCCTCGGAGAAGGAGTCCGTACCCGGCCTCATGCACGTCAATCTGGGCGGCTACCACATCAGCGACATCGAGTTCGTGGCCGCCTTCGACATCGACAAGAAGAAGGTCGGCCTCGACCTCTCGCAAGCAATCTTCGCCGGGCCTAACAACACGGTGAAGTTCAGTGACGTCCCCGCCTTGGGAGTCAAGGTTCAGCGCGGAATGACGCATGACGGGATCGGCAAGTACCTCGCCGACATCGTCCTGAAGGCGCCCGGCGAGACCGCCGACGTAGTCGGCATCCTCAAGAAGACGAAGGCCGACGTGTTGGTCAGCTACCTGCCGGTCGGCTCGGAAGAGGCGACCAAGTGGTACATCGAGCAGGCACTGACCGCGGGCGTAGGGGTCGTCAACTGCATCCCGGTGTTCATCGCTCGCGAGCCGTACTGGCAGAAGCGCTTCGCGGACAAGAACCTCCCGATCATCGGAGACGACATCAAGTCACAGGTCGGCGCGACGATCATCCATCGCGTGCTGACCCGGCTCTTTCGCGATCGCGGGGTAAAGCTCGAACGCACTTATCAGCTGAACTTCGGTGGCAACACCGACTTCCTGAACATGCTCGAGCGCGATCGGCTGATGTCGAAGAAGATCTCGAAGACCCGCTCGGTCACCTCACAGCTCGACTACGACGTCGGCGCAGACAACGTCCACATCGGTCCCTCGGACTACGTGCCATGGCTGCACGACCGCAAATGGGCTTACATCCGCCTCGAGGGCCGATCGTTCGGCGACGTCCCACTGAACGTGGAGCTCAAGCTCGAAGTCCATGACTCGCCCAACTCGGCGGGTATCGTGATCGACGCCGTGCGCTGCGCCAAGCTGGCGCTGGATCGCGGCATCGGTGGCGCGCTGGAAGGCCCGGCCTCGTACTTCATGAAGTCCCCGCCGGTGCAGTACAGCGACAACGAGGCAAGGCGGCTGGTGGAGGAGTTCATTCAGGGTGACAAGGCGGGAGCCCCCAACGGCCGCGTCCGTCGAGTCGCTCGCACCAAGCCGGCGACCGCCACTGCTCGGCGCTAGCTATCAAGCGGGCGCACGGATCCTGCGGGCTGTTCCGCTGGGGCTCCGGCATGCGGCAGCGGTGCCGGGCGGTGCGGCCTGGTTCTGGCTCAGCGCAGCCCAGCGCCGCGCTGCGCTGGACAACTACGCCGCCGTCCTCGGCCGCGACCGCTCCGACCCGGAGGTCTCCCGCGTTGCCCGCCGTGCCTTCCAGAATTACGGGCGAATGCTCATGGACTTTTTGGTCATGGGCAGTCTCACACGTGAAGAGCTCCTCAAGCGAATGACCGTCGACGGCCTCGATCAGATCGATGCGGCCCTCGCCAAAGGGCGGGGAGTGATCATGGCGGTGCCCCACATGGGATCGTGGGACATGGCGGGATCCTACGCCGGCGTGCTGGGTTATTCGATCTCTGCTGTAACGGAGCGGTTCCCGGGATCGTTGAACGACGCGGTCGTGCGCACCCGACGGCGCTACGGTCTCGATGTCATCGCCATCGGCCGATCGGCGGTTCGGGCGATCACCCGGGCGCTCGAAGCGAACGCAGTCGTCGCTCTGCTCTGCGATCTCGAGCAGGGCCCGGGCGTGACGGTGCGCTTCTTCGGCCGCCGCGCGATCGTGCCCGGCGGACCAGCCGCCTTCGCGCTCAAGACGGGTGCCGCCTTAATACCCGCTTGCCAGTACGCGACCGGCCCCGGCCGCCATCACATCCACCTGGACCCCCCCCTCGTCTGGCCGGCCGGCGAGACCAAGGAAGGATTGATGCAGCGCGTCGTCAGCCGTTTCGAGGATTTCATCAAGGAGCGTCCCGACCAGTGGTACGCGTTCCGTCCGATGTTCGCGGACGGGGGCGGGGGATGAGCCTGAGTGTGGCGCTACCGCGCGTTCAAGGCCGTGCAGTCGGTGGTGAAGCGGCTGCCGCGTTCCCTGGCCTATGCGCTCGCCGTGTTTGCGGCTCGATTCGCGTGGCGGTTCTCGCCGCTGGCTCGCCCGCGACTCGAGTTCAACCTGAAGGTCGCATGCCCGGAGCTGGAGAACGACAAGCGCGAACTGCGCCGCCTCTCGTGGCTCAACTTCCGCAATCACGCCAAGGCCTACGCGGACCTCATGCAGCTGCCGACCATGTCGATGCAGGCCATGCGGCCCTTGCTCAAGGTGAAGGGGCTGGAGTATCTCGAGGAAGCTCGGGCGATCGGCAAAGGCGTGCTCGTGGTGTCGTGCCACATGGGCTCGTACGAAGTGGTCTCGGCGATCTGGTCCGCGACGCTGACACCGGTCAGCTTTTTTGCCGAGGAGCTGGAGCCTCGGGCTCTCTTCGAGTGGTATCGGGAAACGCGCGCTCGCCTCGGCATCAGCGTCTTGACTCTCGGGCACGGCGGACTTCGCAAGGTCCTCCAGGCGCTGCACGACAAGGAGATGGTGATCACCGCGATCGACCGCGACATCACCGGCACCGGCCATCGGATGCCTTTCTTCGGCCGGCCGGCGCCGATTCCCCTGGGGCCCGCCGCGATCGCGCTGCGTCTTGGAACCCCACTTTTCCCGGTTTGCGTATACCGGCTTCCGGACGACACCTACCAGGCAGAGGGCGCTCCGCTGGTCTTCGCCAAGGACACGGGGGATTCGATGGGCGACCAGGTTCGCGCGACGCAGCAGGTTCTGCGCCAGATCGAAGCGTTCATCCGGAGCCATCCCGAGCAGTGGCACGTGCCACACCGCATTTGGGAAGGCTCGCCATGAAAGTGCGCCACCTGCGACGCGAGGAATTAGCATGAAAATCGGAAAGAGCGCGGGGGGATCAGGATCCCCCCACGAGCCCCCCTCTCGAGGCAACGGTGGGGTGGCGCCTTGAAGTGGGACGGATGGGTGACGGCCGGAATAAATCCGGCCTATCTGCGATGCGGGAAATCCAAATGAAAATCGGAAAGAGCGCGGGGGGATCAGGATCCCCCCACGGGCCCCCCTCTCGAGGCAATGGTGGGGTGGCGCCTTGAAGTGGGACGAATGGGTGACGGCCGGAATAAATCCGGCCTACCCGCGACGCGGGGGATCCGAATGAAGATCGGTCTCGTCTCGCCATATGACTTCGCTTCGCCGGGCGGTGTGACGGACCACGTGCAGCATCTGGCCCGCCAGCTGCGCCAGCATGGCCATGCGGTGCGCATCTTCGCACCCTCGAGTCGTGCCGACATCGACTTCGACACCCGTGAGTTCTATCGGATCGGAACCCCCATCGCTGTGCCGGTCAACGACTCTGTCGCCCGCATCACGCTCAGCTTTCACCTGGCCAATCAAGTCGCCGCGATCATCGAAGCGGAGCGCTTTGACGTCCTTCACTTCCACGAGCCCCTCATGCCGGCACTGCCGATCACGATGCTGCAAGCGTCGACCACCGCGAACGTCGGCACATTTCACGCTTTCGCGCACTCCAACATCGGGTACTACTACGGCCGAGGCATCCTGCACCCCTACCTGGACCGCCTCCATCGCGGCATCGCGGTGAGCGAACCCGCGCGGAGCTTTTTCAACCGCTACTTCCCCGACTTTCCCCTGCGAGTCATCCCGAACGGGATCGACATCGACGTGTTCAAGCCCGGCCTGTCGCCAATCCGCCACCTGCGCGACGACTGCGTGAACATTCTTTTTGTCGGGCGCCTGGAAAAGCGAAAGGGACTCGGCGACCTGCTGCGCGGCTATGAGTTCATGCGCGCGCGTGTGCCGCAGAGCCGCTTGATCATCGTGGGCGACGGGCCACTGCGGGGCAAGGTTGAGTCGTACATCACCCGTCACCGCGTCCCCAACGTGGTGCTCGCGGGTTACGTGCCTGACTCCGTTAAGCCGCGGTATTACGGCAGCGCGGACATCTTTTGCGCGCCGGCCACTGGCGCCGAGAGCTTCGGCATCGTGCTCCTCGAGGCGATGGCCTCGGGGCTGCCCGTGGTCGCCACGGAGGTCCCTGGTTATATGTCGGTCCTGGAACCGGGGCGCGACAGCCTGACCGTCCGCCCCAAGGGGTGGGCTGAGCTTGGCGCAGCGCTGATCGTCCTGACTCGGGATGCTGAGCTGCGACGCCGCATGGGCGCCTATGGGCACGAGAAGGCCCGCCGCTACGCATGGGAGACGGTTGCGTCGCAGGTGATCGAGGTTTACGAGGAAGCACGCGAGTCAGCGCAGGGCGCGTCTCGGCAGGCGGAGGAGGGCCATGTTCACCACGCGGTTTGAAGCCTGGGTCCGCCGCAGGGCGGAAGGCTTGATGTCGGCCGTCGGGCGCGTGCCCTTGACGCCGAACCAGGTCACGGTCGTGGGATTGATGTTGACCTTCGTTGCGGCAACGCTCGCCGCCTTCGGCCACCTGCAGTGGGCCGGCGTGGTCCTGATCTTCGCCGGAACATGCGACATCCTGGACGGGGCCCTGGCACGCTCCACTCACACCAGCTATCCGTACGGGGCCTTCCTCGACTCCACGCTCGACCGCTACTCAGAGGGTGCGATCTACCTCGGCCTTGCCGCGTACTTCGTCGGCTCAGGCGGGCCTTTCCAGCGATGGCTGGTGCTCGCGACGCTCGCCGCCCTGGCCGGGTCGTTCCTCGTGAGCTACGTGCGGGCGCGTGCCCAGAGCCTGGGCTTCACCTGTGAGTCAGGAGTCTTCGCGCGGCCGGAGCGCGTTGTCGTGACGGTGATCGGCCTGATTTTTGGCGGATATGTGCTCTACGCGGTCGTCTTCCTGCTGGCGGCGCTCACCAACTGGACGGCGCTTCAGCGGATCCGCGAGGTGTGGCTGCAGGGTCGCGCGCAGCGTCTCGCGTTTGAGCGCGAGACCAAGGCCCGACGAGCGGCGCCACCCCAGGCGCCGTGACCGATCCATTCCCCGCGGTCGCTGGACATTCGCAGGCGCTGGACCAGCTGCGCTCTCAGGTCGACAGCGATCGCCTTGCGCACGCTTATCTCTTCGTCGGTGAATCGGGGCTCGGCAAGACCACCACCGCACGCGCCCTCGCACGTGCGCTGCTGCCCGAGGCGCCGCTTGCTCGCCACCTCGATTACTGGGAAGACGACCGGATCAAACCACTGTCGATCAACGAGATCCGTTTGCTTCCCGACAAGCCCCCTGAGTTCCACGAGCTGTCGCTGCAGGCTTTCCTGAACCTCAAGCCCGCTCTAGCCGTGCGCCGCGTGGCGCTGATCGCGAATGTCGGTCGTGTCCGCGACCAGGACCAGAGCGTCCTGCTCAAGACGCTCGAAGAGCCACATCCGCACCGGGTGATCATCCTCACCACGCCGAGCCTCAACCCGTTCGTTGTGCTGCCCACGGTCGTATCCCGCTGCCAGCGCGTGTTCTTCCACCCGGTGCCCTCGCCGGAGATCGAGACGCTGCTCGCGGCGGAGGGGGTCGACCCTGGCCGTGCGCGACTCATCGCGGAGCTGGCGCGCGGCCGCCCCGGTTGGGCCGTGCGCGTGGCCGGCGATCAGGCCGTGATCGAGCTCCACCACGAGTGGACTCGGCGCCTCGAGGAGGTCTTCGGCGCCCCCGCCGACGTGCCTCTGCGGGTCGCGGCAGAGCTGGACGCGGGGCAGATGGCATGGCGGCGGACCGAGGGCGAGACCGAGGATCCCGCGCTTTTTGCGCTCGCCAGCTGGCAGATCGAGCTGCGCAAGAGGATGCTCGCGAGCGGAGGCCGCGAGCTGGGGCGCTGGGCGCGGCTGATCGAGCTCTCCTACGACGCCCTCGGCTACCTAGAGCAAAACGTCAGCCCCCGCCTGGCTCTTGAGACCTTCTTGCTCGAATGTCGAAAAGCTTCGTAATGTCGAAAAGCTTCGTCAGGAAGGCCCTTCAGGGCTTCAAGCCATACGTCCCTGGCGAGCAGCCGCCCGACGGCGAGGACTGGGTCAAGCTCAACACCAACGAATCGCCGCTGCCGCCGTCCCCGAAGGTGACCGAGGCGATCAAGGCTGCGGCCGGCGAATCACTCCGCCTCTATCCGAGTCCTACCGCGGCCCCAGCCCGGTGCGCCATCGCAAAGCATTTCGGACTGGACCCGGCACAGGTCTCAGTTGGAAATGGCGCGGATGACCTGATCGAGATGTGCTTTCGCGCGTTCGCCGGCGCGGGCGACAAGGTCGCCTATCCGACTCCGAGCTATCCATTGTTCGAGCCCCTCTGCCGAATCCACGAGGCCATACCCTCGCCGCACAGGAGTGCCGAGGCGTGGACCTGGTCCCCCGGCCTGCTGGATGACCCGGCCCCACTGAAGTTCCTAGTCAACCCCAACTCGCCGACGGGGACCTGGCACGGCCGCATGTCGGTCGAGCGGGTGCTGATGCGATCGAAAGGGGTAGTCGTGCTGGATGAGGCATACGTCGACTTCGCCCTAGAGTCCCAGGTTGCTCTCCTCGCGAAGCACGAAAACCTCCTCATCCTTCGCACGATGTCCAAGTCTTATGCGCTGGCTGGTATGCGGATCGGCTTCGCGCTGGGAAGTCGCGAGCTCGTTGCCGCGCTGGATTCGGTCAAGGATTCGTACAACATGGATCGGCTCGCCATCGTCGCTGCGTGCGCGGCGATCGAGGACGAGGATCACCACCGCAAGATCGTCGACTACGTCGTGGCCGAGCGTGCCTGGTTGGAGAACCAGCTTCTCGAGCTGGGTTTCGAATCGTACTCACCGTCGGCTGCCAATTTCGTGTTCGTCAAGCCGGCCCTGGCCAACTCGGCCGCTGCCGTCGCGGACGCCCTGCGCGAGCGACGGATCCTCGTCCGCCATTACGATCTTGAGCCGATCGCCGGCTGGCTCCGGATCACGATCGGGACTCGCGACCAGCATGAACGTCTGCTGGCGACACTGAAGGAGATATTGAGCTAGAGGTGAGACCCGGGATGCCGACCCGATCTTTGGAGCCCAGGCGGCCCGATCCGTGCGTTAGGGGGCCCGTCCCTTCGTCGTCGCGCATGCGCAGATGCGCTCCTCCTCGGTCCACCCCTGCCTTCGGCTCGGACCACCTGGATCTCCAAATCTCTCGGCCGGCCACCCGGCCCCACCTCAGGTGACACCGACTCGGGACGATGCCTGGGAGCTCGTCACCTCGATGACGAAGACCGACCAGCTGCGCCGGCATATGCGAAGCGTCGAGGCTGCGATGCGCGCTTACGCTCGACGGTTTGGCGAGGATGAGGAACGCTGGGCGGTGCTGGGCCTCATCCACGACTGGGACTACGAGTCAGGGCCGACATTAGACCTACACCCCATGCGAGGGATGCAGATGCTGCGCGAGCGCGGCTGGCCCGAGGACCTTCTTGAGGACATCGCTTCGCATGCTGACTACTTGAACATTCCTCGAGATACGTCCGCGCGCAAGGCGCTTTATGCGGTGGACGAGATGTGCGGCTTCATCATCGCCTGCGCGCTGGTCAAGCCGGATAAGTCCCTTGGCTCCGTCGAGCCGAGCACAGTGCGCAAGAAGATGAAGGACAAAGCATTCGCTCGTGGCGTGCACCGCGAAATGCTCGTCGCAGGCGCAGAGCAACTCGGTATACCCTTCGACGAGCACGTGGAAATCGTCCGCGATGCTTTGAAGCCGATTGCACAGGAGCTGGGCTTGAACCCATGAGCACGGGCGGAAGACCCCGCGTCCTTTTGATGCACCCGATCATCGACCCAGGGCCGGCAATCCTTGCGGAGGCGGCCGAAGTCGTCGCCTACCCGGCCAACGAAGCGCTTGACGAGGCGAGCATCCGGCGCGCGGCAGAGGGTTGTTTCGGGATCGTTAGCCACCTCATGGATCCGATTCGCGAGACCGTGCTGTCGACGCCAGGCCTGAAGATCGTCAGCAATGTAGCCGTCGGCTTCGACAACATCGACGTCGCCGCCGCCACCGCGCACCAGGTCATGGTGACGAACACGCCAGGCGTGCTCGACGACTCGACCGCCGACTTCGCGTTCACCCTGCTGATGGCAACTGCCCGGCGAATCGTCGAAGCCGACAACTTCACCCGGCAGGGACGGTTCAAGGGTTGGGCGATCGACATGATGCTCGGCGCCGACGTGTTCGGTGCCACGCTTGGCCTCATCGGCGTCGGCCGTATCGGCCGCGGGGTCGCGCATCGCGCCAAGGGTTTCAACATGCGCGTCCTTTACTACGACCCCCATCCTCTGCCACCGGATGCCGAACAGCAGCTGGGTGCGACGCGGGTCGACCTGGGCAGATTGCTCGCGGAGGCCGACTTCGTATCCGTGCATGTGCCCCTGACCGAGGAGACGCACCACCTGCTCAGCACGCCGCAGTTCGGCCAGATGAAGAAGTCGGCGATCCTCATCAACACATCACGCGGCCCGGTGGTCGACGAAGCAGCGCTGGTCGAGGCGCTTAACGCCAAGAAGATCGCTGGCGCGGGCCTCGACGTGTATGAGCGCGAACCGGCCGTTCACCCAGGCCTGGTCCCGATGCCGAACGTTGTGCTCGCTCCGCATATCGCGAGCGCCACGGTCCGCACGCGGTCGGAGATGTCGTCCATGGCCGCGCGCAACATGGCGACGGCCGTCCGCGGCGGCCGCCCACCTAACCTCCTGAACCCCGAGGTCAAGAAATAGCCCTCGCGACACGCTATCGCTTGATGGCCCTCGACCTCGACGGCACGATCCTTGATCTGAGGTTGAATCTCGACCCCCGCGACGTCGAGGCGCTCAGCTCGATCATCCGGGCGGGCGTGACGGTGGTGGCATGCACCGGCAGGCCGTTTCCAGGCGCCGTGCCGTGGGCCAAGCGGCTTGGGCTGGACGGCCCGATCATCTGCTACCAGGGCGCTGAGATCCGGATGGTGGACGGAACGACCCTTCTCGACCACGGTATGAAGCACGACCTGGCGACGGAGGTGATCCGCTTTGCGCGCGAGCGAGACCTGCACGTCCAGGCTTATCGAAACGACCAGCTCATCGTCGAGCGGGACCGGCCGGAGGCGCACGAGTACGCGAACCACGCCGGCATGGAGATCCACGTGATCGGTGACCTCGATGCGGCGATGGGGCCGACCACACCGAAGCTTGTGATCGTGGCGACCGCGCTGGTGCTTGAAGGGCTGCTGCCGGAAGCTCGCAAACGCTGGAAAGGCCGGCTGAACGTCGCCACCTCCGTGCCGACCTATCTCGAGTTCACCAGCGTAGAGAGCGACAAGGCTTCGGCGCTTGCTTATCTGTGCCAGCGGCTCGGCATACCGCAAGATCAGTGCGTGGCAGTGGGTGACGGCCGTAACGACGCATCGATGATCGCCTGGGCCGGACTTGGAGTCGCGGTCGAAGGCTCACCGGATGAGGTGATCGCCGCCGCCGATCGCACGATTCCGGCACCCGGCCACGGTGGAATCAAGCAGCTCGCCGACGTGTTGATCGGAGGAGGTCACTAGAGATGGGAACCCTGATGCTTGTCCATGCACATCCCGACGACGAGTCGATCTCGACGGGCGGCGTGATGATGAAGGCTAAGGCGCACGGCCATCGTGTGGTCCTGGCCACCGCGACGCGGGGGGAGGTGGGCGAGATCCACAACATGGATCCCGAAGCAACTCGCCCGCGCTTAGGCGAGATCCGCACGGAGGAGCTCAAGGCTGCGGGAGAGATTCTCGGGGTCGACCGGATCGAGTTTCTCGGCTATCGCGACTCGGGGATGGTGGACACGGCAGACAACAAGGACCCTCGCTCGTTCCATCAGGCTCGGCTTGAGGAAGCGGCCGCCAAGCTTGCGGTGCTCATCCGCGATGAGCGGCCGGATGTCGTCGTGACGTATGCCGAGGATGGCGTGTACGGACACCCGGACCACATCAAAGCGCATCACGTCACGAACGCGGCGCTGGAACTGGTCGAGCGCGAGGGCTGGGCACCGAAGAAGCTCTACTACACCGCAATTCCGCGATCGATGATGGAAGAGTTCATGAAGCAGATGCCGGAAGAGGCGCAAAGTCAGAACACGAACATGCGGATCGCCGGCACGCCCGATGAGCTGGTGACGACTCGCGTCGACGTCCACGACTACGTCGATCAGAAGCGCAAGGCATTCGGCGTGCACGTGAGCCAGAACGATCCCAATTCGTGGTTCGCGACGATGGCGAGCCAGATCTACGAGATGGCGTTTGGGACGGAGTACTACCAGCTGGTCCGGGGGAAACCGGGGTCTCCTTTACCGGAAAGCGATCTCTTCGCGGGTGTCAGCTAGACGGGACAGCCGAAGGACGACGTTCCCTCGGTCCAGCCCAGTCCAAACCACTGCAGTGTGACCGTCCCATTGCACAGACCCGAGTTGGTGGCAGCGGCAACGCGATAGGTGACGGTGCCGAGACCCCATTGGGGGTCGCCTAGTGTGTACGAGTTCACCCCGCCGGGTGCGAGCTGCCGCACGTTGAAGAGTCCCTCGATGACCAATGGCGGGCGACCGAAGTAATCGAACGCCACGGTGAACAGCGCCGCTGCGACCAGAAGAATGCCGGCGATTCGCTGTGCCTGCAGTCCCGCGTGGCGGGTCGCACCCGGCTCCGACGCACGATGGCGGTAAACCACGGTGGTCCCGGCCGCGAGGTCTCCGAGCCGCTGGCTGTTCTTTGTGATCAGGACGGATGCGCCGCCCAATAGGTAGAGGATTGGAAGCCAGTCAATCGGTTTCAAGAGGTTGCGGATCGCGACGGCACCCAGGTTCAACGGCCGCCCGTCGACCCGTACCACTCGTATCCGCGCCCAGTACTTGCCCAGCGTCGCGCCAAACAACGCCTCTGGCACCATGAAGTAAACAATCCCCGCCAGGGTCAGCCATGGCCAAGGCACGACTGTGCTGGTGGTATAGCTGGCGAATCCACCGAGGTCGGGGGCCGGCGATCCCGAGGTAATTTGCGTCACCCCATAGACGCTGTTGATGACGAAACTGAGGACTGCGAAGACCATGCTGTCCAGGATCAAGGCCCAAGCTCTGGACAAGCGAGCGTCACGGGCGTACTCAGTCAGTTCGGACCGGACCGCGCCGACCGTGGCGACTGCCATGGGCCCCAGATCATCTCACGTAGACTCGGTTTCAAATGGAGGTGCTCAAGATCACTCCGCGAGGCTATTGCCATGGCGTTGTGGACGCCTTTCGGATCGCCAAACGGGTGCGCGAGGAGACTCACGGGCCGGTCCATATGCTCGGCATGCTCGTCCACAACACGCACGCGACCGACGGCCTCGAGGAGCAGGGCATCGCGCTGATAGATCAGCCCGACCGGCTCGCGGGCCTGAGCCAGATCAAAGAAGGGACGGTCATTTTCACCGCCCACGGAGTGTCCCCCCAGGTCAAGCAGCGAGCAGTTGAGCTAGGCCTGAAGCCGGTCGACGCCACCTGTTCGGACGTCGTTCGCACCCACGAGCTCGTCGCCGATCTCGCCAACAAGGGCTATGACGTCGTCTATATCGGACGCAAAGGACACCCCGAGCCCGAAGGCGTCATGGGTGAGGCGCCTGGCAAGGTTCACCTGGTCCAGGATCCCGACGACATCGACGCGCTCGATCTCAAAGGCGATCGGATCGCGGTCACGTGCCAGACCACGCTTTCCGTCTGGGATACGGAGGACCTGATCGGTCGCGTCAAGTCACGCTACCCGCAGGCCGAGGTGCACAACGAGATCTGTCGGGCGACCCAGGAGCGCCAGGAGGCCGCGGTCGAAGCGGCGCAGCACGTTGACCTCGTGATCGTGGTCGGCAGCCCGCGCTCGTCCAACTCGCTGCGGCTGGTCGAGGTGGTCAAGAAGCTCGGCAAGAAGCCGGCCTACCTCGTCGACAAGCTGGAGGACCTGGATCTCAGCTGGTTCGCGGGCGCCAAAAAGGTCGGCGTGACCAGCGGCGCCTCCACGCCGACACAGCTCACCCGCCGTGTGATCGAGTATCTGGAGGCGCTGGCGGTCCCGGTTTAGGTCCGGCGCAGGCGCCGGATCACCCCGCTCAGGCCGCCACGTTCGCTGGTACTCGAGTTGGGCGTGGCTGAAGCAGGGGGTGGGGCTGCCGCTTCCGGTGGCGGAGCCGCGCTCCCGGCTGGGTCTCCCTCACGGGCTGCCCCCCCGCCGGAGGGGCGCCGCCGCCGTCGCCTCCGCGCCGTCCCGACGGCCCGCTCAGGCTTGGCGACGGAGGCTGAAGGCGCAGTGACGGCGGGGACCTCCGGCAGCGGCCCGCCGGCTGGGCTCGGACGTCGCCTACGCCGCCTACGCGGTGCCGCGGCTGCCGCTGCGGCCACGGGTTCCGCAGGACGCCGCTCCTGTGCCACCACCTGGCGCCGGACTGTAGCTCCAACCTCGCCCTCGGCGCAAAGCGCGCCGTCCGCCGTGTGGATGTCCACCCGCCACACGACGATCGAGGTCGGCGCCGCGCCAATCGGTGGGCGCTTCTGAGTCAGCGTCCAGCGAGCGTAGATCGTCTCGCCGGCACGAACGGGGCGCGGAAACTTCCAGTTGAGCCATGCCCATTCCTCGACGGCCGGCACTGGCATGTCGATCGTGCCAAGCCCGACTGCAATGGCGACGAGAAGCGTGGGCGGCGCGACGCGCGCTTGGCCGGGGCCGGCTTCAATCGAAAGGGGTGAGAAATCGCCCGAGACCGCGGCAAACAGCGCGATCTCTGATTCCGAAATGGTGCGACGGCGAGTGGTCCATTCGCCGCCTAGCGGGAGGTCGTCGAAAGAAAGGGGCTCCAGATCGGCGCGAGTATAGCCCAGCGTGCATTTTCCAGGCGCCTCCGGGCGTGCAGTGGGAGAGGATTGGGTTCCGCGAGAAGGACAGCGGCCATCCCCCGCGCTTTGCAGCCCGAACCAAGTCCGCAGCTCGAGCGTTAACCTAAGGCAACTTCAGCGCCAGGAGGGTTTGGTTCTTTGGATCTCGCGGCCGTACTGCTCGTCACGTCTGGACTCCTGGTCTTCGCCTTTCTGCTCCTGACCGTATCCCTGATGCGGCTCCGGGGAACGACGCGGGAGCTCCAGGCCGCCCTCGATGACGAGAGCGGAGCCCGAGATCGGGCGGCGCTCTTGCTGGCGATCGCGTCCGCCGTCAACTCCTCGCTGGCCCTGGAGGAGGTCCTGAACGTCGCTCTCACGCACGCCGGCCGGATCATGGGCGCTGTCGCCGGGGCGATGTACCTGGTGCAGCAGGGCAAGGCTGAGATGCATCGGGATGCGGAATACAACCTCACCCCCCGCGCCCGTGGCGCCGTGCGCAAGCTCGACGAGGAGCCGGTTCGCAGCGCCATTGCGGCCATGCGCCCACTCGTGGTCAAGCTCGACGAGCGGATGGCTCCAGGCATCGAGGGAGGCGGACATCCTCAGCACGTGCTCGTGGTTCCAGTGCAGCGGTCGGGTCAGCTGATGGGGGCGATGGAGCTGTACCTCAACGCGTGGCGCGAGCTGACCGAGGACCAGGCCGACCTGCTCAATGGTGTTGCTTCGGAAGCCGCGATCGCGATCCGGCATGCTCAGCTCTTCCAGGCTCAGGAGGAGAACGCGCTCACCGACGAGCTGACGAAGCTGCCGAACCGGCGCGCCCTGGCGCAGCGATTCCTGCAAGAGATGAATCGAGCGCGGCGGCACCACAACGCGATCGCGTTCATGATGATCGACCTCGACCACTTCAAGCAGGTCAATGACACCTACGGCCATCTGAACGGCGATGCCGTGCTGGCGGAGCTCGCTTCGATCCTCGTCACCGGCGCGCGCGAATCCGACGTATGCGCGCGCTATGGAGGAGAGGAGTTTGGAATGATCCTCCACGAGACGACCGAGGCCGGAGCGCGGACTCTTGCCGAGCGCATCCGGTCAAAGGTCGCAGCGGCCACGTTTCCCGGCGGGCTGAAGCTCACGATCAGCATCGGCCTCGCCGCCACTGATGAACCCGCTCTGTTCACGACGTTGATGGAGCGCGCCGACCAGGCGCTCTACGCCGCCAAGCAAGGCGGCCGCAACCAGGTTCGGGTCGCAGACATGAACGCTCCCGCGAAGCAGCAACAGCACGCGCCTAGCGAGCCGACCTCTTTCATCGGCCCGCGTTAACCTCCTCTGGGTGGCCTGTGCGGGCCCGTGCCGCATATCGGGGCTCTGGGCGCTGCGTCCGGCCGGTACAGTCCACTGGAAGTGGGCCACTTCTGCATCAACTGCGGCGCACCGTTGGTGCCGCGCGTGATCGAAGGTCGCGAGGTCGAAGCCTGCCCGCACGACAGCTTCGTCCTTTGGCGTGACCCGAAAGTCTCGACGGCCGTCGTCGTGATGGCCGGTGGCGGGATCGTCTTGGGTCGCCGTGCGATCGAGCCCGGCTATGGTTTGTGGTGCCTGCCCGGCGGGTTCGTCAACGACGACGAGGACCCGGCGGTCGCCGCGGCGCGCGAATGCTTCGAGGAGATCAGTGCGGAGGTCGAGCTGACCGGGCTGATCGGCGTGTACCACATCCCCAAGACCGACGCGCCGAGCATGGTGGCCATCGCTTACCGGGGCCGGCTGGTCGACGGCGCCCAGCCCTCGGCCGGCGCCGAGATGCTTGAGGTCGGCGTGTTCCAGTTCGACTCGCTCCCGCCTCTCGCTTTTCCCAGCCACAAGAGTGTGCTGGCCGAATACCTCAGGTCCCGGGCGCCGGCGGAGGCAGCGGCACCTCGGTCCGAGGGCGCAGAGGCTCCGCGTGGAACGCAGCCATCACGACTGCAAGCACCGACGCGACCACCGCGCAGGCGGTGAAGCCGGCCGCGTAGCCGTAGCCCTGGACCACCGGGCCGAACACCAGTGGGCCCGCCGAGAGCCCGAGGAACAGGATCGTCCCGTACATCCCCATCGTGACTCCGCGCGTCGAGGTGGCGGAGAGGTCCGCGAACACGACGCCCATGGCGACAAAGGCGGTTGCTATGAACGGCGTTCCGGCCGCGAGCACGATCGCCGGCCCGACAAACCCGGTCAGGTGACCGAGTACGACGCAAGCCGCCGACCAGCCGAGCACGCCCACGAACACGATCGGCCAGCGGTGACGCGCCCGATCCACGAGCCGGCCGCCAGGAAGCCGTGAAAGACCGTTGGCGACCGCCTGCAGGGCGAGCAGGTAGCCAACCTGCGCGCTGGGTAATCCCAGAGCCTCCCGGCCGAACACGGGCAGGAACGCCCCGATGGTGCCCGAGACCAGCGTGGCCGCGACCAGCCCGATGGTCACGGGCAAGAACGAGCGCTGCCGGAGCAACGCTTGCAGCGGCGCGCGCAACGACAGGCCTCGACCGGTTTGCTGACGCGTTCCACTGGCCGCGATCGCGCCGGGGATCGCAAAGAGTAGAAGGGCGGTCGTCACAGCGATGTCGGTCCTGATGTCGATCCAGCGCAGAGCGATGCCGGCGACCGATGGCCCGAGGAAGAAGCCCGCCTGCATCGAGAACGTCAACCAGCCCATCGTGCGTCCCATGCGGCTGGCGGAGGTGGATTCCGTCACGGCGCTGAACAGCGCCGTTTGCTGCACGCCGCCGGCCAGGCCACCGATCACCTGCCAGAAAAAAAGAGGCGCGACGCTTGGCGTGACGGCGGTGGCGAGCTGCGAGCCCGCGGCGAGGACAAATGAGATGGCAAGCAGCGCCCGCGCGCCGAAACGGTCGACCAGGATGCCGGATGGAAGCGACAGCAGGGCAGCCGCAAGGGTCGAAACCGAGAACAGAGCGCCGACCTCGAACCGGCTCGCGCCAAGGTCGTGCGCGTAGAGCGGGACGGTCAGGCCACGAGCCGAGAGTGCAGCGAACGAAGCACCGGCCGCGATGTAGAGCGCGATCGTGCGGCGCGAGTCCGGGCCGGTCACGCGCACGCCTCTAACATACCGGCGGATGGTCCGCTGACGTGGCGATCAGCAACTACTCGGTCCACAGGCGGCACTACGCGGGGAAAGGGCTATTCACCGCGGCGCCCAAGGACGGATCGTGACGGCCCGTCATGCGGCTGAGCTGCTTTCCGCGGCTCGGCGGGGCCTGGCGTTGACCGGCGCCGGGGTCTCAGCAGAAAGCGGTATCCCGACCTTTCGGGGCGACGGCGGCCTGTGGACCAAGTTCGATCCGATCAAGGTCGCCTCGATCGAGTACTTCATGGCTGACCCGACCGCCTACTGGATGGTGTCGAAGGATCGCGGCCGCCTCGCGCTTGCGGCCCGCCCGAACCCCGGACACGATGCCCTCGCCGCGCTCGAGGCCGCCGGCCATCTGGCTGCCGTCGTGACTCAGAACACCGACGGGCTGCACCAGGAGTCGGGCAGCCGCAACGTCATCGAGGTGCATGGATCCGGCCGCACCGTCCAGTGCCTCGACTGCGGGAATCGTGAACCTCGGAGTGAGGTCCAGGCAAGGCTGGAGGTGGAGATGCCGCCGCGATGCAAGGTTTGCGGCGGGGTCTTTCTCAAACCGACGGTGGTGCTGTTTGGAGAGGCAATGCCGCAGGCCGCCATCCAGGAAGCTTTCGCGCTCGCGCGCCAGGCGGACGTGATGCTCGTCGTGGGTACTTCGCTCGTCGTCTACCCGGCGGCGGACATCCCATTGGTCGCAGTCAGGGCCGGCGCGAAGCTGGTCGTGGTCAATGCGGAGCCCACGCCGTTCGACGAGCTCGCCGAGGTGGTCATCCGGGGCAAGTCTGGGGAGGTCCTTCCGGAAATCGTCGAGCTCATAAGTGAATGACGCTGCCGAAGGTCACCGGCGCCCCATCGACGATGAGCTCGCCATTGGATCCGATGTCCTCAGCCATGCCCTCGATGACTCTTCCGGCCAGCTCGACGCGCACCCTCCGGCCCAGTGTGTCGGAGAGGTCTCGCCAGCGGGCGAGCACGTCTTCGGGGCTCGCGGAAGCCCACCTCTCCAGCTCAATGCGCAGCTTGCCCAGCAGCACATCCCGACCCTGGTTCAGCTTGGCTGCGCCCGGAGGCGCCCAGGTCAGGTTAATGCCGATGCCACAGATCGCCTTGTTCGGGGTGGTTTCAACCAGGATTCCGCCCAACTTGGCGGCGCCCAGCAAGAGGTCGTTGGGCCACTTGAGCCGAACAGCGCTGCCACATGCCTCGGCGGCTGCGACGCCGGCCGCCAGGCTCATCAGCGGGTTTGGGCGCAGTGCGAACGAGACGAGCAGTGCGGTGCCCGGCGGAGATTCCCACTGGCGATCCAGGCGACCTCGGCCTGCAGTCTGATGGTCGGCGACCACGACTGACCCGATCGGCAACGCGCGAGCGACGTCCTGCGTCGACGTGACCGACTTGCGCCGCACGACCCTCGGACTTGGCTGTCCCACGCGCCGGTAAGCTAGCAGGACGATGAGGTTCCACCGCGCCGCCACGCTGGTGGTGATGATGCTGCTCGCAATCGGCCTGTTCATCCTCATGACCGCCGGCGCGGTCGGGAGTTTTGACAGCCACAGCCTCATCGCGCTGGTTGTCGTGCTTGTCGTCGCCGGAGCCGGCGGCGTCGCCTTCAGCTGGAGGCGTTACTACAAGCGCGTCCCCCGCCCGGGCCCTTAACCATGTTGCGCCTCGGCTATAAGGCTTCCGCCGAACAATTCGGACCTCGCGAACTGCTCGAATTTGCCATCGCCGCCGAGGACAACGGCTTTGAAAGCGTGTTCGTGAGCGACCACTTCCAGCCGTGGCGCCATTCCGACGGTCATGCGCCTTTCGCGATCGCATGGCTCGCCGCGGCGGGCGAGCGGACGAAACGAGTCGCGTTGGGCACATCGGTCGCGACTCCAACCTTCCGGTACCACCCGGCGATCGTCGCGCAGGCGTTCGGGACGCTTGGATCGCTTTTCCCACGACGCGTCATCCTCGGAGTCGGCACGGGTGAGCACTTGAACGAAGGTGCGCTCGGCATCCCGTGGCCGGATAACAAAGAGCGCTTTGCCCGCCTCCGCGAGGCAATCAAGCTGATCCGCCTGCTCTGGACCGAGCAGTCGGTCACCTTCGACGGCGAGTACTACCACACGCGCAACGCGACGATCTACGACCGGCCAGACGAGCCGGTGCCGATCTACGTGGGCGCCGGTGGTCCCCAGGTGGCGAAGTACGCCGGGCGTGCCTCCGACGGGCTCATCTGCACGTCGGGCAAGGGAATGGAGCTCTATTCGGAGCAGTTGCTCCCGTCATTCGCAGATGGGGCAAAAGAGTCGGGTCGTGACGCGACCAAGCTGGATCGGATGATCGAGGTCAAGGTGGCCTACGACACAGATCGGTCGCGTGCGATGGAAGACACGAAGATCTGGGCCGCGCTTGCCCTACCGGCCGAAGCGAAGGCCGGCGTCGACGATCCTCGCGAGATGGAGCGCCTTGCACGCGACGTCGAGGATGTCGCGCACCGCCGCTGGCTCGTGTCGAACGATCCGGACGAACATATCGAGCAGCTCCGGCCGTACCTGGAGCTCGGTTTCAATCACCTCGTCTTCCACTCGCCTGGCGATGACCAGGCGCGATTCCTGAAGCTCTACGGCTCGCAGATCCTCCCGCGCCTGCGAAAGCAATGGGGCTAGCCGTGTCCACCTGGGTGGTCGTTCTGATCAAGGATTTCGGTTCGGCCAAGCAGCGCCTGCAGCCTGTGCTTGGACCAAAGTCGCGCCGCGCTCTCGCCCGGCGGAATGCTCGGCTCGCCGTGCGAGCGGCTGCGGCCGGCGATCACGTGCTGGTCGTCGCAGGCGGCGAAGGGGTCGCAGATCTGGCTGAGACCTGGGGGGCGGAAGTCCTGCTCGAGCCGAGGCAAGAAGGGCAGAACGTGGCTGCAGCACGCGGCATCGCTCGAGCTGTGGAGGGCGGTGCTCAAGCTGTTCTGCTCCTGTCGAGCGACCTGCCGCTGGTCACCATCGGTGCCGTGCGTGAGGTGCTCGTATCAGCGTCCCGGATCGAAGCTCCCGTGGCGGTGGCCGTACCGGCGGTAGGACGGGGCGGCACCAATGCGCTCTACCTCCGTCCGCCGGGCGCGATGACGCTCCATTTCGGCTCGGACTCACTCGCCAAGTTCCGGCAGGAGGCGGAGAACGCGGGAGTGAACTTCGCAGTCCATCAATCCGACGCCATGGCGCTCGACCTGGACGAGCCCGGCGATCTGGCGCGGTTGCGCCGTGCGGTGTGACGCGCCTCGAACTGATCGGAGTGGAGGGCCTGCCTGAGGTCCGACCGGGCGACGACCTCGGAGAGCTCATCAGCTCCCGATCGAAGCTCGCAACGGGCGACGTCCTTGTCGTTGCGCAGAAGGTGGTGTCCAAGTCTGAAGGACGGCTGATCAGCCTTCAGACCGTGAATGCGAGTCCTGAGGCGGTGAGCATCGCAGCCAACCTGGTGGCCGTTCCCGACCCCCGAATGGTGCAGGTGATCCTCGATGAAAGCGTCCGCGTGCTGCGGTCACATCGAGTCCTGATCACCGAGACGCGCCATGGATTTGTGTGCGCGAACGGCGGCGTCGATCAGTCGAACGTCCCCGGCGAGGACGTTGTCACCCTGCTGCCTGAGGACCCGGACGCAAGCGCGAGCGGATTGCGCAGCCGGCTGCGACAGCTGACAGGAATCGAGGTAGGCGTGATTGTTTCCGACACGTTCGGCCGGCCATGGAGGCTTGGGATCGTCAACGTCGCCCTCGGCGTCGCCGGCCTGCCCGCATTGCTCGACTTGAGGGGCAGCCTTGACAGCACAGGCAAGGAGCTTCACGCGACCGTGCTGGCGATCGCAGACGAGCTTGCCGCGGCGGCCGGCCTCGTCATGGGTAAGACGGCCCGAACTCCAGCCGTCATCGTCCGTGGACTTCGCATGCAGGGAAGCGGCACCGGGCGCGACCTGGTCCGGCCGGCTGCTGAGGACCTCTTCCGCTGAGGACAGTCCTGCTGGCCGGCGGCACCGGCGGCGCCAAGCTTGCAGCCGCGATCCAGCTCCAGTTGCCGCCGGGGCATCTCACGGTGATTGCGAACACGGCTGACGACGACGAGTTCTGGGGCCACCTGGTCTCGCCGGACGTGGATGCTGTGATCTACCGGTTGGCCGGCGTGTTCAACGAGGAAGCCGGCTATGGCTTGAAGGGCGATTCCTTCCACGTGCTCGAAGCGCTCGCGCGGCTTGGCGAGCCGGCGTGGTTTCGCATTGGCGACAAGGACTTCGCGACTCATGTTTTGCGGTCGCAGATGATGGCTCGCGGATGCACGCTCACCGAGTGCGCCCTGGCCCTGTGCGGCCGCTTCGGAATCGACACTCGTGTGCTGCCGATGACGAACGAGCCCGTGAGGACGCGGTTTCTCACCGATCGGGGGGTGTTTTCGTTTCAGGAGTACTTCGTGCGCGAGCGGCTTGGGCCGGCATTGCGCGGGATTGAGCTCGCGGGTATCGATTCCGCGCGGCCGACTGATGAAGTGCTGTCTGCCCTGGAGGAAGCCCACCTCGTGATCATCGGGCCGTCCAATCCGCTGATCTCGATCGCCCCGATCATCAAGGTCATCGGTTTACACATGCCGCGCGCCCGAACGGTCGCGATCACGCCGATCGTCGGTGGCGCATCGCTCAAGGGTCCGACGGTGGAGATGATGCGGGCGGTCGGTCCGCCACCCACTCCAATCGAGGTCGCGCGAATGTACTGCGAGGTCGCCGGCAGCTTCGTGCTCGATCGCCGCGACAAGGAGCTGGCCGCGGGCGTGGAAGAGTTGGGCCTAAGAACGCTCGTGCTCGACACGGTGATGACGGATGGCGGCGCCGCGCTGGCGGGCAGGATCCTCGAAGCGTTTACTTGACGGACGAGCTCGCGAACATGACGATCACGCCGAGCAGCACCGCCACCAAACCAACCACGAGAATCGCGTACTGCGCAATGGCAACCGTCTGGCCCGGCGGGCTGATCTCGTCGTCCGCTTCCGAACCAGGCGCATCACCCGAGGCCAGCTGCCAGGCCCCGGTCGAGGTCTCCTGTTTCCCTTTCGCCTTCTTCTTGGGCTGATCCTCGGCCGTCGAGGCGGACTCTTTCGCTTCCGACACCACCGACCAGGCGGCCGGTGCGGCCGCCGGACTCGCCGGGCGGAGGGGCGCGACAGGCGACGCGGGCTCATCGGCAGGAGGCGGCGTCCACGCCGGCTCGCTGGGGGCGGGTTCGAAAGCAGGTTGAGGGGCGGGTTCGAAGGTAGGTTGGGGGGCAGGTTCGAAGGCAGGTTGAGGGACGGGCTCCGGTTCTGGAGGCGCGAACGGGCTTGGCGGCGCGGAGGTCGGACCGACGTCCCATGGCGACGACGAAGGGGCTTCCGGTGCTCCCTTCGTCATGGGCGGAGGGGCGGCAGGAGGCGCCTCATAGGCGGAGGCCTCGTAGGTGACCTGCGGCGCCCTCTGAGTGGGCGCGAAGATCGACGTCGGCGAGGGTCCGCCAGGGGCCTCGGCCGGCGCCTCAGCCTTGCCGTGCGGCGTGAGCGTGCGCTGCCGCGCCGCGCGGACCTTGTGTTCGATCTGCGAGCGTCGTGCCGAATACATCGAGCGCTTGTCCACCGACTTCCGGCGCAGCACGAAGAAGACGGCCCCTACGCCAAGCAAAGCCACGAACGGGCCGACGAGCAAGATCACTTGCATAGAGGCCGATTATCGGCGATCGGTGCATGTGTGACAATCGCCGCTATGGCGCTCTACGACCGAATTCAGGTGGAGCTCGTCGAATCACGGAGGCGCCGTGACCAGGTCACGCTCGACACTCTTGCCCTATTGAAGAGCGAACTGGTGAAGGCGAGCAAGGAGAACGCGGCAGGCGGGCGGATAGACGACGAGCTTGTCGTACGCGTTGCTCGCAAAGAGGTTAAGCGTCGCGAGGAGGCAATCGAGGTCTACCGGAAGGCAGGACGAGTGGACTCGGCTCGTCGTGAGGAAGCGGAGATGGCCCTGCTCAAGGTATACCTGCCCGCGGCGATGAGCGACGAGGCTGTGGAGGCCGAGGTCGCCGCCGTCATCGCGGAGGTGAAGCCCGAAGGTGCAAAGGGATTTGGAATGGTCATGAAGCAGGCGACAGCGCGGCTTGCCGGGCGAGCCGAAGGTGCGCAGGTCGCTGCCGCCGCGCGCAAGCTGCTTGGCTAAAATCCCCACGAAAAATCCCCACGAACCCGGAGGCTGCGCCGTGAGTTCGCGGGGACCACTCAAGTCGGAGGCTGCGCCGTGAGTTCGCGGGGACCCCTCAAGTCGGAGGCTGCGCAGTGAGTTCGCGGGGGCCCCTGAAGGGTCGAGCGAAGGCCAAGAAGGCATGGATGTCGCCCCCCCCACCGCGGGGGGCGAGGAAGCGATCCCAGCTCACCTACGAGCGCTTGCGCGACCTATATCCGGCCGTCACCGAGCTTGCCCATCAGGATGCCTTTCAACTCCTGATCGCGACCATCCTGTCCGCACAGACCACGGACAAGTCTGTGAACCTGGTCACGCCGGAGCTGTTCAAGCGCTATCCGGCGCCGGCTGACCTGGCCGCGGCCGATCCGGCGGCGGTCGAGCAGTTGATCAAGCCGACGGGCTTCTTCCGGCTGAAAACGCGCCGGATCATCGACACGAGCCGGAGGCTTGTCGAGCTGTTCCGAGGCGTGGTGCCGGCCACGCTGGACGAGTTGGTCAAGCTGCCGGGCATCGGTCGCAAGACCGCGAACGTGATTCTTGGAGTCGGGTTCGGTGTGCCGGGATTGGCGGTGGACACCCATGTCACGCGGCTCACCAACCGAC
>DATBZP010000066.1:0-8949 GCA_036513135.1 Candidatus Dormiibacterota bacterium | reverse complement strand
GCAGAACCGCCGCGCTGGCCGAGCGGCTCGCGTCCGGGCCCACTTTCGCCTACGCCAAGATGAAGGAGAACCTTGCCTTCGCGTCAGCCGCAAGCGTCAGCGCGGTCCTCGACCTCGAAGCCTTGAACACCAGGCTCACGGGCCACAGCGAGGACGCTCGAGAGGGCGTGGCAGCCATGGTCGACAAGAGGCCGCCCAGGTTTACGGGCCGCTGATCAGCCGGGTTCGGCGACAGGCGCCGTCACCCGGGGATCGTCCATTCCTGTTCGCCATGATCGTCTGCTTGAGTCCGATGGTGGGCCTCATCGTTCAACCTACTCGCAGCGATGGAATCACTCGCTCGGCGGTCAACCGCATCGCGTCGTCGAGGCGCTGTCTCGACTCGATCACTCCGTAGTTGACGCGCAGGACGAAAGCGCGGAACCCGAGGTCGACGTACGGCTGGATCTTGGCAGCAACCTCCTCTGGACTGCCGCTGAGCAACCGCGAGTCGGTTCGCCAGTTGGAATACTCCTCAACCTGAGCGTCGGTGGCCCGCCAGCCCAGTTTCCCTCGGGCGTAGTTGTGCCACGACAGGTTCATCATGCGTCGTCCATGATCGAGCCCCGCCTTGTCCTCTGCCGGCCAGATGTCGAGCTGAACCCCCAGGGTCGGGAGACTTCCGTCGCCTGCGAGCTCGCGGTACCGGCGCAACATCTCGCGCGCGGTCTCAAGCGATGGGCCTGAAGTCAGAATGGGCAGGCGCCTGCTGGCCGCCCGCTTCACGGCCGTGGTGGCCGACGTGGCCACCCAGAGCCTGCCGGCGACGATGGGCTCGCCGTCCGCAATCAGGGCATCCAGCCGCTCGTTGACAACGCGCCCCCGGTCCTCGACCGTCAGGCCGACGGCCGCGAACTCCTCTTCCGACCAACCGAGGCCGGTCGCAATGACCAGGCGGCCGGGAGCGATCTCTTCGAAGGCGCGTATCGCCTGTCGCACCCGCGCGAGACTGTGCTGCGCCAGGAGCAGGACGCTCGCTCCGACTCCTATGCGTTCTGTAGCGCCGGCGATGAGGGCCGCGGCGGCCAGGGGCGAAGGGCAATACCCGCTTGGCCAGAAGTGATGTTCCGCGAACCAGAAGGAGTCGAAGCCAAGATCCTCGGCCCGCCGCCCATAGTCGAGCAGTGCGGAGTACAGCGACGTCCAGTGCCGTGGGTGGCGTTCGGACATCTGCATCGTCCAGGCGCTGACGCCGACGTGCAGCCGATCGTCGCCGCGCATCAGGCGGGACCGAAGCCGGCCGCTCGGGCTCCCAGCTCGGCCAACATCTCCCACTGGGTGTCGCCGCCGGCGAGGCCGGGTGCCACGATCCTGCTGAGGAGCCTGACCTCGTCGGCGACCGCGTGCTCCCCGACGTGGAGCCAGATCGCCACCTCATCCGCTTCCCATTGGTTCGCAATCTCGCGCATCCGGGCCACGGCTGGAATCGAGCCGTCGGCGAGCAGCTCGTGCGCCGAGGCGACATCGAAAGCGATGACGCGACGTTCGACTCGAGTCCGAGCCTGTCCTCTGGCAGGCAGGTCGTCGCAGCCGGCAAGCACCCCGGCCCCGAGGCGAGCCGCCGACGGATCATCGAATTCGCGCGCCGCGACCAGCCGCGGAAGCGACGGCTGCATGGGACGTGGTGTGACCGGGAGCCGCCTGCCGTCGGAGGTCTCCCAGCCTCGCCAGGCGGACAGCAAACGGCCCGCGCGCTCCTCGCAGGCGGGGTCCGCCAGCACCAGCAGCAGCTCCAGCCGGCCGGCGGCCGCCTGGTCGATCATCGCGACGTCCTCGCTCAACCGAAGGGTGCTGTCCGGGTCGCCAAACGTGAGGGCACACCCAATCCGGATGAATCGCGTCCGGGCGGCGACGGCGGCGGCGATCATGGTTCGATAGGAGTCTCCGCCGGCGTCGTGAGCGGTGCCCGGCTCACCGACCCAGATCGCGTCCACGCCCTCGCCTTCCGCCGCGTCGGCAAGCGCGAGAACGTCGGCAGCGCCGCCGTGAACTCCAATCGACAGGCGCTGACCGCTCATGCGAGAGTTGGAGCCGCTGTCTCCAGACGCGCGTCCGCCGCCGCGTTCTGGCCGGCGAACCGGCCGAACACCAGACCGCCACAGATCGAGCTCCCGCTGGCCACGTACACCTCGCCATAGTGGTTGCCGACGGCTTCGCCGGCCGCGTACAGGCCTGGAATTGACTTTCCGGCGGGCGTCAGGACGTGTGCGCCGGGATCGATGCGCATCCCGTACCCGGTCAGCACCACCGCGCACGGCCGCGCCTCCACCGCGTAGAACGGCGCGCGTTTGACGGGTGCGAGGTAGTGGCTTGGCTTGAAGAAGCGCGAGTCCTTTCCCCGCTCCACGTCCACGTTGAAGAAATCGAGCGTGCCTTCGATGACGTCCGGGTCCATGCCGACCTGGACTGCCAGCTCGGCCAGCGTGTCCCCACGCGCGATCCGTCCAGTGGCGACGGCCTTTTTCGATGCGCCGATCCAGTCGAGCTGCAGGTCGAGGCGGTTGAACGGACTTGCACTGTCGTAGTCGCTCGTGTTGAGGATCCGCGCATCTTCGTCAAACACATAGAAGGCTAGGCTGCCCGGCTGCTTGCGGATGCCGTGGGCTATCACCGAGTAGTAGCTGGACTCATCCATGAATCGCTGCCCGCGCTGGTTCACGAAGATGTACTTCTTGGATTCGAAGATCTTCATCGGGCGAGGCCGCACCGTGACCAGGCCGCGATTCTCGCCGGTCAGGTCAGCGCCCGCCTGTGCGCCCAGGGTCAGGGCGTCTCCCTGGCACATCGGAGCGGCGTGGGATCCGACCCAATCGCCGCCCGCGAGCGCGTCCGGGTAGTGCCGCTGCAGCAGCTCGGGGTTCTGGGCGAAGCCCCCGCAGGCCACCACCACCGCGCTGGACCGGTAAACGTCCCCGCCCTGACGGACACCCCTGACACAGCCTTCCTCGAGCACCAGGCCGTCGACACGACTCTTGAAGACGATCTCCACCCCGGCGGTGCGGGCGCATGCGGCCAGGGTCTCGATCAGGCCGGCGCCGCCGCCAAACACGTGGTGGCCGCGAAAGACGCCGCTCATGTCAACGACCCCGGGGGGATCGGTTTTCACACCGTGGGCGTGCGCCCACTCGAGTGCCTGGACGGCGTTGTCGGCAAAGGCCCGCACCATCCGGGGCTCGACCCGGAATTGACTGATCGTCCGGTAGTAGTCGTACAGGTCATCGGGGCTGTCCTTGATTCCCGCCCTCTTCTGCTCAGGAGTGCCCGCGGCATAGATCTCACCACCCGAAAGTGCGGCCGAGCCACCCAGAACCTCCCGAGCCTCGAGCAGCGCGACGGTGGCACCCGCCTCGCGCGCGGCGACCGCCGCAGTGAGGCCCGCGATTCCGCCACCGACCACTATCACGTCGAAGTCGTTTTGCACGAACCGGACCTCCTGTGTCCCAAGGTCTGTATGGAATGAACGTCACAGACTCTATAGACGGCGGGCTCGAGCGTCAAATGACCCCACGCAAGCGACTGGCGGCCTGGGCCGTCCAGGGCTGCCTCCGCCCGCCGGCGCGCCTCCATGGAATAATCGTTCCAGGGAATGGCTGATCGCATGAAGATGTCTGATACGAACAGCGCAACCCAGATCGCGAACCTGCTCTACACCTATGCCGAGCGAATCGACGCCGGCGACTTCGAGGGCCTGGCCGAGCTCTTCGCCCACGCCACCATCCGCAGGATGCGCGGCGACCAGGAGGTGCTCCTGAACTCCCAGCAGCTGCTCGAGCACTGGCGGGAGGTCGTGATCCTGTACCCCGATGGCACGCCGCGCACCAAGCACGTCGTGACCAACCCGATCATTGAGATCGACGAAGCTGAGGGTCGAGCCACGGCCCGCAGCTACTACACCGTCTTCCAGCAGACTCCGGAGGTCCCCCTGCAGCCTGTGGCGAGCGGCCGCTACCACGACCGGTTCGAGCGTGTCGACGGGAAGTGGCGCTTCGCCTATCGCGACTACTCCATGCTCGACATGGTGGGATCCATCGGCAAGCACGTGCGGCGCTACGGGAACCAGACCAAGAACAACGACTGAACCGCGGGCTGGGACCGGTGGGCGGGGATTCGATCGCAATGCTCATGTCCTGCACGGGCGCTGGGTGGAGGGTTCGCTACATTTGTTAGACTCGCCTGCGTGCCCAGGCCTAGATGCTCCGATTCTTTCGGGCGCCTTGTGCACATAAGCCAGCGACGTAGCCAGGCGGCGGGCCAGGCCAAGCGATTGGCCGGGCACCAATGAGCTGGGACTTCTCGACCGACCCGGAGTTCGCGACCAAGCTCGATTGGATGCGGGCGTTCATGCGGGAAGAGGTCATGCCGCTCGAGATCCTGGCCGAGCGCCTGGCGAAAGACGCTTTCTTCGACCATGTCGCGACGCTGCAGGCAGGGGTCAAGGCCGCCGGTCTATGGGCCACCCACCTTCCGCCTGAGCTCGGCGGCCAGGGCATGGGCCAGGTCAAGCTCGGACTCATGCATGAGATCGAAGGCCAGTGCTTTTGGGGGCCACTCGTTTTTGGAAACATGGCTCCCGACACCGGAAACTCCGAGCTGCTCGCGCGTTTCGGCTCCGACGAGCAGAAGGACCGGTGGCTGGTTCCCCTGCTCGACAAGAAGATTTTCAGCTCCTTCTCAATGACTGAGCCGGAGCACGCGGGGTCCGACCCCGTTCGCATGTCCACGACCGCCGTGGTGGATAGGGATGAATGGGTGATCAACGGCCACAAGTGGTTCACCACGAATGCGAAGGTGGCCTCGCTCCTCATCGTGATGTGCGTCACCGAACCCGATGCCACGGATTACAACCGTGCGTCGATGATCCTCGTCCCGGCCGGCACCCCGGGTGTTCGCATCGTTCGCAACGTGCCAACGATGGAGGGTGATGGCCCGTTCGGGTTTGGGCATTCAGAGGTGTACTACGAAGACGTCCGAGTCCCGCGGACCAATATCATCGGTAGCCGCGGCGAGGGGTTCATGCTCGCACAGGCTCGGTTGGGCCCCGGAAGGATCCACCATGCCATGCGCTGGATCGGTCAAGAGCAGCGCGCGCTCGACATCATGTGTGAGCGCGCCCTGCAGCGCGAAGCGTTTGGAGGGCTGCTCGCCGGCAAGCAGGTGATCCAGAATTTCATCGCCGACTCGGTCACCGAGATGGCCGCTGCGAGGCTGATGACCCTCCATGCGGCGTGGGTCATGGACCAGCATGGACAGCAGGCCGCGCGCAAAGAGATTTCGATGATCAAGGTCTTCGGCGCCCGCGTCCTGCATGACGTGATCGACCGCGCAATCCAGACCTGCGGTGCGCTGGGCTACTCTGCCGACCTACCCCTGGAGTGGATGTACCGGCGCGCCCGAGCGGCGCGGATCTATGACGGTGTCGACGAGGTCCACCGACAGACGATCGCGAGGCTCACGTTGAAGGACCACGTGAAGCCTGCTGGAATCTGGCCAAGTGACCACGTGCCCACCCGGGCTGCAGAGGTGCATGAGCGCTTCGCGCACCTGCTCGACGCAGCGACTACCGGCTAGCTCAGCGTAAGCGCCCGGGCGATCCCGCCGAACGGATCGGGGCCCGGCCTCGGCGCTCCGGGTAGGAGGTTGTGATGGATCGCCCCGCCGAATCCGCTTTCGAAGTCTGCCCAGACTATGCCCCCGACGCCCGGCATGAACGCGATCGAAGGCGATAACGAGATCTCCGGCGTCCCCCCGACCCAGAGCCCATGCTGGCCCAAAGGCGGCAGGTAGGGCAGCGAACCGTCGCGTGTATAGGCCTTGATCCTGGGAACGAGGAACCGTCGAGCGGCAGGCTCGCTGAGGACACGGACACCGTCGAGCTGCCCATCGTTTGCAATCATTGCCATGAGCCGCGCGTAGGCCTGAGTCGTGCCGATCGCTCCGGTCCCCGGTAGGCACGCCTCCTGGACGTCGGCGCGGTTGTACACGTCCGGGCCTACTGCGACCTCCGGCGGCTGCGCCAGTGCCGCATAAGGTGGCACCGTCTGAGGTGCCGGGCGGGTTCCATTTCGATAAAGGATTGCCATCCGAGCCGACGCCTCTCGCGGCCGGCCAAGCCAGAGGTCTTGAATGCCCAGCGGGGCACATATCTCCTCGTCGACGAACCTGGCGAACGAGCGACGGAGGATGTCGGTACGCCGGACCACCTCTCCCAGGATCCACCCCTGGTTGATGATCATGTAGGCGCTCTCGGTGCCGGGCCGATAAAGGGGCCTTTCGGCAGCGAGAGCCTCCACCATCCAGTCCCAGTCACACTGCCGCGCCGGAGTCACGCCGGCAGGCATCTGCGGCAGGCCGGCCTCGTGGGCCAGAACCTGCGTGACGGTTATCTCCTCTTTGCCATGGGCGGCGAACTCAGGCCAGTAGTGCGCCACCGGGGCCTGCAGATCCACAAGTCCCCTGTCGGCCTGGATGTGAAGTGCGACTGCCGTCAGCACCTTTGCATGCGCGAACCCGACGAACAGCGTGTCGCGCTGGACGGACCGGCCGGTGTCGCGATCAGCGACGCCGCCCCATGCCTCGGCGACGAGCCGGCCGCGCCGGTAGGCGGTGGCCCCGATTCCGACCTCCCCCCCAGCGAGTGCCGCCATCACAGCGTCCTCCAGCGCGGTCCTCAAATCGACTCCGCTGAGGCCTGGTGCTTCAGGCCTCGGCCGCGGCATTGCGGCCCGCTATCCGCCCGAATGCGAGCGCATCTGCGATCGAGAACCCCCTGTCCAGCACCATGCTGTAGGTGGAGCTCACGGCCCCGGCGGCATAGAGTCGGGGGATCGGACGGCCATGTGTGTCCAGCACCTGCGAACGGCCGTTGCGGCGAGGGCCGCCGTTCGTGTTGGCGACCATCGAGCCCCACGTCACCGAATAGAACGGGGGCTTGGCCAGCGGGACAAGGGTTTCGGGCGCACGGTCGAATCGCGGGTCGCGGCCCAGCTCGCACGCGAGGTTGAACTCTTCGATGGTTGCTTCCAGCGTATGCGGCGAGATCCCGATCGCCCTGGCCAGCTCGGCAGGAGTCTCGCCCCGGGCCACCCAACCCTTCTCGATCTCGACCAGGTTGTCGTCGCTCCAGCGATAACCCTCGATGATGTTGTTCCAGCCGTAGGGCTGCTCCTCACGGGATGGGCTCAACGGGCCTGCAAGCCGGCCCACCTCGTCGAACACCGCGTGAAAAGGCAGCTGCGGATACACGCAATAGCGCCCGTTGATCAACGCATGGCCGTGCTTTGATCTGATCGTCTCATCGATGAAGCGACGTCCGTCGAGGTCCACGTAGATGCATGGTCTCGAATCGGCGAGCACCATGTGAAAGCCGCTCGAATAGCCCGGCACGCGGATTCCGAACGACGAGAACATGTTGTGCATGTGCCAGAGGCTCGCACCTGCCCGCAGAGCCATCGCATGGCCGTCGCCCGTTCCGGCAGGCGATCCCCATGGGACGATGTCCGGCAGCCCGAGGAAGTCCCGCGCCATCTCGGGATTGTTCTCGAACCCGCCGGTCGCGATGACCACGCCACGGCGCGCCCGGAGTCTGATGGGTTGCCCGTTCCGCTCGGCCACGACTCCGACCACGGCCCCAGCGGAGTCTTTGACGAGGTCGCGCCCGGGGACGCCGAGCCACACATCTATCCCACGAGCCTTCACCGATTGGGAAAGCAGGTTCCACAGATGGGAGTTGCCCCAGGTCGGGCCGACGTGCCTGAAACCACCATGCACATCGCTCCCATCCAGCTCGGGGCGGTCTGGTGGGGCGTCCATGCTGGAGACCGTCCCGCCCAGCGACTCGACCCAGTCCGTCAACCTGTACGTCTCGCTTGCCCAGGCCGCGATCACATCTTCCGGTATCGGGTACGAGCCGCAGAGCGCACGCAGGTAGGTGGCGGCCAGCGCCGGGTCGCGGTTGAAGAACCACACGTTGCCGCTGACCCTTGTGTTTCCGCCCTCCCCACCGGATGCGGCTTTCTCGAGGACCATGACGTCCGCGCCCGCGGCGCGAGCTTCGAGTGCGGCGGCGCAGCCGGCCGCGCCGAAACCGAGCACGACCACGTCGGTCTCACGGTCCCAGCCCTCCGCCGGCATCGGCCGAAGTATAGTCTGGTTGGAACGCTCGTTCCGGCGACAGGACGGGGTGGGCACCGAAGGAGAGGCAGGGCCATCGACACACCGATCACGTTCGATTCAGTGAGCCGCATGTCTCGACCCATGGGCTCACGCACCGCGAGGACGGTGCGACGAGCTGAGCCCTGACAGGTGAGTGATGGAGATCAAACGTCGCGCGAGGCAACAGAGACAGGTGTCTCTGCCAAGATGAAACCGGTGGTCGACGCCGTCGGGTCACAGAAGCCGGTACCCGTGCCCGACGCCGCATCGGCACCATTCTGGGAGGCGGCCAGGCAGCACCGGCTGGTGGTGCAGCGCTGCGAGGCATGCGGGCGTGATCAATACCCGCCCGACCTGATCTGCCGGCGTTGCCAGTCCAATCGGTTGAGCTTCGTGGACGCGGTTGGCGGCGGTGTGATCTACAGCTTCGCGGTCTACGTCCGATCGTTCATGTCAGGGTTCGAAGCTCCATACGTCCTGGCCCTGGTCGACCTCGAGAGTCATTCGGTGCGCATGCTGGCCAACATCGTGGACACCCCCATTCCTTCCATAAGCGTCGGGATGCCTGTCGAGGTGACGTTCGAGGACCGCGGCGAGTGGGTCGTGCCACAGTTCCGTGCTGTGCGGTCATGACACAACTCTCGCGGGAGGTGGCGATCGTCGGGGTGGGCTACTCGCGCCTGTCGCGAGGCGACGACCCGGATCCGCGCCAGCTCACGTACGACGCTTGCTCGAGCGCGCTGGCGGACGCGGGCGTCA
>DATBZP010000065.1:0-6861 GCA_036513135.1 Candidatus Dormiibacterota bacterium | reverse complement strand
GGTCACCTTGATCGCGCAGGCCGCCCCTTACACCCAGAAGGACGTGGAGCTCCAGGCGCAGCCCGGGACCGGCACCATCCACGTGCGCGCCGTCGCGATCTCTCGTTCGAACTCACAGGGCTTCAAGACGACCGGGGTCATCCAGGTCCAACTGGCTCCCGCCATTGGGCAGGTGATCTACAGCAACACCTGTCCCGCTAACAGTCATGGCGCCCCTGGCATCTGGCTTTACACGGGCCAGCGGCTGGTCAACTCGAACGGCCTTGTTTTTGCGCAAACGTCCGCCGACACGATGGTGCCCTGGGGTCAGGCGAGTGGCGCTGTCAATATCATTGCGGTTCAAGCAGGTTCTCCCGGCAATGTCGGCTCTGGAACGATCTCGGGGCCGGCAGCCATCCAAGGCAACAATTTCTCTTGCTTGACCGTCAATAACCCGCAGGCTACGGGCGGGGGGACGGACGCGTCGACGACACCGCAGATGACCGAGGCCGATTTCGACGCCGGGCGAGCCCAGCTCGAGCAGGAGCTGCGCCAGAGCATCGCCCAGACGCTGGTGGGCAGCGGCCAGCCGGGTGAGAAGCTGAGCGAGACGATCATCTACGGCGCGCCGCAGTACACCACCGATCACCAGCCCAACGAAAAGGTGCCGTCCTTCAGCGGAACCATGACGATCAGCGGCGAGGGCGCCTTCTACAGCGACTCCGACGTGCAGAAGGCCTACCAGACCTACCTGTCGCAGCGCGTGCCCAATGACCAGCAGCTGCTCACCGAGAGCCCGATCCAGGTCCAGTACCGCATCCTCAACGCCACCGCCGGAGGCAACCTCACGTTCCTCGGCAGCGCCGCCGCTTATGTCGCTCCGAAGTTGGACCAGGCGAAGATCCTTTCTCAGATCGTCGGCCGGCCCCTGGCCCAGGCGCGGTTCTACCTCGAGCGACTACCAATTCGCTCGGTCGCCATCAAGGAGCAGCCGATGTCGCTGCCCCTGATGCCGCTGCTGATCGGCCGCATCTCGCTGCACTACGTGGTCGAGTCGAACGCACCGTCAAGTTCCGCGGCGGCAACCGCGCAGAGCTCCCCGTCGCCTAAGCCGTCCCCCTAGTGGGTCGGATCCTGGCGATCGATCCTGGGTCGAAGCGCGTCGGCCTCGCCGTGAGCGATCCGACAGGCACGATCGCCCAGGCTCTTACCACCGTTCCGGCTGAGCCCGCCGCCACGCTCGCGTCGCGCTTGGCCGAGATTGCGAAGGCGCAGGACGCACAGCGCATCGTTGTCGGCCTGCCGCTGCGGCTGGACGGTGCGCACGGACCTGAGGCGGCGGCGGCGCAGCGCCTGGCGCACAGCCTGCGCCTGGCCTCAGGACTTCCTGTCGACATGGTCGACGAACGCCTCACCACTGCAGCAGCGGAGCGCTCCCTGATCGACCCCGGCGTGCGGCGCCGGGCGCGCTCAGGGCGCCCGTCCCCGAAACAAAGAGATGAGCGGCGGCTGAGCATCCATCGGGTGGCGGCCACCCTGTTGCTCCAGGGCCACCTGGACTCCAAGCATGCCGGCTGACGATGCCCAACCCATCACGCTCATCGATGAGACCGGCGTGGAGCGCCGGTTTCGGCTCCACGATGCGTTTGACCTCGAAGGAGTTCCGTACTACCTGGTCGAGGCTGAGACCGATCCCTCAGAGGTGCTCCTGCTTCGCGAGGGGACGGGCGGCCTGGAGACGGTCGACGGTGAGGAGTTCAAGCGGGTGATCACCGCACTCGAGGGGGATGAGGTGGAGTGAGGCGGCTGGTAGGTATCCTGCTGCTGATCGCGATCCTCGGCTTCGGTACGTCACGGGGCATCGATTGGTGGAACTTCAACGTCAATACCCCGATGTCATCCACCAACCATTCGGTCCCGTTCCATGTCGACTCGGGCGAGACGCCGACTCTGATCGGTCAGGACCTGTACACCCTGGGCCTGATCCGCAGCACGATCGCTTTTGATCTGTACACACGCATCAACGACTCTGGGCCCAAATTCCAGGCCGGCGCCTTCGTGCTCAACTCAAACATGACTCTCGGTGAGATCGTCAATGCGCTTCAACACGGCACGTCCGATCAGAAAGTGGTCACGTTTCCAGAGGGATTCCCCCTTCGAGAGCAGGCCAAAGTCGTGGAGGCCAACAAGATCGGCCTGGCCGCCGACTACCTCACGGCCGCGAAAGATCCCACCTGGGCTTCGACCTACACGTTCCTGCCTTCGGCTCCCGGCAACGCAGATGCGCCTTTCGAGGGCTATCTCTTCCCGGACACCTACCTGATCGACCCCGCAGCCGGTGTGCGCGGGTTGATCAAGGAGCAGCTGGACCAGTTCGGGGTCGTCTTCTCGGCCGACCTGCGTGCCCAAATAGCTAAAGCCACGGCGGCGCGCCCGGCCGAGAGCATCCAGTCCATCGTTATCCTCGCGTCAATGGTGGATCGGGAAGCCAACACGGCGAGCGACCGCGGCAATGTGTGCAGCGTCTACTACAACCGGTTGAAAATAGGCCAGCATCTCGGCGTCGACGCGACGCTGCTCTACGCATTGGGCAGACTCACGCCCGGGCCTGCTGGAAGCGAGCTGAATCTGAACTCGCCGTACAACACTGGCGAGCAATACGGCCACAGCGGCCTCCCACCCGGGCCGATCAGCAACCCAGGCAAAGCGGCGCTATTGGCGTGTATCAACCCGCCGCAGACGCAGTACCTGTACTACTTCACCGACACGCAAGGTGTCACGCACTTCGAGACCAACGACGCCGACTTCGAGCGCGACAAGGCGAAGTATGGTGTGAGCGGAAGCTGAAGGTATTTCTCCTCGGCCACGACATCTCCTACTCGCGAAGCCCCGACATGCACAACGCGGCGTTTCGCGCAATCGGCCTGGACTGGACGTACGAGCGGCTCGACGTTTCGCCCGGCGACCTCCCAACTGCGCTGAAGGGTCTGCGGCAGCCGGATGTGGCCGGCGCCAACGTCACGATTCCGCACAAGCAGGCGGTCATGCAGCACATGGACTCCATCGACCCAGAGGCCGTGAGGGCCCGAGCGGTCAACACCATCGTCCGCGACGGTGACCGGCTGGTTGGGTCGAACACCGACATCGCGGCGATTCGCTCGGCCATCGAAAGCGTCGGCCTGGAGCCAAAAGGCGCGAAAGCGGTCATCCTCGGCGCCGGCGGATCGGCTCGGGCGGCGGCGGTGGCCCTGGAAGGCGCTCACATCACATTTGTATCGCGACACCTGGAAGCCGCCAATGTGCCTGGCAGGGCCATCGCCTGGGACGATGTATCGCTCCATGCGCTCACCAGGTCGGCCGATGTTCTCGTCAACGCCACACCGCTCGGCCGGCGAGACGAGATGCCGATCAGGCCCGCGGCGCTCCCGCGCGAGGGGGCGGTCATCGACCTGGTCTACGTCACCGGTGGGACTCCGCTCGTGCGCAAGGCGCGTTCGCTTGGGCTCCGCACCGCGGACGGCTGGGAGATCCTCCTCGCACAGGGCGCCAGGTCGTTCGAGGCCTGGACCGGCCGCTCCGCGCCAGTGAGCTCGATGCGCGACACTCTTCAGCCGTGAATGCCGACGGCTCTGTGCTCATCGCCATCGGGTGGACGGTCGTGGGCGCCGCAGCCGGTTGGTTCGTGCGCTGGGGCTCGGTGCGGCTCGCGCGGTTGGAGGATCTTGAGCCTGGCCACAAGCTCTGGCAGGTCTTTGGGCCACCGATTCTCTGTGCCCTTCTGTTCGGAATCTTCGCGGCAGATATGAGCACGTTTCCAATGCTCGTGCTCCGCAGCGTGTTCGTGCTCGTGCTGGTGCAGGTGATCTTCTTCGACTTCGAGCATCGCCTGATCCTCGATCGGGTGATGTTTCCGGCCATGGGCCTGGCGCTGGTGGTGAGTCTATTCGGCCATCCGTGGTGGGCGGGCATCGCCACCGGCCTGGCAGCGGGCCTGGCGTTCTTGCTCTTGGCCCTGGCCGGTGCGGCGATCTTCAAAGCCGAGGCGCTTGGGTTCGGCGACGTCAAGCTCGCGTTGTTCATGGGCTTGCTGCTGGGCCCACTGCCCACCGGGCAGGCGCTCTTCTACGGGGTGTTGCTGGCCGGCCTCGTTTCTGTGGGCTACATCATCTGGCGTCGCTCGATGAAAGGGTCGATCGCTTACGGACCTTACCTGGCAGCCGGGACGCTGATCGTGCTCTTCCTCGATCGAGGCTTGCCACTTTCCTCTCCTTAGTCAGGGAGAATAGGCGGCCATGAGCAACCTTCTACCCGGCGAGAACCTTGTCCTCAAAGACCACCCGCACTGGATCGTCCTCGCCAAGGGGCTCTGGATTCCAGTCGTGCTGCTGGTCGTCGTCGCGGTTGCCGACTTCACGATCCTCGGGCCTGATTACTACTACCAGCCGAACGTGCGAAAGATTCTCAGCCTCAGCGTGATGGCGCTCGCCCTCTTGTGGCTCATCGTGGTGTGGATTCGGTGGCGGTCGACCGCCTACACGCTGACCGACCAGCGCATCAAGATCGAGACCGGGGTCTTCGGCCGCCAGGAGAAGGTCATCCCCATCGACCGGGTCCAGGACTGCACGACCAGGATGTCGGTCACGGGGCGCATGCTGGGGTACGGCCGAGTGGAGGTCGACGCCGCCGGCGCCCAGGGCGCCGAGGTGCTCGACCACCTGCCCAACCCGGGCGCATTCCGCGACCAGGTCTTCATGCAATCGGAGAAGCGGCGAGGCGGCGGGCCGGCGGCTGCGCCGGCCAACCCAAGCGGAGTCTGACGTCGACCAGACCCCTCGCTCTCGTCGGCTTCATGGGTTCAGGTAAGAGCGTCGTGGGGGCGCTGGTGGCTCAACGCATAGAGGCGCCGTTTCACGACCTGGACCGGATGATCGAAGACGAGGCCGGCATGCCGATCTCCGACATCTTCACGAACGGAGGAGAGGCTGCTTTTCGCGCTCTGGAGACGCGTGTGCTTCCGCGTGCGCTGGAACAGGGAGCGGTGGTGGCGCTCGGGGGCGGGACTCTGATCAGCGACGCCAACTGGCGCCTCGTGGCCGACACGTCGGCCACGGTCTACCTGGAGGTCCCCTTCGACGCGATGTGGGAAAGGATTCGGATGCTCACCGGGCGGCCGCTCGCTTCGGGTCGCTCGCGCGAAGAGCTTGAGTTGCTCTTCGAGCGGCGCCGGCCCAGGTATGAACAGGCGCTGAATCGGGTTGATGGTGATCGCCCGCCCTCGGTCGTTGCGGATGAGGTGATCAAACTTTGGTCCGCCTGATCCTCGACTCGTCGGCGGGAAGTTACCCGGTCGTCATCGGCAGCAACATCCATCGTGAGCTGCGCGGCGTCGTGACGCGGCTTGATCCGACCGGTGTGGCTATCATCACCGACTCCAACGTCAGGCCCTGGGCCGTGAAGGTCGCCAAGTCGATCAAGCGCGCCGGCCTGAAGACGGCAATCCACGTGGTCCCGGTGGGCGAGCGGTCGAAATCCATGAGCCAGCTCCACGAGGTGCTGGCGTTCCTCGAGCGCCAGCGCATCGATCGGGGCGGTTGCGTGATCGCCGTGGGGGGCGGCACGGTGGGGGACCTTGCGGGTTTCGCGGCCGCCGTCTGGCAGCGAGGCATTCGCCTGGTGGGTGTCCCGACGACGCTCTTGGCGATGGTCGATTCGAGCATCGGGGGGAAAACCGGCATCAATGGCACCCGCTCCAAGAACGCCATCGGCGCCTTCTGGCAGCCGTCGGCGGTCATAGCTGACCTTGCGTGTATCGAAACGCTGCCCACGGCCACTTATCGGGAAGCGTTCGCCGAGGTTGTAAAGTACGCCGTTGCCATGGACCGGGGCCTGTTCGATCTCCTGCAAAAGGAACGCCCGCGCCTTCTCGATGCTGACCGTGCGATGCTCGAGCGGGTCGTATTTCGCTGCGTCGCGGCGAAGGCGCTCATCGTCGCCAAGGACGAGCGCGAGAGAGGACGGCGAGCGATCCTCAACTATGGACACACTGCCGGCCATGCGCTCGAGGCGGCGAGCGGCTTTCGCATCTCACACGGTCGGGCGGTCGCGTTCGGCATGCGAGTTGCGGCCCGGATCGCCCTGTCTATGGACATGTGCAGCAAGCGGCTCGTCGAATCCCAGGACGCGCTCCTCACCTCGTATGGGCTGCCGGATAAGGTGCCTCACGTCGACCCGGCCCGCCTCCTGGCCGCGATCCCACGAGACAAGAAGGCGCGGCGGGGCAGGGTCGCGTGGGTCATGCCCCGCCGGCTGGGCCACGCTGAGATTGGCCACGAGATTCCCTCCGCACTCGTGCGGCGGGTCGTGACGCGAGCACTCGGATGAAGCGGATCGTCATCGTCAACGGCCCAAACCTGAACCTGCTCGGGAAGCGGGAGCCGCACATTTATGGCACGCGTTCACTGGCCGACCTGGTCAAGACCGTGCGCGCCAAAGCGCGCCAGCTGGGCGTCACCGTGAGCGTTTTCCAGAGCAATGACGAGGGCGCGATCATCGATTTCCTGCAGAAGGAAGCCCCGGGGGCGCTCGGGATAGTGATCAACCCGGGAGCTCTTTCGCACTACTCGCTGGCGCTTTTCGATTGCCTCCAGGCGCTGGAGGTCCCAACCGTCGAGGTCCACCTCTCGAACATCCACGCGCGCGAGGAGTTCCGGTCGAAGAGCGTGACCGCCCGAGCTGCGCGAGGCGTGATCACGGGGCTGGGTTTCGCGGGTTACGGACTGGCGATGCAGTACCTGGCTGAGCTGTGATCTCAACGAGCGACTTTCGCAACGGGACCATGTTTGAGATGGATGGCCAGCTGCTCCAGGTCGTCAGCGTTGAGCA
>DATBZP010000064.1:0-7227 GCA_036513135.1 Candidatus Dormiibacterota bacterium | reverse complement strand
GTTCTCAGGCTGATGGAATCACTCGAGGAGGACGACGACGTCCAGCAGGTTTACGCCAACTTTGACATCCCAACCAACGTCCTTGAACGAGTCTCCGCACAGGTGTAAAGCTGATGGACACATGCCGGGCACGCACAACGGATTAATCCTCGGTATCGACCCCGGGCTTGCGAGCACAGGTTTCGCGCTCCTGTCCGAGCCCAACCTCGTGCTGGCGTGCAGCACAGTGGTCACCCGGCCCGGTCGCGACGGGGAGCGACTGCTCGTGATCACCCACCACTTGCGCCAATTGCTCGACGATCACCCCCCGGCCGAAGCCTCGCTGGAAGAGTTGTTCGTGGGCCGCAACACAACGAGCGCGGTTGCCGTAGCGCAGGCGCGGGGCGCCATCCTCGCAGTGCTCGCGGAGCGTGGCGTTCCGGTCTTCGAGTACAAGCCCAGCCAGGTCAAAGTCGTCCTCACGGGATATGGCAACGCGGACAAGGCCCAAATTGCACGAATGCTCGCGGCGCAAATCAAGGTTCCCGAGGGCCGCCTCGATGAACACGCGCGCGATGCGATCGCGATCGCCGTCTGTCACGCCCGCAGCCGGCGGTTCACCAGAGCGGCAACCCCGCCGGTCGCGCCCAATCAGAGGGGTCCCCGCGAACTCAAGGCGCAGCCTCCGAGTTCGTGGGGCAAAAGGGCGACTCTCCAGTGATCGCTCACCTGACCGGAGTGCTGCGACGCGCGGGACCTGATTTCGTGGTGGTCGATGTCGGTGGCGTGGGCTACATGGTCAGCATCGCAGCGTCTACTCGCCAGCAACTGCCGCTTCCCGGCGGGGAGATCGAGCTGCACATCCATACCCACGTCAGAGAAGATCAGCTCGCGCTTTACGGTTTTGCCTCGGCTGAAGAGCTGGACATGTTCGAGATGCTGATCCAGGTCGACGGCGTCGGTCCGAAGGTGGGCCTCAACATCCTGGGCGCCTCGAGCCTGGATGTCCTGAAGCGGGCGATCGTGAGCGAAGACCCCGCGCCGATCAGGCGCGCAAGCGGAGTGGGGCAGCGCACCGCTGCCAAGGTGATCATCGAGCTCAAGCCACGCCTCGACGCCGTCGCGGAGCTGGAGGCTGTTCCGCGGGCGGCCGCGGCAGCCGGCGACGGAGTCGTACCCAAAGCGGTCGAGTCGGCACTGCGCAACCTCGGATTCTCGTCGCAGGAGGCTCGCGTGGGCATCGAATCGGTGGACTGGAAGTCGACGCCAAACACGCAGGATGCGCTCGCGGTGGCGCTCAAAGCCTTGGGGCGTAAATGACCGGCGACATCATCCTCGATGCGCGCGCGGACGACGAGCAGTACGACCTCACGCTCCGCCCGCGTCTGCTCACCGAGTACGTCGGACAGCAGCAGGTGCGTGAGAACCTGAGCATCTTGCTCGAGGCGGCACGCCGCCGCGACGAACCCGTCGAGCACGTGCTGCTGTGCGGTCCGCCCGGGCTTGGCAAGACCACGCTCGCACACATCATCGCCAACGAGCTGGGCGTCGCGATCAAGGTCAGCTCTGGACCGGCGATCGACCACCAGGGCGCGCTCGGCTCGATCCTTCTGAACCTCAGCACCCGGGATGTCTTTTTCATCGACGAGATTCACCGCCTGAGCAGCGTCGTCGAAGAGTCGCTCTATCCGGCGCTCGAGGACTTCCGCTTCGATGCGGTCCTGGGCAAGGGAGTGGGGGCAAGCGCTGCGACCCTGCCGCTTCCGCACTTCACGTGCGTGGGCGCCACCACGCGCCAGGGCCTACTCAGTGGTCCGCTTCGGGACCGCTTCGGTGCCGTGTACCGGCTCGACTTCTACACCAAGGCGGAGCTCGAGCAGATCGTGATCCGCTCGGCGCGGATTCTCGACATCGAGGTCCACAAAGACGCGGTGTCGGAGATCGCTCGCCGGGCGCGCGGCACGCCACGCATCGCCAACCGCCTGCTGCGCCGGGTGCGGGACTTCGCCCAGGTTCGCGGCGACGGACGTGCGACGGTCGACACCACCAAGCAGGCGCTGGCCATGCTGGACATCGACGAGATCGGCCTCGAGCCGCTCGATCGGCAGCTCCTCGACACATTGATCAGGAAGTTCAAGGGCGGCCCAGTGGGTCTCGACACAATAGCCACGTCGCTGTCGGAGGAGCCCGAGACGATCGAGGACGTGCACGAGCCCTACCTCATCCAGATCGGGTTCCTCGCGCGGACGGCCCGCGGCCGCGTCGCGACCGAGCTCGCCTATCGCCACCTGGGCATCACCCCGCCCGACCCCGGTCCGCAGCAGACCCGCCTGCTCTAAGACGCGAGGATGGCGCCCAGTACGTCCTACGATCTGAAGGGGCCTCCAGGTAGATGCAGAACGTAGGGAGGCTGCTTCTCGTCTTTGGAGTTCTGCTGGCCGTGATCGGCGGGGGGCTGATGCTCTTCGGTCGGTTCCATCTGCCGGGGGATTTCACGTTTCGAAGCGGAGGCGTGACCGTTTACGTTCCGATCGCCACCAGCATCATCCTTTCGATCGTCCTGACCGTGGTTCTCAACCTGCTGTTCCGGCAGCGATAGCCAGGCCCCGTCGTCGACTTCACGATCTTTGGAAAGTCTTTTCCTTCCCGGTCTGAAATCGCGGTGGTTGGGTGCGGATTTCAGACCGAGCGAACGAGGGCGCCAGGTGGTCTGGGTCCCCAGACCACCTCACCCGCTGAAGAAATACGGCGGCTGAGAATCTTGTCCTGAGCGGGAAGGCATAGTGGGCGCCATCCTTCGCTTACTCCGTAGACTTCTCAGGCTGTGCAGTTAGTCCTCAGCTGGCCGGTCCGCCTGTTCATCATCGCGGTCCTGGCGTTTTCCCTCTTCGTGGACGGTGCGGGCTACATCTACCGCATCGCCAACCATTACCCGCTGACGGGTAATGTGCCCGGCCTACCGCCGAACTTCGGCGGCTGGCAGCTGTACATCCACCGAGGACTGGACCTCGCGGGCGGAACTCACATCGACTACCAGCTCACGAACTTCCCACCGGGCCAGTCGCGCGCGGACGTTCAGCAGCGAACGATCCAGGTCATCAATAAGCGCGTCAACTCGCTCAACGTGAGCGAGCCGGAGATCCGTGGGGCGGGAACCAACTACGACCGGATCACGGTCGACCTGGCCGGCGTGACTGCCGACCAGGCGCAGAAGACGATCGGAGCGATCTCCAAGCTCGTCTACACGAAGTGGGTGCCGGACACGACGGTGACGAACGGACCCGAGCCCGGGTACAAGCCCGCGTTCGTCGGCCTGACGGGCGACGACATTCAAAGCGCAACCGCCTCCATCGACCAGTCGGGCGTGAGCTGGGTCGTCAACATCAGCTTCACGTCGCGCGGCGGCGGCGTCTTCTCGAATCTGACGAGGGATAACGTCGCCGCCTGCCCTGGCGCCGGCACCGACTGCCCGCAGCGTCACCTGACCATCTGGCTGGACCTGACGCAACAGGACATCGACAACTGGGCGAACGCGGCCTACGTGGCCCAGGTGTCGCAGCCCTATGACACCGGATGTCTGGCAGCACAGACGCCGAACACGATCTGCGGCAAGTTCCTGACCGACCCCACCACATTGACCGAGATCGACGGCGGCCAGGCCTCCATCAGCGGCGCCTTCACCCAGCAGAGCGCAACCGACCTCGCCACCGGCATCAACTCCGGTTCACTCCCGGTTGACCTGCAGGTACTCGATGTGACCCAGGTCGGTTCCACGCTGGGCGCCCAATCCGTGAAGCTCAGCCTGGCGGCCGGGCTGCTCGGCCTGTCGATCGTCGTGATCTTCATGATCGTGTACTACCGTGTGCCTGGGCTGCTGGCGAGCATCGCGCTGCTCTTCTACGCCGCCGCGGTGCTTGCTGTTTTCAAGGTGGTTCCAGTCACGCTGACCCTTGCCGGCATCACAGGGTTCATCCTCTCGGTCGGCATGGCCGTCGATGCCAACGTCCTGATCTTTGAACGATTCAAAGAAGAGGTGCGTGCTGGCCGGACCATACCGGCCGCAGTCGACGCGGCTGTCAGGCGTGCGTGGCCCGCCATCCGGGACTCGAACACGTCGACATTCATCACCTGCGTGATCCTCGGGTTTGTCGGACCTGCGCAGGTCAAGGGCTTTGCCATCACCCTCGGCATCGGTGTCGTGGCCAGCTTGATCTCATCGATCATCGTGACCCACAACCTGCTCGCGATCGTCATGACGGGCAGCGCCCTGCGACGACCAGGGCTCATGGGAGTCGACCGCAGTGCCCGAACTGTCTGACGTAGATCCTCAAGAGCAGCGAGCCGACTTAGTCCCGCAGGAGAAGGCGGTCGCCCCGGAGGAGAAGCCGAAGGACGAGCCTCGGCGCGAGCCCCGGGTGCGAAGGCTCAACATCATCGGCCGGCGCAACGTGTTCTTTGCCCTCTCGCTTTTGATCATCATCCCCGGGATCATCTCGATGGTTTCCCGCGGGTTCTTGCTCGGTATCGACTTCGCCGGCGGCACCGAGTTCACTGTCAAATTCGCCAGCCAGCCATCCGTCGCACAGGTAGAAAACGCCGTGGCCGCGGATCCTCTGACATCCGGCGGCTCTGTCATCCAGGCGGGCGGCAGCGGCTACATCATCCGCGCCGCTCCGTTGACCCCGCAGCAGCAGAAACTGGTCGAGGACCACCTCACGAGCCGCCTCGGTCCTATGGACTTGCAGCAGGTCCTGGAGGTCGGGGGAACAATTGCGGGTGAGACGATCAAGTTCGCCTTGCTGGCGGTCGTATTGGCCTCCGTCGCCATCCTCTTCCTGCTGGCGATCCGGTTTCACAACGTGCCCGGAGGCTGGCGGGCCGGCTTTCAGTTCGGCGGCTCGGCACTCGCTGCCTTGCTGCATGACGTCTTTTTGCTGACGGGCATCTTCTCGATCATCGGCAAGGTCCTTGGCTTTCGAATCGGAGAGATCGACAGCCTCTTCGTCACGGCTGTGTTGACGGTGGTCGGCTTCTCGGTGCATGACACGATCGTCGTGTTCGACCGGATCCGTGAAAACCTTCGCGTCAGCCAGCGGCTCTCCTTCGAGCAGGTCGTAAACCTCAGCATCATGCAGACGGCGGCGCGGTCGATCATCACGAGCTTCACCGTAGTCCTGGTGCTGGTAGCGATCCTGATCGCAGGTGGCACGACGCTGAAAGGCTTCGCGCTGGCGCTGCTCGTCGGCATCGTCTCGGGGACCTACAGCTCGATCTTCAATGCGGCTCCCCTGCTGGTGGTCTGGAGGCGGCTCCAGCCTCTCCGCTGACGCCAGCTGCCCAGTGCTAAGGTGTGCTCAGACACCGCCACATGCCGACATGGCCCATAACGTCCATCACAGACCTGCTCGCGCCCACGATCAAGCACATGGGTTACGAGCTCTATTCGCTCGACCAGTCGGGTCATGCCGGACGGACGCTCCGCATCTCGATCGACCACAACGAGCCGATTACGATCGAAGACTGCGAGCGCGTGAGTCGTATCGCCGGGCCGCTGATCGATCACTCGAATCTCATCGACGGCCCCTACGACCTGGAAGTCTCGTCTCCTGGCGCCGAGCGCCCTCTTCGTAGCCACCGGGAATACGAGCGGTTCAGTGGCAAGCGAGTCAACGTGCGGTATCGAACCGGCGAATCGGAGACCGTGGTCGAAGGCCCCCTGGTGGCAGTCGACGAAGCGGGGATAGCGGTACAGGCACATGGCGCTCGCGGACGGGCGCCGGTCACCGTTCACATTGCATGGGATGACGTTGTCGCGGGCAGGCTCGCGGTCGCAATCTGAACCGTCCACCGAGAGCTTGGGCGAGGCGCTGACTGCGCTGTGCGCCGAGGTCGGCATCCCCTTTGAGGAGATGCTGCATACGGTCGAGAGCGCTCTAGCCGTGGCCTACGTGCGCGCGTTCAGCCCGGCCGGGTTCGTAACGGTGAAGCTCGACACCACGACGGGCGCCCTCGAGGTGCGGAGCCGCCAGGTGCGGCCAGACGGCACCGAGGTCGTCGACGTGCTGCCCGCTGAGAATTTCAAGCGAATGGCCGCGCAGACGGCCAAGCACGCAGTGCTCCGACACATTCACGACCTGGAGCGCGACAAGGTCATGCGTGACGTCGCCGAGCACAAGGGCGAGCTGGCCTCTGGCATCGTCGACCGCGTTGAGGCCGGCACCGTGTTCGTCGACCTGGGGCGGATCGAAGGCGTGATGCCGCCCGAAGAGCAAATCCCCGGCGAGCAGCTGCACCCCGGCCGGCCGGTGCTTGTTGTGATCCTCGAGGCGCAGCACAATCCCAGGCAGGCGCAGGTGCGAGTCTCGCGAGCGTCGCGGTCCTTTGTGCATCGCCTGCTCGAGGCCGAGGTGCCAGAGGTCAAAGCCGGCACGGTCGAGATCCGGGCGATCGCGCGCGAGCCTGGGCTTCGGACAAAGGTCGCCGTGTCTGCGAATGAGCCTGGCATCGATCCCGTCGGGGCCTGCGTCGGCCCCAAGGGCATGCGACACCGCGCGATCCTCAGTGAGCTGTCCAACGAGCATGTGGACATCGTCCCGTGGTCGGACGACCCCGAAGTCTTCGTCGCCGCCTCGCTGGGGCCGGCCAAGGCCGAGGCGGTATCGATCGACCGCGCAACGAGGACTGCAACCGTGCTCGTGCCTCGAGCGCAGTTATCCCTCGCCATCGGACGCGATGGTCAGAACGCTCGCATCGCGGCCAAGTTGACTGGTTTTCGGATTGACATCAAGCCGAGCGAACCCGATGACCGGGCCGATGGCGAATCAACAACCTGACACCTCTCCACCCGTGGGGAGGGTGGCCCGGACCGCGAAGCGGCCCGGCCAGGTGGGGATTCGGACGTGCGTAGGCTGCCGTGGGGAAGCCGGCAAGCGGGTACTGATACGCGTTGTCCGACGCGTGGGAGGAGGCGGAGCGGTTGATGTGACGGGCCACGCGGCGGGGCGGGGCGCGTATCTCCACGACGATCCCGCGTGCATTGAGGCAGCCCGCAAACGGCGCGCTCTTGACAGGTCCCTGCACACGACAATCCAGCCCGAGCTGTGGTCTGAACTGATCAAATAAGCGACCTCCCCGCTAGCCGGGGAGGTGGGCCGTAGGGCAGGTCTTACGGCCGGCAGAACGCCTCCCCGCTAGCCGAGGAGGTGGCCCGTAGGGCCGGTGGGGAAGGGCCGGCAGAACACCTCCCCG
>DATBZP010000063.1:0-15549 GCA_036513135.1 Candidatus Dormiibacterota bacterium | reverse complement strand
AGCGAAATTCCTTGTCGGGCAAGTTCCGACCCGCACGAATGGCGTAACGAGTTGGGCGCTGTCTCGGACAGATACTCGGCGAAACTGCAATACCTGTGAAGATACAGGTTACCCGCGGCAGGACGGAAAGACCCCGTGGAGCTTTACTACATCTTGGCATTGGACTGGGGTTTAGCGTGTAGAGGATAGCTGGGAGACTATGAAGCTCGGGCGTTAGCTCGGGTGGAGTCGCCAGTGGAATACCAGCCTCGCTGAACTTTATTTCTAACGGGGCCCCTGATCGGGGTTCCGGACAGTGCCTGGTGGGTAGTTTGACTGGGGCGGTCGCCTCCCAAAAAGTAACGGAGGCGCCCAAAGGTTCCCTCAGCCTGGGCGGAAATCAGGCGCAGAGTGCAATGGCATAAGGGAGCTTGACTGTGAGACAAACGAGTCGAGCAGGGACGAAAGTCGGGCATAGTGATCCGACGGCTCGGTGTGGAATGGCCGTCGCTCAACGGATAAAAGTTACCCCGGGGATAACAGGCTTATCGGGCCCAAGAGTTCACATCGACGGCCCGGTTTGGCACCTCAATTTGGGGTGAGGCGGCGGAGACGCCGTCAAGGTAATCGGCTTATAACGGTGAACCCCTCACCCTCGCCGGCTTGGCGTGGGCGGGCAATACCGTGGGAAGTCTGTCGGAAGCGCGACCAACTATAGAAATCGCTTCCGCAAGTGACCCCGTAACGACTGTGGCTTAGGCCACGGTGGCAGTTCGTGCCCAACGGCAAATTCATGACTGCCACAACACGCCGACCCCTCGCTCTTGGTCGAGCAGGGTGGAGATATAGTCTGCGCTGCCAGAAACGGCAGAGAACGTGCGATGTCGGCTCGTCGCATCCTGGGGCTGGAGTCGGTCCCAAGGGTTGGGCTGTTCGCCCATTAAAGCGGTACGCGAGCTGGGTTTAGAACGTCGTGAGACAGTTCGGTCCCTATCCGCCGTGGGCGCAGGAGACTTGAGGAGGGTTGACCCTAGTACGAGAGGACCGGGTTGAACGGCCCGCTAGTGTACCGGTTGTCACGCCAGTGGCAGCGCCGGGTAGCCATGGCCGGTTTGGATAAGCGCTGAAAGCATCTAAGTGCGAAGCCAACTCCAAGATAAGGTTTCCCACCGGGTTAACCGGGTAAGGGCCCTGGTAGACAACCAGGTTGATAGGCCGCAGGTGTAAGAGCAGCAATGCTTTGAGCTGAGCGGTACTAATAGCCCGAGGGCTTGTTCACCTATAACTCACTCTTCAGTTCACTGAGGCCGGGCGCCACAGGGCGCACCGGTTAAGTGAAGAATTCGGAAACGTCAAACGGATCCAGCGCTGAAAGCACTGGAGAATCTCATAGACCTTTCGGTTGTTGATCACTGGTCATTTGATCTGGCGCGGGTATATTGCCAGGACTGAATCCCATAGATCCCGACCGGAGCGTAGACCTGCATTGGACCGCACGCGCCATTGAGCTCGCACGCCAGGCGGATTACAGGACCAGCCCCAATCCTATGGTGGGAGCCGTCGTGCTCGACGCCGAGGGACGCATGGCCGGCGAGGGCTACCACCGTGAGGCCGGGCAGCCGCACGCCGAGCAGCAGGCCCTCGCGGCCGCCGGCGAGCGCTCGCGCGATGGCACGCTCTACGTCAACCTCGAGCCATGCGCGCACGAGCACCGCAGCCCTTCATGCGCCCAGGCCGCGATCGACGCCGGTGTGCGCCGCGTCGTCGTGTCGATGGCCGACCCAGATCAGCGAGTGCGCGGCGCCGGCCTCCGCCTGCTGGAGCTGGCTGGCATAGAGACCGCTGTCGGTGTGCTCGAGCAGCGGGCCCTCAAGCTCAACGAGTTCTACCTCAAGCATCGACTGACCGGGCGCCCATTCGTGACCGTGAAGTTCGCGATGAGCCTCGACGGCAAAATTGCGACCCGCACCGGCGAATCGCGATGGATCACTGGCGAGGAAGCCCGCACGCACGCGCATCGCCTCCGTCACGCGCACGACGCCATCCTGGTCGGGGTCAATACCGTGATCGCCGACGATCCAGAGCTGACCGTCAGGGTCGATGGCGGCAAGTCGCGCCGGCCGCTTCGAGTGGTGTTGGATTCGCAGCTCCGGATCCCCCAGTCGGCCAGGATCGTCGGTGAGAACACGCTGATCGCCACGACGAGGCCGGGCCACATGGGAGCGGCTGAAGTCCTTCGCCTGCCCGCCGCGGCCGACGGACGCGTCAGCTTGCCTGCCCTATTGGACGAGCTCGGTCACCGCGGAATGCTGAGCCTGCTTGTCGAGGGAGGTGCCGAGGTCCACGCCTCGTTCTTCGCCGAGGGTCTGGTGGACAAGGTTTATGCCTACGTCGCGCCAAGGTTGATCGGCGGCAAAGAGGCTCCTGGTCCGCTGGGTGGGAGTGGCGTGGAGCACCTGGCTGGATCGACTCAACTCCGCGAGCTCGACTTCGGGCGCCTTGGCGACGACTTGGTGATCACCGGATATGTCGATGTTCACCGGGATAGTTAGCGCCGTCGGCACGGTATGTGAGGTCGGGCCCCACCGGCTCGGAATCGAGCACGCGCCGACCGCTCTGCTGCTCAAGGTCGGTGCCAGCGTGGCGGTGAACGGCTGCTGTCTCACCGTGATCAAGAAGTCCCGCACAGCTTTCTTCGCTGATGTCGTGCCCGAGACGCTGCGCCGCACCAACCTGGGACGGGTGGAGCCGGGCGGGCGGGTCAACCTGGAGCTGCCGCTGGCGGCAAATGGGTTGCTGGACGGCCATCTGGTTCAGGGACACGTCGACGCGATCTCTCGGGTCAAACGTGTCTCCACGGTGGCGGCCGGCCAGGAAGTCGTGATCGGGCTGCCCCGCGCACTCGAGCAATTCGTTGCAGAGAAGGGATCGATCGCGGTCGATGGGGTGAGCCTGACCGTGGCCGCTGTGGACGACAAGGCGTCCACTTTCACCGTCGCTCTCATCCCTCACACCCTGGCCATGAGCATCTCGGGCGAGTACAAGCGCGGTTCGATCGTCAACCTCGAGGCCGATGTTGTCGCGCGCTACGTGGCCCGAGGCCGAGGCCTCAGATACCTCCACCGGTAACATTCGCCAAGGAAATGGGCCTGGCAACCGTGCCGGAGGCGATCGCTGACTTCGAGGCGGGCAAGTTCGTAATCGTGGTCGACGACGAGGACCGCGAGAATGAAGGAGACCTCGTTGTGGCCGCTCAGCTGGTCACGCCCGAGCACATAAGCTTCATGACCCGCCACGGATCCGGCCTGGTCTGCATGCCGGTCATCGCCGGTCGCCTCGATGAGCTCGGCATCGCACCAATGGTGGAACACAACACCAGCCGGCTTGGCACTGCGTTCAGCGTGAGCATCGACGCCAAGGACATCACGACCACGGGCGCGTCCGCGCATGACCGCGCCGCCACCATCCGCAAGGTCCTCGACCCATCGGCGAGGGGTTCCGATTTCTCGATGCCCGGACATACGTTTCCTCTGCGCGCAGCCGAGGGGGGAGTGCTGACACGCGCGGGCCAGACCGAAGCCGCGGTCGACCTCGCCATCCTGGCCGGCCTCTACCCGGCCGGCGTGATCACCGAGCTCATGAAGCTCGACGGCACCATGGCCCGCATGCCCGAGCTTGAGCGCTTTGCGGACGAGCACGAAATCAAGCTCATCACAGTCGAGCAGCTCATCGCCTACCGTCGCCGAAATGAGAAGCTGGTTGCCCGGCGAGTCGAAGCAACTATTCCCATCGGCGACAAGGACCCGCGGATGTGGAAGCTATACGCCTACGAGGACATCCTGCGTCGAGAGAACCACCTGGCGTTGGTCCTCGGGGACATCGATCCGAAGAAGCCGGTGCTTCTGCGGGCGCACTCGGAGTGCCTCACCGGCGACATATTCGGCAGCTTGCGATGCGACTGCGGCGCGCAGCTTCACGCTGCCATGGAGATGATCGCCGCGGAGGGAACCGGCGTGATCCTGTACATCCGCCACCAGGAGGGCCGGGGGATCGGGCTCCTCGACAAGCTGCACGCCTACAACTTGCAGGACAGCGGCCTCGACACGGTCGAGGCCAACGAAGCGCTGGGCCATCCGGCGGACAAGCGGGATTACGGAATCGGAAGCCAGATTCTCTACGACCTCGGCGTCCGCAAGATCCGGCTCTTGACCAACAACCCGAAGAAGATCTACGGGCTCGAGGGATTCGGTCTCGAGGTGGTCGAGCGTGTCCCGATCCGGGTTTTATCCAACCCGCACAACGAGCGATACCTCAAGACCAAGAAAGACAAGCTCGGACATCTTCTCTAAGCAGTGGGTGAGAAGGGCGCCAAGCCTGACCTGAGCGGTGGCGACCTCAACATCGCCGTGGTCGTCGCGCGGTACAACGAGGACGTGTCCAATCGGTTGTTGCGAGGCGCGCTGGCGGCGCTCGAAGAGCATGGCGTTGAAGACCCCGACGTCTACTGGGTGCCAGGCTCGCTCGAGCTTCCGGTTGCGGTGCTGGCGCTCGCGGAGAAGGGCGGCCACGACGCGATCGTCTGCTTGGGATGCGTGATACGGGGCGAGACCTATCACTTCGAGCTGGTTGCCGGACAGGCGGCGGCCGGCATCATGCAGGTGCAGCTCGACACGGGGGTGCCGGTCACGTTCGGCGTCCTGACCACGGAGGATAAGGAGCAGGCGCTGGCCCGCTCCGGTCCAAAGAACAATAAGGGCGCCGAGGCCGCCGAGGCGGCCATCGAGATGGCCAACCTGCTCAGAACCATCCAGGGCTGAGCAGGGCGCTGACGAGGGCCGGTTCCTCGCCCCGCTAGCCCGTGGAAACCGCGACCACGTTTGCGCCGGCAGGGATGACGACGAAGCCTTCGGTCGCGGCGGGCGTGCTGAAGTGCTGCGCTGGGCCCAGGCCGGTCGAGTAGATGACACCGCCGGAGGCCGGGTCCAGCGCATAGAGCGTGCCAGAGTCCGGTTCGATCGCCCAGACCGCGCCTGCGGCGATGATCGGTGAGCCAAGAACCGGATGCCCCGCATGCCAGGCGACCTCGAGCGACGTTGAGGTCACCGACAGCGCGTAGAGGCCGTCGGCGCACGGCACGAAGACAGTTGAGCGAGACCACGCCGTACCGCCCCAAGCCCCAGAGCAGACCGGCCGGCTCGCGACCTGACCGCCGACGCGGCCGAGGCTGCCTGACTTCAGCAGATAGGCGACGCCCTGCTTGCCAATCGCCACGACGGCGCCGAGCGATGGGAGCACTGTCGCCCCGACGGAGCCCAGATCCGTATCGCTTGCATTGAGCGAGGCCCAGTCTGATGGGGCGAAGTAGGAGCGGACGGTTTGCAGGTCGGGCGAGAGCTCGATGACCGAATTGCTGTAGTCGAACGTCGAGCGGGATGCACCGTTGCCGCTGACCACGTAGACGCTTCCGTCTGGCCCGATCGTTGGTCCCTGTGGGCTCCAGATACCCGCTTCGCGCGCGCTGGGCACCTTGTAAGAAACGGCGGCCCCGCCTTTCAGCGGTACCGCCACGACGTAGCCGTGATACTGCCCGCAGTCGCCGAACAGCCCGCCGAGCGGCACGTAGACGTAGCCCGACGCCAGCGTCAGAGCCCCTCGCTCCTGCTGCACCGCCGGGTTGGACCCGGGTGGGTCGACATCCTGCTGGGAGATGATCGATCCATCGGCGAGGCTCAGCGTGAAGAGCATGTGGTGGTGACTGCTCAGGAACGCGACGACGTAAAGCCTGCCGGCGACCGGGTCCGCCGCCGGAGTTCCCGTGATTCCGGTCACCGGGCCGATGTTGCCGCACGGCAGCGAAGCCGCGGCGACCGGTTCGCCGAGATGCGTCTTCCACACCACAGCTCCGCTGAAGAGGTCCAGCGAGTACATCGTGTTCCTCTCGGTCGCCGCCAGCACGTGGCCGGCGACGATCAACGGAGACGCATAGACATCGCCGTCGAGCTGTGTCTTCCACGCGACGGCCGGGGCGCCGAGCGCCGGTAATGAAGGCCCGACGCCGGAGCGGGCGCTGTTTCGGTGGTACTCGGGCCAATCGGCGCCGAGCGCGGCGGAGGGCGAGACCGAGCCGGCCGGGAGGCTTGGCGACGGCGTCGAGGAGGTCGCAGACGAACCGGAGCCGCACCCCGTCTGGATCAGCGCCAGGGCCAACCCCAGGAGGGCTGCTCTCCGGATATCACAGACCCCAGCTGAACTTGCGAACCGGTTCGAGTCGAGCTCGCTGCGGTGCGATGAGGCGGGTGTGTCCTTGTATCGCGACGCCTCGCTTCGGCCCCATCGCATCGACGACCATCGAGGTGCGCGGCTCGTGCGCAAGGTTCCGAAGCTTCACCCCGTCCACGTCGAACTCGAGCCCGCCATCATCGTCCACGGCGTACATCACGGGTGCGACGTGAGGCCATCCCGACGGCCCGACGGTGGCGAAGCGCCCGATCCGCTGTGAGCGCAGGAACTCGAGCTCGGCGGCACTGAACACCATCAGCCCTCACATCCTAGTCGCCGGAAATGGGCCGATGCACTGGACAGCGGCCTTCCCGGACGCACCTCTAAACTCAAGCGTTCATGGCAAAGACAGCTGAACCCGGCATCGGAACCATCGGTGGCTACACCATCCTGCGGCGGGAGCCTCTTGACCGGATCGATGGCGTCTACCTTGAGCTCAAGCACGACCGCACCGGCGCGCGACACATTCACATCGAAACCAACGACGACAACAACGCGTTCGCCGTCTTCTTCCCGACGGTGCCTAAGGACTCGACGGGGGTCGCGCACATCCTTGAGCACGTCGTCCTTGCAGGCTCGCAGCGGTACCCCGTCCGCGACCCGTTCTTCAGCATGACGCGTCGCTCCCTGGCCACCTTCATGAACGCCATGACGAGCGCCGACTGGACGATGTACCCGTTCAGCACCCGCAATGCCAAGGACTTCATGAATCTGCTCGACGTCTACCTGGACGCGACGTTCTTTCCGCGCCTGTCCGAGGACTCCTTCAAGCAGGAGGGAATCCGCTTCGAGTTCGAGGACGCGGCCGATCCGACAAGCGGCCTTCGCTACAAGGGAGTGGTCTTCAACGAGATGAAGGGCGCCCTGGCGACCCCGCACGCGGCCGTGCAGCGCGCCGTCGGACGTTCGCTGTTTCCCGGCCTCACTTACTCGCATGTTTCGGGCGGAGATCCCGAGGACATCCCGAATCTCACGTGGGAGCACCTGCGCCGGTTCCACTCCACGCACTACCACCCGAGCAATGCGTACTTCTACACCTACGGAGACCAGTCGCTCGAAGAGACGCTCGAGGTGATCGAGCGCAACGTGCTTTCGCGCTTCCAGCGGATCGAGGTCGACACAGCAATCCGTGATGTGAAGCGCCAAACCAAACCGATTGCCGCCGTCGAGCCATATCCCGTGACGGCAGGCGAGGACAACACCCATAAGTCGCAGGCCCTGGTCGCCTGGGTGACGGTGCCGACGGGTGACTCGTTTCGCCTGCTCGCAATCAAGGTGCTGACTGAGGTTCTCCTCAGCAATGCGGGATCGCCCCTGCGCAAGGCCCTCATCGACTCGGGATTAGGTACGGCCATGGCTGACGGCACCGGCCTCCAGGACGACTACCGCGAAAGCGTCTTCGGAGCCGGCTTGAAGGACATCGCACCTGAAGACGCGGAGAAGGTGCAGCGTGTAGTCCTCGACACGCTCGAGCGCCTGGCCGATGAGGGTGTGGACCAGGCCCAGGTGGACGCCGTGATCCACCGGCTCGAGTTCGAAAGAAGAGAGCGCTCAAATGCCGGGTACCCATATGCGTTGAAGGTCCTGTTCACGCTCCTCGCGTCGTACTACTACGGTGGGGATCCGTACAGCGCCCTGAACTTCGACGCGGACCTCGACCACCTCGAGAAAGCGCGCGGAGAAGGCCGGTTCTTCGAGAACCTCATTCGCGCCGAGCTTCTCGACAACCCGCATCGCGCCCTGTTGACGATCGAGCCTGACCCTGACCTGGAGGATCGCCAGCGACGCAAGGAGCTCGACCGTCTCGCCGCGATCGAAGCCGGCCTCGGAGACGCGGACAAGCAGCGCATCGTGGCCGAGGCCCTGGAGCTCAAAACCGAGCAGGAGGCAAAGCAGGACCTGTCGGCGCTTCCGACCCTCGAGCTCAGCGACATCCCGATGAAGTTCGACGACGTGCCCAGCAGCGACGCCAAAGCAGGCGCTGCAAGGATCGAGTTCTTTCCGCAGCCGACCAACGGTGTGACCTACCTCGACATTCGCTCGGATTTCTCAACGCTGAGCCCGGAGCAGAAAGAGCTGCTGCCGCTGTTCAGCCGGGCCCTCACACAGAGCGGAGCGGCCGGCCAGGACTACGTGCAGATCGCGTCGCGAATTGCAGCCGTCACCGGCGGTGTGGGCGCGGCGGCTCAGGTCCAGTCCCTTGCCGCCCAGGACGACTACCTTCAGTCTTTCGTTCTCTCCGGTCGCGCACTCGATCGTAACGCGAAGCCGTTCGTTGAGCTGCTGACCGACCTGACGGCGCGTCTCGAGATCGATCCGAAGCGCCTGAAGGAGGTCATCGCCGAAGCGGCGACCCGGCTCGAGAGCTCAATCGCCGGGCTCGGCTTCCAGTTCGCGATCCTGCTCGCCCACTCGAAGCTCACGTCGGAGGGCGCGATCAACGACCGCCTGCAGGGCATCGGGATGCTCCACGTCATGCGACGGCTGGCGCACCTCGATGAGGGCGAGCTCGAAGATGTAATTTCGAAGCTCGACGCGATCAGAACGCGCCTGTTTCGAACGGGCGCCGTCCACTTCGTGGTGACATGTGAAAGCGGGATGGTTGAGACGTTGCAGGCCCTGCTGTCCGGCCTCGTGGACGCGCTCCCGGCCGGCGCCAGTGGCGGGCACGTCGAGAAGCCGAAGCCCCTCGAACAAGCACCGGAAGCACGGACCGCGCCGGTCCCCGTGGCTTTCAACGTGCGAATCTTCAAGACGGTGCGCTACACGCACCCGGATGCCCCGGCGCTGCTCGTTCTGTCCAACTACCTGCGCGACACCTTCGTGCATCGAGAGCTCCGAGAGAAGGGCGGCGCTTATGGCGGCTACGTGCAGGCGGGGACCGCGAGCGGCACTTTTTACTTCGGTTCCTATCGCGATCCCAACATCATCCGGACATACGACGTATACGACCAGGCGGTGAAATGGGTGACCGACGGCGAGATCGAACCCGAGGCCCTCAAGGAGGCCATCCTCGGGTCCTGTGGGGACGTCGACCCCCTGGAATCGCCCGACATCAAGGGGCGCCGCGAGGCGACCAACCGGTTGACGGGCTTCACGCGTCGGGAGCGCGAGCGGTTCAAGCAGGGCCTGCTCCATGTCAAAGCGGACGATCTACGCCGCGTCGCCCGCGCCTACCTCACGATGGCGCACCCGGTCCAGGCGACCGTCGCCGGCGCTGAGCTCGTCGAGGCGGCGCGCAAGGAGCGTCCGGGGCTCTTCGAGGTCGTCGCCCCCGTTTAACCGGACCCTTCTAGAATCCGGGAGGTGAGGTACTGGCGCCGAGAATATTTCTGGCCTGCGGTCCTGGTCGTACTGGGCGTGTACTTCTTGCTGAACAACCTCGGATGGCTCGGCTGGCTGCGGCCTGACATCGTCTGGCCGGTGGTGCTGATCGCCCTTGGGGTCTGGCTGATCGTCCGTCGCGCCCGTCCGTGAAGGCGCAGAACACGCGCCACTACCGCAGCTTCTTCTGGCCGGCGGTCCTGATCCTGATCGGCGTTTTCGCACTCCTGGTCAACGCCGGCCTGGTCTCGACCGACCGTTTGAGCCTGCTGGGCGATCTGTGGCCGCTGATCCTCATCGTGATCGGGCTCGAGCTGATCGTCCGTCGCGGCGTGCAGGGATCGGCCGGAGATGTTGCCGCCGCCCTCATCGTCCTGGTGGCGGCCGGAGGTGCCATCGCGTATGTCAGCCTGGCCCCCAACCCGGGCACGACCAACAAGCTCGACTCTTCGGAGGCCGTCGGCAGCTTGGATCATGCATCGCTGGAGATTGACGTCGGCGCCGCGACCATCACCGTTGAGGGCAGCACCTCGCTGGGAGGGGACCTATACCGCGCACACATCGAGTACTCCGGCCCGAAACCAGACGTGAATCTCGACCGCTCGAACGGAACGCTGAAGATCTCCCAGGGCAACGGTGGTTTCGTGTTCCAATCCCGTCGTTTCAAGCTGGCGCTGCAGGTGAACCCCAGCGTGCCCTGGACGATCACGTCCAACGGCGGGGCATCCACCGAGACGTACAGGCTTGCCGCTGTCCATGTCACCTCGATCGACGTCAGCACCGGAGCGAGCCGCGAGGACATCACCCTTGGGCGGCCTGCGGGAATCGTCCCGATCACGGTCAATGGCGGCGCGCTGACCGTCCATCTCCACCGGCCGGCCGGCACGGCCGCGTCAGTGCAGGTGTCAGGCGGGGCGGTGAGCCTGGACGCCGACGGCCAGCAGCACAGGGGCATCGGCAGCGTGGGCTGGTCGTCCGCCGGCTCCGTCAGCGGGTCGGATGCTTACCGGGTCGAGATCAACGGCGGCGCGTGCACCGTCACGATGGACGCGACAGCGCCTAACACTTAATCCGGCTTATTCACCTCCCCGCTCGCCGGGAGGTCCCCGGCGCAGCCGGGGGGTGGGGCGGAGGGGTCCAGCTCAGCCTCGCGTCCAGGGCCTCCACCCGTTTCTTCTCAGCGGCCCGGGTCGCTGGGCTGATCGCCGCACGCAGCCCTCGCGAGGCGGCGCCGAGCATCGCTTCAAGCTCGCCGTCCTGGACCCTGGCCGCGCGCAGCACTGGTGCCAAGGCAGCCGCACGCTCCGCACCCGCCAGAAGCTCACTCTGATCGACACCCAGGGCGGCCAGCTGTTCAGCTTCATGGTCGAGCCTGAGGGCGAGCGCGACTCCCTCCTCGTCGGCTCGTTCCCGGCATCGCAGAGCACCGGCACGCGCCGCCGCCGCGGCCAGCCGCGCCTCCAGCAAGCGGCCAGCCGCGACGGCGCTGGCTGCTATCGCCGGACACAGTCCGACCAGCTGCTGGTCGCCGACCTTGATTCCGCGACGGACCAGCTCGGCGACGACCGCTGCCGGCGGTGTCTCGTCGACCCGGAACAGGTTCATCGACAGCTGCAGGCGGCCACCTGAAAGCTCGAAGACGAGCGCCTTCACGCCGCGCATGCCGCCCTGGGACTCGCGCAATGAGCGAGCGAGAGCTCTCGCCTTCGCCACGTCCAGGCCGGGCAGCAGGACGTTGAAGGCGACCAGGGTCAGGCGCGCGCCGACACACACGGCGCCGGCGGTGGGGTGTAGAGCGGGACCGCCAAGGTCTGGCTTGGCGCGCCCGGCCCTGATATCGGCCAGGGATCGGTGCTCCCCGTACCAGTAGACCGGCACCCTTAGATCGCTCCAGATCCGTTCGCCGATTTCGCGCGCGAGCTCACGTGCGGCGTTCAGCGTGCTGCGTCCGAGGGGCACGATCGGGACCACGTCAACGGCGCCGACTCGCGGATGCACCCCCTCGTGCGCGCGCACGTCGATGAGCTCAACCGCCGCGCTCACCGCACCCATCACCGCGACCAGGAGCCTCGCTCTTTGCGCCGCCATCGAGACGACGACACGGTGATGGCCGGGATCCGGGTCGACGTCGAGTAGATGAGATTCAGCGGTGGCCGCGCCGGCAATGGCGGCGATGACGTCTTGCCGCCTGCCCTCTGAGAAGTTCGGCACGGATTCGAACAGACCTTCCGCTTCCACCAGGTTGTTAGGGTAAGTGGCCGTGCCTGGGTCGGTCGCGCTCGTCTACGGGGACGAGCTCATGAAACATCGATTGTCGGATCAGCATCCGCTGCAGCCGATTCGCGTCAAGCTGGCAATGGACCTGATCCGATCAACAGGCCTCATCGAGCACTGCGACCTGCTGCCTCCTCGCAATGCAACGATCGAAGAGCTGGCACTCGTGCACTCGCGCCACTACATAGAGCTGGTCCGCAAGCTGAGCGATCCGGTGCAGCGCGACCTTGTATCGCCAGATCAAATCGACGAGGCGGGTTTTGCGTCAGCCGACAATCCCATCTCGGATGAGCTGCACGAGGGGGCCTCGCTGGTGGTGGGAGCAAGCCTCGTCGCGGCGGAGGCGATCGAGAGCGGCGCCGCCCTCCACGCCTTCAGCCCTTCGGGCGGGCTGCACCACGCCCACCGCGAGCGTGCATCAGGCTTCTGCACCTACGACGATGCCGCCATCGCGTGCCGGTGGTTGAGGGACCAGGGTCACCGCGTGGCGTACGTAGACGTCGACGTACATCACGGGGATGGCGTCGAAGACATTTTCCAGACCGATCCCAACGTGCTGACGATCAGCCTTCACGAAAGCGGTCGCTACCTGTTTCCCGGAACCGGCTTTCCCGAAGACTGTGGCGTCGGGGCTGGTCGCGGTTCGGCCGCGAACCTCCCGTTCGTCCCCTTCGCTTGGGACGAGCCGTGGCTCGAGGGCTTCGAGAAGGTCGTACCGGCGCTCCTACGCCGATTCAAGCCGACCGTGCTGGTCACGCAGGACGGGTGCGACACGCATTACCTCGACCCGCTCGCGCACCTCGCTGCGACGACCCGGATCTGGCCGCGTGTGGGAAGGGTGTTTCACGAGCTCGCGCACGAACTGTGCGATGGCCGGTGGCTCGCGCTCGGAGGAGGCGGTTACGCCATCTACGAGGTGGTGCCGCGCGCCTGGACGCTCCTGTTCGCCGAGATGGTCGAGCGTCCGGACCTTGCGGCCGAGATCAACGACGCCGCGGGCGTCCTCCCGGGAATCGAGGTCCAGGAGCGGGTCTGGACTGCGCTCCGTAAGGACCTGCGGCACCTCGGGCAAGTACATGACATGGACTTCAGCTAATCCGATTCCCTCCCCGCCAGGGGGAGCGCCAGGGTGGGGCCCAGGGATTAACTAGGCGGCGTAGGTGCGCAGGCAGCGCGTGCAGATCCGCGCGTGCATAGGTTTTCCCGCGACCGTCACGCGGCCCATCTGCAGGTTGGGCTCGAACCTCCGGTTGACCCGGTTCTTGGCGTGACTGACGTGGTGTCCGTATTGCGGCTCCTTGCCGCAGATCGCGCAGCGCTTGGCCATGAGGCACCTTCCGATTGGGAGTTGATGAGAACGATTCCCGCGTCATTTCACGGGCGGGCAGAGGGGAATTGTACCATGGGCTTCCTATGGCCTCTAAGACCACCACCGCCCTCGTTCAGGCCCGCCAGTGGGGCCGGATCGAGGTGTTTCCCTCCGCGGTCGGCGCCATCGCCGCCCACGCGGCGCTGGGTTGCTACGGCATTGCCGGAATGGCCGCGCGGGGGTTGCGGGACGGCGTGGCCGAGCTGCTGCACAGGGGCAACGTCGATCGCGGCGTCGAGGTGGTCGAGGTGGAAGATGGGCTGGGCATCGAGATCTTCGTCATCGTCCAGTACGGCATCCGCATATCGGAGGTCGCGCACAACCTCCAGCAGACGGTGAAGTTCGAAGTGGAGCGGTCGGTCAACGTCCCCGTGGCGCAGGTCAACGTGAACGTCCAGGGCGTTCGCGAAGAGCGGCACTGACCCGAGGTGGCCCGTAACAGCCGGCCAGGCCGCATCCCGGGGCTCAGGACGCCGATCCACGCGTCAGGGGGCCCGGCCGCTTCGGGCCGCTGATGTCTCAACCAAGGCATCCAGGGGTTGACGGACCCCTGTTCAAGCGGGCCCTGATCGGGAGCCTGAGCTGGCTCGCCTCGAACCATGAGGAGGTGAACCGCCTGAATGTGTTCCCGGTGCCTGACGGCGATACGGGGACAAACATGCTCCTGACTCTTCAATCGGCCGTCGAAGACATCAAGGAGTCGAACGCCGCCGACGTAAGCAAGATCGCAAAGCTTGCTTCGCACGGAAGCCTGATGGGCGCGCGCGGCAACTCGGGCGTCATCCTGTCGCAGATCTTTCGGGGCTTCGCCCGAGCGGTTGAAGGCAAGAGCTCGTTGACGCCCGCTGAGCTCGCAATCGCCTTCGAAGAGGCGGCCAACGCTGCATACCGCGCCGTGAACAAGCCGACCGAGGGCACGATCCTGACGGTGGCACGCGAGGCGGGGCGGTCCGCGGCAGCGGCTGCGAGCAGCCCGGACGCCACGGTCCCTGCGGTCATTGCGGCTGCGGCAGCGGGCGCCAGGGCGGCGGTTCTGAAGACGCCAAGCCAGCTGCAGATCCTCCGCGACGCGGGCGTCGTCGACGCTGGCGGATTCGGCCTTCAGATCATTCTCGAAGGCATGCTCAAGACGGTCGAGGAGGTCGAATCGTCGAGCGCGATGCTTGCCGCTTCGCGGCCGGCGGCGCCTGCAGCCTCTCAGGTTGCGATAACGCTGCCGGAGGGAGGCTGGGGCTACTGCACCGAATTCCTGATCGAAGGCTCACAGCTCGACCTGGAGCGGATCAAGACTCAGATCGAGGCGCTGGGCAACTCGGTCCTAGTCGTCGGCGAGCCGGAGCTGGTGAAGGTTCACGTCCACACCGATGACCCGAGCCGCGTCATCACGCTGGCGGGGGGCTACGGCAAGCTGCTCAAGCTCAACGTCGGTGACATGTCGACGCAGCACCGGCGAATCCTCGAGGGCGAGGGCCTGGCACCCAGCTTGCCGCGACCAAACGGCGTCGGACTCGTCTCGGTCGTGGCGGGTCGGGGCCTCGTCGACATCTTCCGAGGGCTTGGCGTCGACGCTATCGTCGAGGGCGGCCAGACGATGAATCCGAGCACACAGGACATGCTGACGGCCATCGAGTCGGTGCCCTACGACGAAGTCATCCTCCTGCCCAACAATGGCAATGTCATCCTGGCCGCCAAGCAGGTGCCCGGACTGACCAAGAAGACGGTCCAAGTCATCGAGACTCGCAGCGTTCCGCAGGGAGTGGCTGCCGTCGTGGCATTTCGAGGCGACCGGTCTGGCGCGCAGAACGTGGCGGCGATGAAGTCCGAGGCTGAGCGCGTCCAGACCATCGAGGTCACGCATGCGGTTCGCGATACGCGCTCCAACGGCCTGAAGGTGAAGAAGGGCGACGTCATCGGTTTGATCAACGACAAGCTCGAGTTCGCCGGCTCCGACTATGGAGAGGTGGTCAACAAGGCCCTGAGCAAGCTCGGGCCTGATTCGTACGAGCTAGTCACCGTCTACCGTGGTGAGGGCGCCAGCGACGCCGAGCTCGAGAAACTCCAAGCGGAGATCCGCTCTTCGCACCCAGGCCTCGAAGTCGAGGTACAGCAGGGAGGACAGCAGCACTATCCCTTCATCCTGTCTGTCGAATAGCCGGCGTCAGTGAAAAGGCCTTTCGCAGTCGTCACCGACTCGACCGCGGACCTGCCCGACGTGTGGCGCGAGCGCTATGGCATCGAGGTCGTCCCTCTGAAGGTCCTTTTCGGCGAGGAAACGTTTCGCGATCGGGTGGACATGACCGACGAGGAGTTCTTTCGCAGACTCG
>DATBZP010000062.1:0-53479 GCA_036513135.1 Candidatus Dormiibacterota bacterium | reverse complement strand
GCCGCCGGAGTTGCTGATCGACACGAGGGGCGCCGTGGCGTAGCCGGAGCCCGGGTTGGTCAGTGTGATGGTGTCCAGGGTCAATGTCGCGGCCGCGGTCGCGCCGCCGCCTGTGGCCGCGAGATCGCTGATCGTGATGGCGGGCGCGTTGGTGTAGCCGTCGCCGGGCGCCGAGATGGCAATCGCCGTGATGGTGAGGGTGGCCGTCGCGCCTGCGCCGGTGCCCGACCCGGTGTCAGAGATGGCGACCGCAGGGGCCGAGGTGTAACCCGAGCCGCCGTTGGTCACTGCGACGGCGGTCACGCCGATCGTCGCGGTCGCCGTGGCGCCCGTCGATGGTGAACCCGTGTCGTTGATCGCGACGGTTGGGGCCGAGCTGTAACCGGAGCCGGGGGCCCCGAGGCTGATCGCGGTCACGCTGATCGTCGCCGATGCGGCGGCGCCAGTGCCGGTGCCGGGGAGCGGGTCGGTGATGGCGATCGAGGGCGCAGAGCTGTAGCCCGAGCCGCCCACAAAGCTGATCGTGTCCAGGCTGATCGTCGAGCTGGCGGTTGCGCCGGTCCCTGTCGTGTCGGTGATGGCCACCGTGGGCGCCTGCGTGAAGAGGGAACCGGCGGTGACGATCGTGAGACCCGTGATGACGCCGGCCGTGACAGTCGCGGTCGCAGTCGCCCCGGTCCCGATGCCACCGACGCCGGTGATCGTCACCGTGGGCGTGGCGCTGTAACTGCTGCCTCCGGCCCCGACCGCGAGGGAGTCGACCCCACCCGAGATCGTGAAGCTGGCGCCAGTCCCGGCGCCGCCGCCGCTCAGGGTGACCACTGGATTGGAGTAACCCGCTCCGTTGGTCGTGAGCTTGGCGCTGTCGAGCGAGCCCGAGACTGTCGCCGATGCGCTGCCACCTGAGAAGCTGACGCTGGGCGAGGTGTAGCCCGCCCCGTTCGTGCCCAAGGTGAGGCTGTCCACAGGGCCCGTGGTGTTGGCTACCGCTCCGCCACCGCCGCCCCCGCTGAAGCCAACCGTGGGCATGGTGTAGTGGCTGCCGGGGGTGACACTGACGGCGTCAACCGCGCCGGACGCAGTGGCGGAGCCGCCGGTGACACTGACGGACGGGATTGTGTAGGCGCCCCCGTGATTGATCACGTGGATGGCGTCCATCTTGCCCGAGACCGTTGCGGTGGCAGTCGTGCCGCTCCCTCCTGGCGCGGAGATGGTGACGATCGGGTTGGTGTAGCCGGACCCGCCGGTAACGCTGAGGCCGCCGGTGGGGCACGTCGGCCCGCTGCCGGGAGTTCCGGGGTTGTCGAGGAACCATTCCGCATCGGTCAGGGTGGTTCCGGCCCCGGAAGTCATGGTGCCGCTCACTGTCAGGTCCTCGATCCCGCTGTTGTTGGGCGGGTTAACCGAAACGGTCGTGACAGGCCCGTTGGGGTTGCCGGCCAGGCCGCCCACGACGTCCAGGTAGGTGAACATGCCGCCGAGGCCGCTGTCGGCGCCGTTGCTGAGGTGAAGGCCGGCGTCGTAGACCGGGACGTGGGTGTACGGCGGGAAGGAGGGATCGATCGTGACGAAGCTGTCGGACACCTGGCCGGGGTTCAACCACTTCGTCGCGACGTCCACCGGGTTCGTCAGCACATAGCTGTCGTCGGCCAGGATCGTCTGGCGCTCGTTGGCGATGGTGATGCCGCGCTCATGCTCACTCAGGTTCGCGTAGTGAAGAAGGAGCACGTCGCCGCTGACGACGTTGATCTTGCCCGATCCCGGGTGGGTTGGGTCGAACGCCTGACCGTTGATCGTGTACTCGCTTGGGCTGAAGTCGACGGGGTCGGAGTTGAACGGGTCGGAGTTGAATGCGGGATCGAACTCGTTGAGAAGCAGGGTGCTCTCGTCGACGAAGGCGCCGGCGCCGTTCGCGTATGCGCAGTTGCAGCCAGTGGGGCCGTCGAAATTCGATGGCCGCACGATCAGGATACCGGCGAGTCCCATCTTCACCTGGCGAGCGCCGTACGGCGTGGGCCCGGCTTCATAGAGGTACGTGCCGGGCGGGAGAGAACCGAAGTTGTAAGTCCTGACGTTGTTTCTGTCGACGCCGCTGAGGTCGGGCTGCGAGCTGCTTGCCGGTACCTCGATGGAGATGCGGTTCGGTATGGCCAGGCCTGCAGGGCCTGCGGGCAGCGCGTTGTGGACGGTGATCTGGATGCTCTCGCCAGCGTTGGCGACGAGGACCGGACCCGGCACCGCGGCGGTCCCGGGTGTGGAGCTCGTCGAGAATCCCCACACCGGCATTACCAAAGGAGCTGAGCCGGGGAAGGTGATCGTTCCGGTCGTCGCCCACAGCTCGCACGTCGCGCTCGTGGCCGAGAGAGTGCAGGGCCCGATTGGCAGCGATGACGCGGGGGCCGCGAGGCCCGCGGCGGCCAGCGCGCTCCCGAGCAGCGACAGCGGCGCCGCGGGCAAGAGCCCAGGGCGCGGTGCGCCCGGCCCTGGAGGGGCGGGATTCGTCACGGTGTGGTTCTTGTGCTTGGGCCCGGGAGCAGGAGTCGGGGTCGGCCCGGGCGGCGGCGTGGCCACTGTGACCGCGCTGGAAATGGCCTGCCGCGAGGACGTTAGGTCCGCCAACCCGGAGGCCTGGCTCGCCGGGGCCCCGGTAACGAGAAGCAACGTGGCCGATCCGGTGACCAGCGCCAGCTTCCTGAGCAGTCCGCGATAGCCGTAAGTTCGGTTTCTCATCAGTTGTAACCCATCCCACCGTTGCACGAGGTGCCGTATTTCTTCTGAAGGCTTGGGGGCGGGTCCACTCGAATGAACGTGAGCATTCCGCCGCCGGGTGCGCCGTAGTTGGTGACCTGGAAGAGCGCGTGGCTGTGGGCGAATATGTACTGCTCACCACACTGGTTCCACTGGGTGGTGCCGTTGCTCAGCGGCAGCTTCTGGCCCAGGTACGGCGATCCGCTCCAGTAAGGGCCGTTGATCAGGTTCTGCTGCTGGGGCTGATTCACACCGATGCCTGGTGCGCAACCGGGGCAGTCCAGCGGGGCGCTCGCGGGATCCCACTGCTGCGCGTCGACCCAGGCGAACGTCACGTCGATCGTCTGGCCCGGTGGCACGACGACGTCGAAGCGGTCGATCGACGTGTTGACCGGCGTGCCGCCCGGACCACCGGTCGGGTTGATCAGCACGCGGCCGTCGAGGCCGATCTCGCTGTCGTGGTCACCGTGCGGGTGGAAGGGATAGCTGACCGGGCCGCCGTTCAGGAAACGGACCACGGACGGCAGGGGGTTGTAATCGGGGTTGGGAGTCCCGTCGGCGAGCGTCGGGTTGGGGTTCGGGCACTGGATCGTCGAGCTGCCCTGGAACGAGTCCGGAGCCGGGCAGGTCGGCGAGATGTGCACCAGGGCCCCGTACGGCTGCGTCGGCACGGACGTGGAGAAGTTGGGCGTGAGGTCGTCAGGGAAGCTGCGGCCGTTGATCATCCAGTACCGCGCCTGGTACTGCGTCATGTCAAAGACATGAAGCAGGTTCGGGTCGGCGAATGTCGCGGGCATGCAGGTCAGAGGCGCTTCGCCCGATCCGTCGGGCGCGGTCCACGTCATCATGCCAGTCTTCTGGTCGGTCGCTATGGAGCCACCTGAGCCGCTCGCCTGGAAGAGCTGCTGGCAGGTCGCCAGCTCGAGCGTGTGGTGCATGTGAGGGTCGATCTCGGTCAAAAGGTGCATGAACTCGTGGGCGGGGCTGTACGCGGTGGAGCACGCGTCGTACACGAATGCGATCGTGGTCGGCGGAGCTTTCGGACTCTGAGCGGGAGTGCTGCCGTCGCAGTAGGCCGCCGAAACCTTGGTCGGCCGCACGATGAGGGCCCCGACCATTCCCATCAGCACCTGGAGCTGCGGATTGGTTCCGCTTTCGTAGAGGAACGTGCCGGGGTGATCCGCCACGAAGGTGTACGTGACCGCACCTCCGGGCATCGCCGGCGTGGACAGGCTGCTGATCGCAGGGTCCACGGACCCGTCGGCAAGAGTCGGGAGGGAGGCCGCCGCGCCGTTTACTTTGACCTGGGTCAAACCCGGGAAGTTGAGGGACGTTGGCACCGGCAGACCGTCCTTGAGCGTGATGGTGACGGTGTCGCCCTCGTTCACGCACAGGGTCGGGCCGACGTACTGGAAGGAGTTGCTGCCCAGGGAGTAGCCCCACATGAAGATGCTGTTGCCGTCAGGCGTTGAGATGTAGCCGTCCGTCGCGTTCAGCACGAAGCTCGAGCTCGGGTTCGCGTTGCAGGCAACGCCTTCCGAGATAGCGGGTGCCTGGGCGCTGCCCTGGACCGGTATCAGGAGCGAAGCCAGGACGCCGATCAGGGCAAGCGGCAGCCACCACGAACGCGAGGCGCGCCAGTTCGTCAGCTTTCTTCGCACGCCCATCACAGCCGTTCCGTCCCCGGTGCCCATGTCTCTACCCACCCTGTGCTGCTTCCAAAAAGTCCGGAGGAGTACGAGGCGAACGTGCCTGCAGGTCGCGTCTGAGCCGGCAAGGTTCCAGCGGGGTAGACGTGGACTTCGGTCCGCATCCCGCCGTAGCCGTCGCCGTCTCCGGCGGTGTCGATGTTCTTCAATGTGAACCCGTAGTTGCGGTCGTAGAGGGCATAGCGGTCCGGGCGCGTCGCGCTCGCCGAGCTGGAGGCCGCGGGCGCGGTGATGATCAGGTCGCGGCTCTCGCCCGGCCCGAGGTCGACCCGGTTGGTCGTCCACTGGATGTCGCCACGCGTGCCCGAGGACACGGGTCCGCCGTAGTCCACGCCGTAGTCGAGACGGCCGGCGAACAGAGGCTTGGCATCCCGGCCGACGACGGTGAGCGGCAGGCCCGGAAGCATGAGGCTGTGCTCCTCGAAGCCGAGGCTCGCGATCCGGATCAGGATCCGCTCGCCGGCGTTGGCCTGGATCAGCGACGAGTTGGGATTGAAGCGCAGCCGCTCCGGACCCGCGGCCAGCGGACTCGGCAGGAGGTTCGGCAGCATCGGGTCGAAATGCGGCTGGATGGTGTCTGGCCACGCGCGGCCGTTCATCAACCGGAACGTCGGCTTGTAGTCCGTCCAGTCCGTGTCCTGGTTGTGCGCGTCGTTCCAGTGCGCGTGAGCGTCGTACTCGGTGATGATCATCGCGAACTCGCGGTCGTACCAGGACTGCATCGCGGAAGGCAGACCGGCCGGGTCGTTGAACGCGGCCCGCTGGCCCTGCGGCCCGGACAGCTGGCTCGACCTGATGAAGATCACGCCGTACAGACCCATGTGCACGTGCTCCACGTCGTCGATGTGGCAGTGGTACATGTACGTGCCGGGGTCCTCGGGGATGTACCTGTAGATCAGCTCCCGGCCGATCGCCGCCGCGACCGAGGTGTCGGGCACGCCGTCGAAATAGACGATCTGGTTGGTGAACCCGTGGAAGTGGATGGTGTGGTTGTCGGGGGTGCCGGTCGGTCGATTCTGCTCGCCGAGGTTGTGCAGGTGCAGGCGGAAGTCGGTGCCCTGGTCGGCGAACAGGATCGGCGCCGCCAGCTGCCCCCGGCCCTTCTGGGCGAACATCGAAGCCTCGTGCATAGGTACCCAGGGCACGTTCCGGTCGTTTCCTTGGTAGTCGCCTCGACTTTTTGGGTCCGGCATCATCAGGTTGCGAATGCCGAAAACGAACGCGTTGCGGTTGGCGGGCGCGCCTGGATCCGGCCAGAAGGGAGGAAGTGGAGCTGCCTTGTCCGGCATCGAGACCCAACCGTCGGTGAAGCCGACGTGCTGCTCCTTGATCGGCAAAGGCAAAGTGGTCGAGGCGAGGAGTCGCGCGCTCAGATGACGCGCGGCCTGCTGTTGGACCAGCCCAACGGCTCCCACTCCGCCGACCCCGATGACGGCCGCCGCCTTGAGGAAGCTTCGGCGGTTGATAGGTGTCCTCCAGTCGCGTCGTTCGCTCATCTTCCTGTCACCTGGTAGGCGCCGGCATCCACGAGAGCGGTCGGGGCCGGCCTGTGGAAGTTCTCGATGTCGTCCGTGGGCACGGGTGAGGGATTCATCGTCGTCGAGGTCGGGTTGAAGCCGATCTTCTGCGCCGGCGATCCGAGCGCGATGCGGTAGCTCGCGATGTTGAACAGGTCGGGCGGCAGGTCGACCGTGATGATCGCGGCCGGGCGGAACCTGAAGTACGTGCGCATCTGCACCACGCTCAGGCTCGTCGCGTACGGGTTCACGAGCTTGGGCGCGTTGTAGGCCGCCGCAGCGCAGGAGTTGGCGTCGGTCGGCACGTTGCTGCACAGGCCACCCGTGGCCGGCGGCGCGCTGACCACGTTGCCGCCTCCGTTGATGTACTGCTGGGTGGGCGCCGACGGCGACGACCCGATCTGCGAGGAGCGGACCGTGAGAAGTGCGCTCGCGTCCGTGCTGCCCACGTCCCAGAAGTTCATCGTGGACGTGTCGCCCGGCATGCCGATCTGCGCCACTCCCGAGCTGCCCGACCACGAGCCTGCGCGGTTGTACCAGAGGATGTCGTTGAGGATCTGCGCGTTGCTGAAGCGGGGCCACGTGGATGTGCCCATCCAGCTGGGCACCTGGGTCTTGTACGTGGTCGCGAGCAGCACGTTGAGGCCGGCGCTGTTGATGTCGACGGCGATTCCAGCCGGGGCCGGCAGACCATCGCTGGTCGTTGCGGTCGCGGTCGTGACGTTCTGGGCGATGGTGTTGTTGACGATGTTCACGACCGGGTCGTCACTCAGAGAGATGGCGCCCCCCTCGTGGGCCGACACGTTGTTGGAGATGACGTTGTCATTGATCGAGATCGGGGACAGGCTCTTGCTTCCAGCCGTGCCCATGATGCGCATGGCGCCGCCGTCGTCCTGCGCCATGTTGTCGCTGATGTAGTTGTGGTCGATGCTGACCGCTCCCGTGCCGTTCGTGACTCCCGTGGCACTGGGGACGACGGTCCCGGCGGAGACGGTGAAGGCAGGTTCCGACGCGATGGTGATCGCGCCGCCCTCGTCATAGGCTGTGTTGAGGAAGATCCGGTTGCTGCTGATCTTGCCGTTCGGGCTGTAGCCGAAGTGGCTGATGGCGCCGCCGTACTCGGCCGAGACGTTCATGCACAGCAGGCTGTGGTCGATCGAGTAGCCGTTGCTGTCGTCGAACAGGCCGATGGCGCCGGCCAGGTTGGTGCCGCCGTCGGCGGTGAGCACGTCGTGGCTGATCGAGGCGTTGTAGTTGTGGCTCGGGCCGCCGGCCAAGGTCTGATTCGGCATGATCTGGTACTCGGTGCCCAGCCGGACCGCGCCGTACGAGCCGGAGTCCTGCTTGATCAGGTCGTCAGTGAGCTTGTAGTTGTCGGTGCCGCCGTTCATGAAGACCGCTCCGCCCTGTTCCGAGAGCGCGCCGGCCTCGACCGCGCCTTCCGCCTGCGCGTTGCCTGACAGACCGGTGATGTTGCTGATGTTGCCCGGGAAACCGTTCTGGTCCCCACCCGAGATCGTGAAGCCGTCGACCCCGGTCCGGTAGTTGGACGGATAGGTGCCGGTGGTGCCGAGCACGGTTACGACCGCGCCCTCGCCCGGGTCCTGCGAGCCGTTCCACGGAAGACCGCCGGTGACGCCCGTGAAGCCGGTACCGGTCGTCTGGAGGCTCGCGAGCAGGTTCAGCCAGTGCAGGATGGTGGGCTCGCTCGGTTGCGATGCGATGGTTCCGGCCGCGCCCTGGTCGAACTGGCCCTGCGCGACCGTGTTCCAGAACCGGCCGTCGATGATCGAACCCTGCACGACGGTGCCGTCGGCGTTGATCCCACCCGGCCCGACGCCCTGGAGCTCGAGCGGGCTATGGACGATGACGTTCTCGAAATAGGTCCCCTGCGGCACGAAGGCCTGGTTGTTGACGCCGGTCACGTCCCACTTCGGGTAGACGACCACCAGCCATCGGTTGGCGGGGGTGTTCGCATTTCCTTTGTTGAGAGTCCTCCAATGCGCCGCCGCGTAGTCGAGCGCGTCCTGGATCGCGAACGGGTGGGTCAGCACGCCGGCAGCGTTGACCGCGAACGGGTCGAACATCTTGCCCGGGCCGACGGTGACGATGTTCGGCAAATACCCGGTGCCGGTGTTCGACGTGCTCAGCACGTGGAAGGCGACGCCGTTGGTCGTGCCGAGTCCCGTGGCGTTGGTGACGCTGATCATCCCTGAGCCCACGGGCATCACGCTCCTGCCCACCGCGACGCTGATCGATTGGTCGCTCCACGAGTTCACGTTCAGGCTGATCGGGGTGGCGCCGCTGTCGGGCGTGTAGCGGACCGCGCCGGCGCCCTGGGTCGGTCCGAAGTTGGCGCCCGTGATGGTCAAGGTCCCGCTGGCCGCCTTGATGAACGGATCAGGCCCGATCGCGTACAGCTGAGGCTCAGCAACCTTGATGCCGCACGGCGCCGTCGAGTTGAACTGGACACCGGGCCCAAGGAGGCCGCTGGTGACTCGGGTCGGCGCGGTGTCGGCCGGGCTCAGCATGTTCGGCCACGCCTCGAAGTCAGCCGCGATCGTTCGATAGTTCGAGTCGTAGTTCAGGTTGGGGTGCGCGGGCTGGCCCGGATCGTTGCCCACGAAGCGATACACGTTCGGGCACATTCCGGCGGGCGTCAGGCAGTTGAAGATGTCCGACGAGGGCATCAGCACCTCCCAGGCGCCGTTGTAGTCCGAGTTGGCCGAGTACACCCGCCGCCCGGACCAGTCGTACACGCCCACCGGGACGCCCGGGATGCCCTGGACCCCGCCGATGTTGTAGCTCTTGGGGTCGCTCGAGACGCTGAGGTCGTTGACGATGTAACCCCAGAAGTGCGCCGGCAGGGGGATGTCGACCGTGGTGATCGCGTGGAAGTTGGGCGCGATCGACTGCCCGGCCTGGACGTTCAGCAGCTTGGTGTCGCACAGTGACCTGACGGTGCCTTCGAGCGGGCTGCCGCCGTTGGCCATCAGGTCCGGGTTGATCGAGATCGAGTACGTCCCGGACGCCGGCGCCGCTGGGCTCCAGCCACCCCCACCCGTCAGAACGGTGGCGGTGTTGGAGATGACGAACAGGGTGGAGGCGCCCCGGGTCACGGTCCGGCCTGCCAGCTGGTTTACACCCCAGCTCTTGGTCGAGTCGGTCAGCGTGGTGGCACCGACCGTGCCGATTCCGCTGATCTTGTTGGCCTGCACAGTGTGCGTCGGGCCTGCGCAGATGGGGTCGGGGCCGGGTGCGTAGGTATACGGGTTCTCCTCGTACCCGCCGGCGGGCTTGGACAGGTCGTTCGGCATCTGGTTCACAGGTTGCGAAGGCAGCCAGGGAAGGCTGCTCATGTCGGAGCCCTGCGGTACGTATTGCGGCCCCGTGAACATGTTCACGTCCTCTTCGGTGGTGAACCTGTACAGGGGACGCGGCACGCCGTTGACTGCCGGTAGGACGGTGTCGACCGGGGAGTCGGCCTTGACGAGAACGTCTCCAAGCTGCGCCGCGGGGACGATGTTGGGGATGTTGCCCAGCGTGTAGTTGCCATCCACCGTTTGGACGGGGTGGAGCGCACCGTTGTCGGTGCCGAGGCCGAACTGCGTCGCCGCGGCCGCGCTCTCGATGCATGCGCCGCCCGAGACCATGAAGTCGAGGCTGCTGGAGTTGCCCGGTACATAGCCGATCGGCTTGCCGTTGGCGTCCTGCGGGAAGCACTGGGCCGGAGGCGCGTTGTTCTCGCTGATATAGCTCAGCAGCGGGTTGGTGGCGTCTCCGCACGACGTGGTTTGGCCGTTCGCCAAGGTGACCGTGCCCACCGAGGTCCCCTGAGCAGTACAGAACGCACCGGTGGGGCTAAGCGCGTACCCGCTCAGAGAGTCGGTGCCGCCCGGCCCGGAGCCTTTGATCGGCGTGTACTGCTCGAAGGTGAAGCCGGGGATGCCCGTCTGGTAGTCGTTCGTCTGGGCCTGGCGGGCGTTGTACTTCTGCCTGACCTCGTCGTAGATCATCGTTGCCACCACGCCGCCGTTGTCGCCGGTCGCCGAGGGGAAATAAGGAGTGACCGCCCAGTCGAGCCGGCCGCACTGGCCCAGCTGCGGGAGGTAGCTCACGTCCACCATCGGCGCGATGATGGTGTGCTCCTGCGGGTCGTTGCAGGCCTGCCACGTGACGCCGGTCGTCTTGAAACGCGTGTTGAAGTACTGGTCGATAGTCATCAGGCCGAGCGGGTAGGCCTCTTTAAAGTCGTAGTTGCCGTTGTTGTCGGTGTCGGAGGTGTTGATGCCGCCGACCATCGCGTTGTTGGTCCGGTTCAGGTTCTGGACCGTCTGGTGGAAGACTCCCTTCTCGCCCGGGTCGCAGCGGCCGTTGAAGTTGGTGTCGATGCAGACCTTGCCGAAGATGTGGCTGAACCAGCCCGTGAGCGGCAGCACGCCCAGGTTGATGATCTGGCCGTGCGAGATGGTGGCGTTGAACGAGTCGAGGATGGTCTCCTGGGGCTCGTCCCAGATCGTGAGCATGTATTCGCCGTCCGGGACGTTTGCGAACTCGAAGCATCCCCAGCCGGCGTGGGTCGGGTTCGCCGGGGTCGGCGCCGCAGGACAGTCCGGATAATGCAGGCCGACTCGGGTCGGGTCCTGCGTCGGGATAGTGGCCACCGCGGTGTCGAAGTCACCGGTCGAGGCGTTGAGGTTGTTCAGCGTGACCCAGCCGCGGTCCACCGGGTCCTGCAGCTTGAGCCCGGCCTGGCCGCCGTTGGTCGCTGACTGCGGCAGGCCCATGAGGCCGGGTTGGTACACGCTGCTCCCGTAGAGCTGCCCGGTGATCCGGCCGCAGCCTGAGGTCGTGCCCGAGGTGCCGTTGCACGTCCAGGTGCTTGGGGCGGGCGTCGCCGGAACGAATCCGAACTCCACGTTGGGCACCGGCTCTCCGCCGACGACCAGCTCGGTATCGAGGCCGGTGTCGTTCGGCATCAGCCAGACGTCGAAGTCGTGGTTGCCCTCGAGCGTCGTCGTCTGGACCCAGTTGTCCTTCGCACCGATCGGCGGCGTCACCGAAGCGGAGTAGTGGTTCGGCGCCATGTTCGGGATCACGATGTCGCCGTTGGTGTCGCTCAGGCAGTCACCTGGGACCGTCGGGTTGTAGTAGCCGTTCCTGTCGCGCGGCGCCGGGTTCTGGGCCGGCACAGGTGTTGGCTTGCCGAAGCTGTCGAGCACGATCTTCCCGACCAGAGCCGCATTGGTCGTGTAACCAGGCGACCGACGGTTGGTGTTCTGGTAGGTCAGGTAGACGGTGCACAGCGGGTTGCCGAAGTAGTCGGCCTGGATGATCCCGTTCGTGTCGTTCAGGATTCCGTGAAAGCCCTCCAGCCCCAGTTCCGTCGACTGGTCATAGGTGCCGTCCGTGGGCGAGCTGTCCTGGAACACTTTGACGCGCACGGTGCCCAGCGGAAGCGGGAAGGGGTTCAGGTAGACCGAGATCGTGCTCGTCGGGCTGGGCACGGAGAAGTGGACCCCGCCGATCTGGTAGCCGTCGGCCGTGACCGACAGCAGGTAACGGCAAGGCTTCGTTGGCTCGACGTAGGTCGGGCAGTTGTTCGGCAGGCCTGTCACCGTTGGATCGCCGTACGTCCCTCCGGCCGGCAGGGCCTTGGTCGTGTTCCAGTCGGCCTGAGTGCCCTCGCTGAGCACCGGGCTCGCCACCGCGGTCCGGATCGACGGCCACTCGCAACCCTGCGGGTAGCCGGCCTGCGTCCGGACGTATGTGGTGTTGAGCGTGCCGCCCGCCGGCGCGACCCCGGTCAGCGTGATGTTCGAGCTCGGGTGGCAGTAGAGGTCGGATTGCGCGGCGGCCGGGTCGCCGGTGTTGTCGAGGTTCAGCAGCCATTTGTAGTTGGTGATCGGCTGGTTCTGCTTGGGGCCATGTGGCGTCAGGCTGTTGACCCCGGTCCGCACGTCGAGGAACACGGTGTTCGCCGAGGCGGACGGTGTCGGCAGCACCAATGCGGCCGCAGCGGCCGGCTGCGCCACCACGTATGGCAGCATCAAAGAGAGGACGCCGAGCAGCGTTATCTGCTTGAGCCTCAACTTGAGCCCGGAGGATTTCGTGGCTGACCCCACGGCGAAAACTCTGAGGCTGCCTCGATAGGCCGTCCATGGGAATGGAGCCACGCTTTGGCTCCACCGATGACACAGGGCAAACCGTCCCAGGCGCGGCGTCCTCAGTCCCGACTGCCGCGGGATCAGCACCATTGGCGATGCGCATGGGCGGGAGTAACTTCCAACACAGGTAAGTGAAGTGCGCCCTCTAAAACGCAACCTCCGCGGTTACATCGCAGGCCTTGCGGGGCAGGCGTCGGGCCAGCCGCCTGTCATCGATGAACCATTCGCGCGACCTTATGTAGTGCAGAACCTGCCCACGCCATTGGTGCTGGCTGCAACAGCCGACGGATTGGCGCTGACCGCGACGAGGAGACCGCTCGAGGTCGACTGCGATGAACAGGCGTCCCACGAGTCGGCTGTCGTCCCGGTGCCGGCTTTGCGGCTGGTTATGCCCGTGGTCCCGGTCGCGCCCCTCCTCCCGGTCGCGCCAGAAGTCCCGGCAGAGCCCCAAGCCCCCGAGGACGACTTGCCGAAACCGCCCCGTCCGTTTCGGGCGCGCCCGAAACGTCGCGGCCCGGCACCGGAACCGGCCGGCCCGGTGGCTCGACCCGGTGAGCCTCAGATCGAGTTCCGCGATGTATCGGTGAGCTTCGGGTCGATTTCTGCGTTGCGCGGACTCAGCTTCACCATCAATTCAGGCGAGCTAGTGTTCCTCGTCGGCGCCAGCGGGGCTGGGAAGACCACCATGTTCAGGCTGATCAGCGGTCAGATCCGCCCGGGCAAGGGCCAGGTTTGGGTCGATCGCACCCCAGTTCACAAGGCACGCCGGCACCGCGTGGCTGCGCTCAGGCGGCGACTCGGCTTCGTGGGGGAGGACTACGGCCTTCTGGCGAATCGGACGTCGTTGGAGAACGTGGAGTTCGCCCTTCGCATGTCGGACCTGACGCTGCCTGCGTCGGAGGTCAGGCGTAGGGCCCTCGCCGAACTGCGCAACGTGGCACTGGCCGCACGCGGGTCGGCGTTGCCCGGCCAGCTTTCGACCGGCCAGCGGCAGCGCCTCTCGCTGGCGCGTGCATTGGTGACGCGGCCCGTCGTCCTCCTCGCGGACGAACCCACCGCAGGCCTGGACAGCCGCAACGCGATGCGCGTGGTGAGGCTGCTTCAACGAGCGGCCGCGCGTCAGACAGCCGTCCTCGTCGCGACTCATGACGGGCCGATGGCAGCGAGCGTCGTCGCGCGCGTCCTCTCCTTGGACAAGGGACGTTTGGTCGGCGACTTTCCGAGCTGGGTCGAGCTATGCCGCCGCGATTGAAGTCACGCCGCACAAAGCGGCGGGTTGCCCCTCCGCGGGTTGCGTTCAGGGTGGTCACGAACACGGTCGGCATCGTCTTTATCGAGGCGCTCGTGCGCTGGAGGCGCGAGCTGCGCGTGTTCATGCCCGCCTTGGCGTCGATGACCCTGCTGCTGCTGTTGGGAGGCACCATCGGCCTGCTCAGCTTTGCGGGGCTGAGCCTGCTTGGGAGTCAAACGCGGGCTGCGGCCGTGCTGCACGTGTACCTTCAGGACGGCACTCAAGATGACGTGGCCGCGCTGATCGCACAGCTACAGTCGGATCCGCGCATCCAGTCCGTGAAGTACGTCAGCAAAGAAGAGGCGCTGGCCCAGGCCCAAGCGCACCCAGGCCTCGACCAGATCGTCAGCGCGACCGACAGCAATCCCTTCCCTCCAAGCCTTGAGATCTCTGTGGTCAACATCAGCGACATGGCCGCCATCGATGCCCACGTGCGCCAGGACCCACACGTCGATGCGCAAATGCCGACCTCGTTCGACGGAGATACCTACCGCCGGTTGGGACAGCTGGTCACGGGGATCGAGGTCGTAGGAGGCGCGGTCCTGGCGTTCCTTGCGGTGGTTGCGTGCGCCATCACGGCCACGACCATCCGTGGCGTCGCCGTCACACGACGCGACGAGATGCGGGTCATGTGGCTGGTGGGGACTCCGAGCTGGATGGTCCGAGGGCCATTCGTCGTCCAGGGGGCGGCCACCGGCATCGTGGCCGGGACGCTCGCGGCGATCTTCATCCTCGGACTTTGTGCCGCGGCCATCACCACCGCAAAGCAAGCGTTCATCCAGTGGCTTCCTGGGGTGAGCATCGAAGTCTCCCTTGCCGCCGCCCTGCTGATTGCCGGCACAGGAGCCGGGCTGGGGGCGGTCTCCGCCCTGGTCGAGGTCCGGCGGTCCTGAATGCGCGTCCTGCTCGCTGCCGGTGCGGCGGCTTTGCTTTTCGGCGGTCTGGCGCAAGGCGTAGGAGCGACTGACTGCACTGGCTCTTCCGCCGCCAACTGTTCGGCCCAGCAGGTCCGCGATACCGTCCGCGGCCAGCTGAACAGCTCGGTTTCGGACGCCCTCGCGATCCAGCAGGAGCTGTCGCTCACCCTCGAGGACAATCGCAATGAGCAGGACACCCTTCGCGGTGAGATCGCGGCGAGCGAGGCGCGCCTGGCTGATCTGGATGCTGAGCTGGCTCAGCTGCAGGACGAGATCGACACGACCACCAAGAGGATCGACTCCGAGCGCGCCCAGCTGACCACGCTGGCGCGGACGATCTGGACCGAGCCGACTTCATTCCTGCTCCTGGCGGCGCGAGCTCGCGACCTGGGCGAGGTGTTCACCCGGACCTCCGACCTGATCGCTGCCGGTGCGCGAGCCAGGACACTGAAGGTCGGGCTCGAGCGCGACCTCGCAGGGCTTCAAGCCGACCTTGAGAAGCAGCACGCGGCGCGAGATGCGGAGACCGCAGTTCGGGAGGACCTGGTCGGCAAAGCTCAGCGGCTGGCCCAGGTCGCCGGCACAGGCCAGCTCATCGCGCAGCAGCTGGAACTGGCCATCACTCGGGTTCAAGTCGAGCTGGTCGCGCTTGCCGGCCAATCACCGGCGATCGCCAGCCAGCTCCAGGCGCAGCTCGCCGCGGCCACGGCAAACGCGGTCGGCGCCGCGCAGGGCGACGTCTGGGCGCAGGCCCAACTCTGGCAGCAGCTCAACCTTCCTCCGGTGCCGGCTCATCCCATCCCGGTCCTCTCGACCGCGCTCCGTCTTGCGTGGCCGGTCCTGCATCCTCACATCACCCAGGGATTCGGGCCAAGCGCGCTTTTGATCGAGCCGCCTTTTGGCCAGTACGCCCACTTCCACACCGGGATCGACATGGCTGACCGTCCGGGCACGGCCATCCTGGCGGCGGCCGCCGGCGTCGTCAGCCTGTCTGGCAGCAACCCTGGGGGCTACGGCAACTACGTGATGATCGTCCACTCCAATGGCTACGTCACCCTTTACGGCCACCTTCAAGCCTCGCTCGTCAAGGCCGGCGACGTCATCGCGCAGGGTCAGCAGATTGCGCTGATGGGTTCAACTGGTCTGTCCACCGGGCCCCACGTTCACTTCGAGCTGCGCTTGAACGGGCAGCCCAAAGACCCGAGCCTTTACCTCCCGCCGCTGAGCTGATACGACGCTGGGTCCGGGCAACCGGGACTGCCGTCACGTCGCAACCGGGACAGTCCTGCTCGGTTCGCCTTCAGCGCCGATACCTTTATGGTCCTCGCCTCGTCGAAGCTGTGAGTAATGACCATCGAACAGGCGCTTGACCGCCTGCTGGAAAGAGGTGGGTCCGACCTTCTGATCAGCTGCGGATCGAGCCCGCGCATTCGCAAGGACGGCAAGCTCGAGCCACTTGAGAGCGGTGCGGCCGTGCTCACGGCGTTGGACACCGAGCGAATGGCGAGGGACATCCTGGACGCCGACCAGCTGAAAGAGCTGGAGCATCGCCGCCACGTCGACTTCGGGCTGACCTGGCGAGACAAGGCTCGAGTCCGTGGCAATGTCTTCTATCAGCGCAACTCGCTGGCGATGGCCTTCAGGCTGCTGCCGCTGGTCATCCCGAGCTTCGAGATGCTCGGCATCCCTGAGGCGGTCCACCGGCTGCTCGGGCGGCATCATGGCCTGATCCTGGTCACCGGTTCAACGGGGGCTGGGAAGTCGACGACGCAGGCGGCGATGATCGACCACCTGAACACGACGAGGGCCCACCACATCATCACCATCGAGGACCCGATCGAATACGTTCACAAACACAAGCTCGGCATCGTCGACCAGCGACAGGTCGGGGACGACACGCCGACTTTCGCGGAGGGCCTGCGGGCGGCGTTCCGGGAGGACCCTGACGTCGTCCTGATCGGCGAGATGCGCGATCTCGAGACCATCTCGGCCGCGCTCGCTATCGCCGAGACCGGACACCTCGTGATCGCAACGCTGCACACCAACGATGCGCCTCAAGCGATCGACCGCATCCTGGACGGCTACATAGGCGCCCAGCAGCAGCAGATCCGCATCCAGCTGGCGGCGAGCCTGGCCGGGGTGATCTATCAGCAGCTGCTGCCCGCCATCGGCGGCGGACGGGTGGCTGCTTTCGAGATCCTCGTCGCCAACGTGGCCGTCCGCACGATGATCAAGGAAGGCAAGACAGACCAGATCCGGAGCGTCCTACAAACTGGGTTGCGCGAAGGCTCTCAGACTCTGGAGCGCTCGCTCAGCCAGCTTGTGAGGGCTGGACTGATCAGCGAGACCGAGGCTCGCAGCCACTCGCTCAGCCCAGACGAAATCCGCGCCTAGCGCCGCGCGATCGGGCGAAGGATAGGGTCACCGCCACCACTCCCACGATGGCCACGGCGACACCACCGACCAGGGCTCCCAGGAGCAAGCCGAATGCCGCCAGGGAAGCAAGCATTAGAGCCCCGCACAGAGCCTCGACCGACGGCGAGGAGGCCCCGATCGAGGCGCCACAAGTGGCGCAGCGTCCTCCCCTGATCAGGTAGCCGGCGACCGGGATGAGATCGACCAGGTTGAGCACCCTCCCGCATGAGCGGCAGTGTGAGCGCGGATGCACGAGAGACTCGTGCCTGGGCAGCCGGTCGGCGGCCAGGTTGATGAAGCTGCCGACCAGTAAGGCAACAAGGACCAGGTACGCGGCAATCAAGCTCGCGATGGCGGTCAAAACAACTCCGTTAAATAGAAGATAGGGCGACGCGTGAGCGGCGCCCTATCTTCGACATCCTTGAAATTGCTACGCGATAAATGTGCAGCCGTTCGGGGCAGCTCCGCCGCCCTTTGCGAAGATCCCGTTGATCTTTCCATGGGCATCCCACGTGTAAGCGAATGCCGTGAACTGGTTGCGCGTGTAGTTGGGTTTACCGGAAGTTGGGGTGCCGTTGTACAACGACATCGGTACCGTCGCTGTTACTTCGGCGTTCATGTCGTTCGTCGCCGTGCTTTGCGCGGTGATTGTGTCCAGATTATTGTTCGCCATGAAGGCATCGATTGCCGCCTGAACCGTCTTGTACTCTGCGTTGCACGACTGCACGGACGCGTTGGTGGTCAGACCGACCAGGCTGAGTGTGACGATTCCAGCCAGGACGCCGAGGATCGTGACGACGACGAGAAGCTCGATCAGCGTGAATCCCTGCTGCCCTTTCTTGCCGCGCAGGTTCTTGTTGACCCAGCTGTAAAGACCTTGTTTATGCATACGCCTCGCTCCTTAACCCCATCCAGCACCGCCGAAAGGCGGATTCAGGCTTTGTCCGTTTGATTGACCTACACCAAATCTAGGCGCCCGGTCGACAAAGCTGAATGGAGGGAATGGCCCACATACTGGGCGCTGGTCCCTAGTGCGGCTGGGCCAGGCCGCTGCTTGTCCTAGTGAAGTCCCAGGAAACGCGCCAGGGCGGCTGAAATCCTCTTTGCTGACGATAATCTAGGCCGCGGCGGCCAGCTGGAGCGCGTCCTCATGCCCGCGATCAGGTTGATCTCGACCAGGGGCCGGCGCCGTTCCGCTCCCTGAAGACCTTTCTGCTTCACGAGCTCCTCCGCATGAGCAGCCCGAGGCAGGTGAGGTAGTTTGTGTACCGGATCTCCAGCGGCACTCGAGCGGGGATGGGTAGCGGCACCACCGGGTGCTCGAACTGCTGGCTCAAGGTGGTTGTCGCGTGTGACGAAAGCACCTGTTCACCGGCGATGAGGATTGGCGCCGTGGGCTCGAACTCCGTATCGCGGCGGCGCTCGTAGAAGCGCAGGACCGTGCGCAGGGGGCCGGCCAGGGCTGGGCCGATGTCATCGCCCGCGGCCACATCCAGGCGGAAGCTGTGCCAGACCTGGGGCACGTGGCCATCGATCAAGACGATCTCAGCGGGGCTCGAAGCCATGTCCAGCACCACGCAGGCAGGTTCGGCCACAGCCCTAGCCAGGCAGGCTGACTTAAGGTCGACTGTGATCGGGTCGAGGCCGGCGAACCTGACAGCGTCGGTGATGCTCTTGATGAGCGCGCGATCCCATGACACCGCATACACGAGTCGATGATGTTGCCCATTGCTCAGCTGAAGCCATTGCGTCGACATTCGCTCGGGGTCGAGGGGCAGCTCCCTGGCCACCGCCGCGTCGACGTCCTGGTCGCTGGCAGCCGGCGGCAGCTTGAGCACCCTGAACGTCGCTACGGCGTCGCTCGCGGCGATCAGTGCTCGCGTTTCCTCGATCTCGGTCCGGGCCAGCAGCTGCCGCAGGGCTGAGCCGACCGCATTGACGTCCAGGACCTTGCCGTCGACAAGCGACCCGGCGGGAGTTCCACCTGATCCAGATCGCATCGGCCCGCCTAGCGCCCCATCGACAACTCGGATCAGGCCTCCGGTCAGGTCGATGGCTAGGCGCGTTACTGGGAGCGCCACGGGTCAGGGGGAATAGTAAGACCAGCCCTGGACATGAACGGCTTGGGGGTCGCCGGCCACACCTATCTCAACGCTTGTCCAGAGTCGCGGGTTCACACCGGAACAGGATGGTGGCGCCGTGCTCACGCATGCCGTGAGCACAGCATCCCTGGCGTCAAGAGAGACCAGATAGGTGTGGGAATCCATTGAACCGAGATAGACGCAGATGCCCACCTGACACGCGCCGACCACGGGGGAGCTCCCGATAGCGCCGCCGGCCGATCCCAGGTTCGCGGCCTGGACCATCGCTGACCCTCCCGGCAGCTTCTGCACCTCGTAGAGATGGCCGTTGTCGGCCCCAAAGTACCAGTCGCCTGCCCCGTCGACGGCCGGGGTTGTCCGGATAGCCTGGCTGCCCGCGTACGTGGCGTAGCTGTTCAAGCTGGAATCGAGGACGTAGAGGTGGCCGTTGTCACCGCCAACCCCGATCAGGTTGGCGGAGCCGGGGCAGTGGCACCAGTACGGCGCCCCGCCAACCGAGGCCGGCAGGCTGACGCTGGCCGTCCGGCTCAGGTTGCCGCTTGCGTCGATTTGCACGACCTCCACCTGTCCTCCAGCGAACGAGATCGCGACCCTGGACGGCAGCGTCGGGCTCTCCACTGCGATTCCTGACGCGTTGCCCCAGGGCAGGGGGAGGTCTGACCCAGCGGCTGTGAACCCTTGCCTCGATGTGTAGGCGAAAGACTGCAGCCGGCTGGACCCGCCGCTGGATGTCAGGACGAATACATCGTCTGTTCTTCTCCCATCGCATCCGGTGTTGCATGGAAAAACCAATGGGCCGGCGACGACCGGGCCGTTGGTGGGCAGCGTAGGAGTCTCGTTGTCGCATGTCCCTGAGGTGACATCCATCGTGTAGAGGTGACCCGCGGCATCGCCGGCAAAGGCGATGTTCGGGAAGTTCACGCCGCCCGAGGCCGGCTGAGACTGCACGAGCCCGCTGGCGGTCATGACGCAGTCCAGACCTGGCGTCGCAGCGGAGCCATCGTCAGACCGCACGCTCACACAAAAAGCGGCTGGTTCGCAGGCGGAGCCCGACGCCGGGATCAAGTCCAGGAATTGACCACTATTGCTCGGGTCGGGCATGACCAGTGGCGTTGCCGTCACGGTCCCGCCCAGACGCAGGCTCCACCGTGGAGAGTCGCTCCCGTACGGGTAGTCGAAGACAGAACCGCCAGAGTCGCCCACGACGTAGTCGTTGAGCCCCGGCAGCACTGCATGCGTGCCGTCGATCGTGAACTGCGACGAGCGTGCCACCGACTCGAATTGCTGCGAGCTCCTGTCGACTGTCGGCGCGCAGCTCACGTAAGAGACTGCAGCGGTCTGGCCGTTGAGTGAAAACTGGCCGGGAGTCGGGCAGCTGGCGTTGAGCGGCACGTTCTGAAGTTGGGTTAAGACGAGCTCGACGGCTGAGTTCACCGTTGCCTCCGTGCGCACCCGATTGACGAGGTCATTCGAGAGCAGGAAGTTGGTCGAGAGCTCGGTCATCAGGGCGCCCGAGATGATCGCAAGGAACGCGACCATGATGAGCACTGCGCTCAGCACGCTGCCACGCTGTGACCGCCTCCTGTCCGCGAGGAGAGCGCGGTGCGCCTTCACGAATTTACCCGCGGATGGAAGCGCAATGTCTGCGTCTCGGCGTAGGACTGCACGGTCACGGTCAGAGTCACGACGACCGTTTGATACGGGGCGGTTCCGGACATGTAAGCCGAGAATGCGGTCACATTCGTGGCCGCATGGTTTGAGCTGCTTCCTATCTGTCGATCGAGATTGGCGCCATCCCACGTGTACTTGACCTGGTAGGGCACCGGAACCGGCGGTGTTGAATTTGATGCCTTCAACCCTGATAGCGCAATCGTGCAAGGCGGCAGGTCGCCCGACGTGCAGCTGCTGATGGCGGGCACGCCGCTCAGCGCGAAGTCGTCGTAGGCCTCGAACTGGAAGTTGCGGATCTGGCTGCTCGCTTCGATCCGGCTCGTTGCGACCGTCCCGGCTTGCCACGTGGTCAGCACCACCGAGGTGAGCCCGGTCATGACCAAGAGGCCGATCGCGGAGGCGACGATCAGTTCCACGAGCGTGTAGCCGCCCTGGCTCGTCGAGTAGTGCTCGAGTCGGGTCCTCACCGGTTTCCCTTGACGATCTGGACAGAGTTGCCGACATTGGCGCCACTCGGCCACGAGGCGACCGCAACCGACCACAGTTGGGTGTTGGGAGCTGGGCCCGGAACGACGGTCACATCGACCCGCAGCGTGTATGAGCTGCCCTGGCATGCACCTTGAAAGGTGGGGAGAGTCATGGGCGAAGTGCTGGCGTCCTCGGTCGCAAAGCAGTCTGAATACGGGTGCGCCGAGGCGTTGTATGCGCCGCCGCTGATCTGATCCAGCTCGTACTGCACCACTGCAACAGCGGCTGTATTGCGCTTGGCAACCGAGGAGTCGAGAAGACCGGTGCTGAACGTTCCGATGATCAGCGTCAGAGCCAACCCCATGATCACGACGCTGACCAGGAGCTCGACCAGCGTCGCGCCGGATTGCGCCTGCCGCCGGTTGCGCGGCCACCCAGTGAGCAGCCGTCGCATCAGTGGACGGCTTTGAGCAGACCGTACATCGGAAGGATCACAGAAACCGCGACAAAGCCGACCGCACCGCCAACCGCGATGACCAGGGCCGGCTCCATGAGGGCGATCATGTTCCGGACCTTGTAGTCCATCTCTTCGCTCAGGAAATCGGCGATCTGCTCCAGGCTGGAGTCGAGCGTTCCCGTCTCCTCGCCGACCTTGATCATGCGAATCATCATCGGCGCGAATAGGCCGGTTTCTTCCAGAGGCCCGGAGAAGCCGTCGCCGGTGACCATTCGCAACTTGACCGACTCGAGACCGCGGCGGTACTTGATGTTGCCCGAGGCGGCGATGGCGACATCGAAAGTCTGGCTGATCGGGATGCCCGCCCTGAGCATCGTTGCCAGCGTTCGAGTGAAGCGCTCGATGATGCCATACCTGACGATGCCTCCCAGCACCGGAAGTCGAAGCAGGAAGTAGTCCCAGAAGAGGTGGCCCGGCCGGCTCCGCATGAACAGCGCGACGGCGGCGACGAACGAGAAAAGGCCAAGCAGTATCTGGATCCGCCACGCCTGAGCGAAGACCCCGACCGATAGGAGGATGCGGGTCGGGAGGGGCAGCTGAGCCCGGAACTCGTGGAACATCGACACGAAGTTCGGCAGCACGAAGACGATCAGGATCGTGCATACCGCCAGCGCCAGCAGGAGGATGATTGCGGGATAGATCATCGCGCTCCGCAGCTTCTTGATGGCCGTGTCCTGCCGCTGGAGGTACGCCGCGACCTGGGCCAGTACCTTGTCGAGCGTGCCGCTGTATTCAGCCGCGCGGACCATGTCGACGTAGAGCTTGTTGAAGACGTTTGGGTGGTGCTGGATCGAGGTCGAGAAAGCCTCGCCCGCGTCGAGGTCCTCGCAGATGTCTTCGAGCGCTGCGCGGAACGCTCCCGAACCGGAGGCGCCTGAAAGCAGCTTGATCGCGTCCGTGATCGGCACTCCGACCCTGAGGAAGGTGGAGAGCTGGCGCGAGAAGAGAATGAGATCGGCAGTGCTTACGCGAAAGAAGGTCGGGAGCTCGCGGTAGACCCAGTGCCAGCCGTTTCTCGCCGGACGCACGGACACCACGCGGTAGCCGGCTGCCATCAGATTGCGTTGGATGGCCGCGGCAGTGTTGCCGGCGATGACCCGCTCCTCGAGGCCGCCTCGAGGTGAATAGGCGCGGTATGCGAACTTGCTTATGGCCCTGAACCTCCGACTAGAGGATGTAGACGCTTCGTAAGACTTCCGAGACCGTGGTGACGCCTGCACTGATCTTGTGCCACGCGTCCACCCGCAGCGGCACCATCCCACCCTTGACGGCATGGACAAGGATCTCCTGGTGGCTTGCCTTGGCGATGACGAGGCGCTTGATGTCGTCGTTCATGGTCAGAACCTCGAAGACCCCGATGCGGTCGTAGTACCCGGTCATGTTGCAGCGGCTGCAGCCCTCGCCGTGGTGAAGCGACTCCGGCGCCGGCATTCCGAGTGAAGCCGCAAATTCAAGCTCTTCTGTGTTGGGCGGATGCGGTGCTTTGCAGCCGTCACAGGTCTTTCGAACCAGGCGTTGGGCCACGATCGCGATCACCGAGGACGCGATCAAGAAGCCCTCAATGCCCATGTCCGTAAACCGCAGCAACGCGCCCACAGCATCGGTCGCGTGGAGTGATGACAGGACCAGGTGACCGGTCAGTGCAGACTGGACCGCGATCTCAGCGGTCTCGCGGTCCCGGATCTCGCCGACGAGGATGATGTCCGGGTCCTGGCGAAGGATCGCCCGTAGCCCGTTCGCGAAACTGATGTCAGCCAGCTTGTTGATCTGGCTCTGATTGATGTTGTCGAACATGTACTCCACGGGATCCTCGATCGTCATGATGTTGCGCACCTGTTGATCGAGCTCGTGGATCGACGCGTATAGCGTTGTCGTCTTACCGCTGCCGGTGGGGCCCGACACGATCATCATCCCGTACGGCGAGTGCAGCATTCGGTGGTACTCGCTGTAAGCGCCCCGCGAGAATCCGAGCTGGGGAAGGGTGATGAGCGAGCGGCTGCGGTCGAGGAGCCTCATCACCAACTTTTCGCCCCAGATCGTCTCGATGGTCGCCACCCTGACATCAAGCTCACGCGAGTCCACGTTGACGCTGATCTGGCCGTCCTGCGCCCGCCTTCGTTCGACGATGTTCATGCCGGCCATGATCTTCACGCGGGACGCGAGTGCCGCCCCCGTCGCGCTCGGCAGGTGCGCCATGTCCTGCAGCACCCCGTCGATCCGGAACCGTACCCTCAGGAAATCCTTCTGGGGCTCAATGTGAATGTCAGAAGCCCGATCGCGCAGCCCCTGGGTGATGAGCAGGTTCACGATCTCGACCGCCGGCGAGTTGGAGGTGATGCTCGCGAGCTCGAGGGTCGTCACGCGATCGAACCCCAACTGGGGCCGCGACTCCTCCAGCGTTTGGGCGGCTTGCTGCAGGCGCGGCCGCATGCTGTGAACGCGGCTGAGGTTGGCCAAGATGTCTGAGGGGCTAGCGATGTAAGGGGCAACCGGCAAGCCGATGATGAGCCGGATGTCGTTCAGGAGAGGCAGATTGCTCGGGTCGGCCATTGCGACAGCCACGTGGCCGTGATCGCGGCCGAGTGGAAGTACCAGGTGGCGGCGGGCAAAGTCTTCGGGCACCAACCGTGCCACCTCGGCATCGACCTCGCCGTTCTTCAGGTCTGCGATCGGGGCGCCGAGGTGAACGCTCAGCACGAGGGTCAACCTGTCCTCGTGCACCGCGCCCTGCTTGACGAGCACGCTGCCGAGCGGCGCGAGGGTAACCCTTTGCGTGGCAAGAGCACGCCCCAGCTGATCCTCGCCGATGATGCCTTCGGCCATCAGTATCTCTCCGAGCCGCAGTTCGGGCGATCGCGCGCCAGCCAGCGGGGCGTCGTCGAGCTCAAGCACCCCTTGATGTTGCGTGCCCCAGCCCCGTTTAGTAATAGGGAATTGCCCGCCGCCCTGGGTCGTTTGTCCCAGATCGCCTGGGGCAGGAGTCTGGGCGCCTAGTCGGCTTTGAGGCCCATTCGGGCGGCGCACAGCATGGCCTCCGTGCGGTTGCGGAGATCCAGCTTTCGGTAAATGCTGGCGAGGTGATTGCGCACTGTCTTGGGGCTGATGCCGCGAGCCGCAGCAATGACCGGGATCGACTTCGCCTCGCCAACCATCGTCAGGATGTCCAGCTCGGTCGGCGAGAGCTGTCCGCCAGGACGCCGGGTGTCGCGCGACTTTGCGGCGAGCCGATCCAACATCTGGCCCATCAGGTTGGCTCCCACCGCGCGATGTCCTGACATCACCGTCCGCACACCGACCAAGAACTCGTCAAGGGCGCAGTCTTTCGTGAAGAGCCCCGCCACGTTCGACTGGAGCGCGTTGGTCATCAATTCCCCATCGTCACGATCTCCAAGGAGGATCAGCGGGATCGCGGGCTCGAGCCTAGAGAGCTCGTTGGCGAGCTCGAGCGCGGAGATCGGAGTGATAACGATGTCACAGAAGACAAGCTGGATCCCCCCACGCTTGGCAATCTCAAGCCCACTTCGAGAATCATCCACAACCTCGATTCGAGCCCGGACCGGGGGTGCCGACAGCAGCCTCGCCAGTGCCGCTCGAAACAAAGGCTGCCGGTCGATGACCAGCACTCCGGGTGCTTCTGAAGAGCCGAGATCATTGGTTGCGCCGGCTTGTACACGCGTGCCGGGGACAACAACCACACGAGCAATGTAGGTCTGCGCCGTCGATTGGGTAATGGGATCGTCGTACTAGCTGTGGGACAGAGTCGCGCTTGTCCTCTCAGGTTCCGGGCCGGCTCTATACCTCGACGAGTCCCTTACGTACGGCATACAGCACCGCTTGGGAGCGGTCGTAGATGTTGAGCTTCTGGTACATGTTGCTGACGTGGTTGCGGACAGTCTTCTCGCTGATCTTGAGGCGGTAGGCGATCTGTTTGTTGGCCAACCCGGTCGCCAGCAATTTGAGGATTTCAACCTCACGAGCGGTAAGGCCGTCGTAGAACTCCTTGGGCGTGGCCGCGCCGGTCAGCATGTCCAGCACGCGGTTGGCGACCGCACCTGCCATCACGCGCTCGCCTGCGACCACCGCCTGGATGCTTGTGATGATCGCCTCCGCCAACGAGTCCTTGAGCACGTAGCCCCTCACGCCGGCCTCGAGCGCCTGGATCACATGATTGTCGGCGTCGAAGGTGGTGAGAATGAGAATCTTCATGTCGGGAAGTTGCGCTCTGATCTGGCGGGTCGCCTCTATGCCATCCACGTTCGGCATCTTGAGATCCATCAAGACAACGTCAGGCTTGAGCTTCACCGCCTGCTTGACCGCGTCGGCGCCGTCAACGGCCTGTCCGACGACCTCCACGCGTGGGTCTTCGTCCAGGAGCCTCGCCAAGCCGGACCGGAAGAGCGTCTGATCGTCTGCGATCAGGACTCGGGTGGCGACCTTCACGGGGGTGCTTAACACAGCGCCGCCGTCGGGACGACCGCCCGGATCGTCGTGCCTTCACCAGGATTGCTCTCGACGGTGAGCTGGCCGCCTAGCAGCACCGCTCGTTCGCGCATGCCCAGCACACCCATCCCACCGATGCTCAGGGTTTCAGACGAGGCCAGGCCGGCGCCATCATCGCGAACCACCACCGCCAGCTCGCTGCCGCCAAGCCAGTCGAGCGCAACCCGCACGCTGCGGGCTCCACTGTGCAGCCGAATGTTGGTGAGCGCTTCTTCGACGATTCGGTAGAGATTCAAGGCGGCCGCCGAGCGCAGCTTGAGCGGCCAGGAAGGCGAAACGATCAGCTCGACCGCGATCCTGGTCCGTTCCTCGAACTTGCCGAGCAGGCCCTGGAGGGTGCTGACGAAGCTCTCCTCGGACGACGACTCTCCCCGGAGGTCGTACAGCATCTCCCTGATGCTCTGAAGAACCTGGCGGGTGGAGTCCTGAAGCTCGGTTGCTTCCTGCAAAACGCTCGCCCGACCGAACTGCTGCGACTTGAAGGTCTCAAGCTCCATGAGCATCCCGGTCAGCGTCTGGGCGACCCGGTCGTGCAGCTCGCGGGCCACATGCTGTTTGATCTCCTGCTCGGTTTGGACTTGTCCAACCGACGGCCGCGCAGGCACGACGTTACCCCTAACCTGACCTCGCATGTTCGAGGTCTCCTCCCTTTCCTTCCCTAGATGAACGTGATTACGGAATCGAAATAAGTACCCTCACACTTAAAGGCCATTTAGACGCGTAGTCAATGGTCAGAACTGACCATGTTCGATTTTCTGCGTGGAATTGCATCGCCGTGCGGGCGGTGATCACGGGGCCCTATCGAACCGTGGCTGCATGTGCCCGGTTGCGAACCTTCAGTTTCTTCAAGACCTGCTGCACGTGTTTGTTCACGGTGCCGAGGGAAATGCCCAGCTTGCTGGCAATCTCGCGGTTGGTCCGCCCTTGACGGACCTCCCCCAGGACCTGCGCCTCACGGGCGGTCAGCAGCCGCGGCCGGCTCTCCGGGTCCCGCGAGGGCCGGCGGCGGCCGAGCACCCGTCCTCCGTTGAGCTGGCTGAGGAGATCGCCCGCGATCTGCTTCTCACCGCGAGCCACGCTCCGCAAGGCGCCCAGCAGCTCGAGCACCGTCAGGTCCTTCGGGAGATAGGCAGCCGCGCCGGCGGCGGAGGCGCTCATCAGCCGTTCGTGATCGGCCAGGGCGCTGGTCAGCACCACTTTCACCCGATGGCCCTCGCGGAGAAGCGCTTCGGTGGCAGTCACCCCGTCGACACCGCCCCCGAGGTTGACATCCATCAGCACCACGTCGACCGGCGCCTGTTTCAGCATTCGGGCCAGGTCGCTTGCCGACCCGAGGTCCCAAACTACCGAGAGCTCTGATCGCTGGAGGGCCCGGCGAAGGCCCAGGCGGTAGACGGGATGGTCATCGATGATCCCGACGCGGAGCGCGCTTACCGAGGCCGTCGACTGGAGACCCAGCTGTGGCTCCGCGGCTCGAGCTGGTTTCCCCTGGCCACCTGGTGCCTTGGTCGCCAACAAGCGCTTGGCCGGCTCCCGGGAGACGGTGGCCAGTCGTCCCGACCCTGGGACATTCCTCCCATGTGAACTCTGGGGTCCGGCTGTCATTGTCTTCTGGACAGGCGCGCACTCGCGCCAACAGGCGTGGCAAGGGGATTTATATGGCTCGCAAGCGAGATACTCGGTTCTTCAAAGTGCTGCTCCCGCTGTTTGTGACCGCAAACCTGGGGTTGGGGCTGCTCACGCTCGCGCAGCTCGGGCCGACGCGGTGGCTCGATTGGCTGGAAGTCGGCACCGGGGCGTTTTGCTGTGCCGTGGCCGGCTGGCTTGCCGGCTCGGGTTGGTCCAAGTCCTATTGGGGACAGAACATGGCGAGGCAGGTGGCGGCCTGGCAACGAATGGTGGATGCGATCTTCGCGTGGGTCGAGGACCTTCCGATCTCCGCGGAAGCCCTGGGCAAATTGCAGCACAGGCTCGACGATGTCGTGGTGAAGAGCCAACCGCGTTAAGCGGCGACGCGCCTGGCTAGCCAAGCCGGGGCGCTCACGAGATCGGGATCGCAACTCGGATCGCGGTACCGCCAGATGCGTTCCGCGCCGTCTCCAGATCACCGCCCAGGAGAGTGGCACGTTCCCGCATTCCGAGGATACCGAGGCCTGGACGCAGCTCGCCAACCGCCGGCAAGCCGCGGCCGTCATCGGTCACGCTGACTTCGATCAGGCCCCGCGCCGGGCTCAGCCCGAGGTTGACCTCGATTTCTCTGGCGCCGCTGTGCCTGTAGGCGTTTTGCAGCGCCTCCTGCACAATCCTGTACAGGTCAACCGCAGTGGCGGCCGGCAGCTGGGTCGGCCAGTCTTCGGCCACGACCATCCGCACCTCGATGCCAGTCCGCTGTGCAAAGGGCTCGAGCAGCCCACTGCGGAGGAGGGTTGGAAAGTCGCCGCCGGCAACAGCCTCGCCTCGCAGGTCATAGGCGAGATCACGCACATTGGTCAGGGCGTCTCGAGTCCACTCCTGGAGGAGATCGACCTGGCGCAGTACGCTCGCGCGGCCCGTTTGATCTGACTTGAATCGTTCTAGATCGATGAGCATCGTCGCCAGTGTCTGCGCGACGCGGTCGTGGAGCTCGCGGGCGAGGTGCTCGCGAATGGCAAGGTCCGCGTCACGCAGTTCAAGCCGGCGCGCACCACGCGAGCCGGGAGCTTTTCCGCTCCTGCTGACCAAGCCCCGTCCATGTCGCTTACCCGCCACCCCTGGCTTTGGCATGCGCTCGGATTTTACAAGGATCAAGCGCGCGTTTCACACTTCCAGCGTTTGCAATTCGTCGCGACGCCGACCCCCGTGTGCTTGGATTTTGCAAGCCCACCGCCGGTGCCCCCCTCAATAGGCATCCCGCGGAATCCTGGTCCACCAACGCAATCGATCGTTAAGTGTGATATCCAGGCGCAGCAAGTTACCGCCGGAGGTACCGTTCTAGCGCTCAAGGGATTCCGACTTTGGCCGCGCCGGACGTTTTAGGTGTAACGACAGCGCCGACCAACGGTCGCCGGGGCGTAAGAAGGGGAGATCGACATGATCGTTCGCAAACTCGCTACTCGAGGAAGAGGCCAAAACGGCTCTCAGGAGCAGGAGCCAAAGAGGAACCGGGCCTGGCAGTTCCTCTTGCTCGTGCTGGGTGCAGGAGCGGTGTCAGGGCTCATCGCGTTGGTGGGCCCAGGCCTGGTTACCGCGCTCGGGGCGCAGGTCACGACGCAAATCCACAACAACACCGCTCAGCCCCTTGACGCGCATACGCTGTTCCCGCCGGTTGCGGCCGTACACCAGGTCGTCGACGTCTATGACCCGGCCCCGCCGAGGCGGGCTCAGCCGGCGCCGCCGGCCGCCGCGCCCCCGCCGCCCCCGGCGCCCGTGTCGCATCCCAGCCCAACTCCGCGCCGGTCCCCGTCCCCACGGCCGACGCCGCATGGGTCGCCGCCCCCCCACGATTGAGGATTTGATGGCACAGACACCAGAGCAAACCACCCGTGACCGCGCGATCTGGTTCGTCCGTCTGGGAACCTTCGCTGGGGCGGCCTGTGCCCTGGGCTTGAGCTGGACCTTCTCGAACCTCTCTCTGGCGTACTTTTCCGGCAAGCCGCCAGTGCCGACGCCGGCGGTTGTCCCGGTGGTGCCCGCCACGGCGGCGCCGGTGCAAAAGCCACCAACGGTGATCCAGACCATCGTTCATCACCCCTACCAGGGCGGGTCGTCGGGGTCAGCGGCAGCGCGAGCGCCGGCGCCGGCAGGCTCCGCGCCGCGGCCCCCGGGGGCGGCTCCCGCACCGGCTCCTCCGCCTCCTCCCCCGCCGGCTTGCACGTCCACGCCCTCCAAGCCGTGCTGAGCTTCGACTCGTTCATCTGCATGGCCACCAAGAACACAGTGGTGGTCGATGACCGAGCCGCCCTGCCCACTGCGATGGCGCTCGTACAGGCGCAGTTTCAGGAGATCGATGAGGTCTGCAGCCGATTCCGCCCGGACTCTGAGCTCTCCCGCGTCAACAGCCACAGTGGCGGGGGCGACATCGTCCTTTCCCCGCTCCTGGAAGAGGCCATCGTCGCGGCGCTGGACTCAGCAGAGATGACGGGAGGCCTGGTCGACCTGACTGTCGGAAAGTGCGTCGAGGACGCCGGATACACGGTCACCTTCCGCGACCTTCCCGGCGAGGGACCTCCGCTTGAGCTTCGCGTACGCCGGGTGATCGGGTGGCGGGCGCTGGCCTACGACCCTGTCGCCCACACGGTCAGGCTGCCGGCCGGCGTCAGCCTCGATCTTGGGGCCAGTGGCAAAGGGTGGGCAGCGGATAGGGCTGCCACCACGGTGGCCGAAAGCCTGGGCGTGTCCGTCGCCGTCAGCTGCGGCGGAGACATCGCGGTTCGGGGCCCGGCGCCCGACGGCGGTTGGCCCATTCGGGTGGCTCTGGACGACGACAGCGACGAGTGGCAGGATGTCGTCATCTTCGATGGCGGGCTCGCCACCTCAGGCACCACGTCGCGCCGCTGGCGTCGCGGCGGGATCGAGCTGCACCACATCATCGACCCGTCCACAGGCCTGCCCGCGCAGACTCCATGGGCGATGGTCTCGGTCGCCGCGGCGACTTGCGTGGAGGCCAACGCGGCGGCCACTGCCGCATTGATCATGGGCGACCGCGGACCGGCCTGGCTCGATGGTCTCAAGCTTCCGGCGCGTCTCGTCGACACCGCCGGACGGGTTCGGTTCGCTGGGGGCTGGCGCGCGTCGGCCTCATGACCGCGCACCTGCTGGCGGCTGCGGCCGCGGCAGCGGACTCACCAAGCTGGTACTGGTACGCAACCCGGGGACTCGGCGCCGCAACTCTGCTCGTGCTGACAGGTGCGGTCGTGCTCGGCATCGTGACTGCGACAGGATGGGTTGGCGCGAGGACCCCGGCCTTCGTGGCAGCAGACCTGCATCGCAACCTGAGCTTGCTGGCGATCTTCCTCCTCACTGCACACATCGTCACCACGGTCCTCGATCCTTTCGCGCACATCAGCGTGCGCGACGTGATCATTCCAGTTGGAGCCGCCTACCGGCCCGTCTGGCTGGGGCTCGGTGTGGCAGCCACGTGGATTCTGGTCGGGGTGGCAGGGACGAGTCTGTTGCGGGATCGCGTGGGCTCGCGCCTTTGGCGGCTCATCCATTGGGCGGCGTATGCCTCGTGGCCGCTGGCCGTGATCCACGGACTGGGCACCGGCAGCGACGCGCAGGCGCCGTGGCTGATCGCAGTCGTCACCGCGTGCATCGTGGCCGTGCTGTTCGCTCTCGTTTTTCGCCTCCGCCAGGGCCGGCCAGCGACAAGACCGGTTCGCGCCTCGGCCTCGATCGTCGTTGCGGCGTTCCTGGTGGGCGCGGGGGTTTGGGCCTTCACGGGTCCCTTTCAGCCGGGATGGGCGGCCAAGGCCGGCACTCCGCCGGTCAAGGTGGTCGCTGTCAAGCCGGGGCCTGTCCACCCCGGGCCCGGTGGCTTCAGCGATCCTCTCGCCGGCGTCGTGGCGCGAGACAGCTCAGGTAATGTCCAGATCTCGATGCGCGACATGGTGGATACCGGACTTACGATCGCGGTGCGCTCTCCAAATAGCAGCGAGACGCTTCCGGTAGTCACGATCGCCCGGGACGGACGCGTCCTATGCGCAGTGCCGGCCACCGTCGGCACCTCGCTGTACGTGGTGTGCGGCACTGCGCGGCTCACGATCGCGCTGGACGGCCCAGGATCGGTCCTGAACGGGGGTGGCCAGATCACGGGGCAACTGATAACTTCCGGTCCATTGAACTGAACGCCGTACAAAGAGGCGTCGAGGCTCCGCCGAGCTCTCGCCCGGCTGTCGGCCGCAGACTCACGGCCGGGCCCGGTCAAGGTGGGGGTCACGAAAGCATCGCTGACCACCAACGCCGCCTGGGAGCGCGCCCCCCCGGGGGAATACTGCTGGTGGACGTACTCAAGAAGAGCGGTCTGCGCGGTCGGGGAGGCGCTTGGTTCCCAACGTGGCGCAAGTGGGCCGCCGTCGCGGATAGTTCGGACGGGCACGCCGTGGTGGTCATCAATGCGTCCGAGGGTGAGCCGCTCAGTGCTAAGGACCGCACGCTGATCTCATTTCGCCCCCACCTGGTTCTGGACGGTGCGGTGCTCGCGGCAGAGACCCTCCGCGCGGACGACATCGTCCTGTACCTCTCGCGCGGAACCAAGGACACGGAGCTGACATTGCAGCGCGCGGTGAAAGAACGGGTGCGGGCGGGCCTGGCGGAACCTCCGATCCGTATCGTGCGGACGGCGCACCGCTACATCGCCGGAGAGTCGTCGGCAGTCGTCAACCGCGCCTCAGGTGGTCCGTCCAAGCCCAAGTTCACTCTGCAACGCTCGGCCGAGAAAGGCGTCAATGATCATCCGACCCTGGTGCAAAATGCCGAGACTCTCGCCCATGCCGCGATGATCGCCCGCTACGGCGCCGAGTGGTTCCGGAAGCTGGGCACGGAGTCCTCCCCAGGCAGCACCCTCATGACCTTGTGCGGCAACGTCAAGCATCCTGGCGTATATGAGGTCGACCTGGGAGCGCGGCTGGGTGGTGTCCTCGAGGCAGCAGGCGGAACGGTGACGCCAGCCGGCGGAGCACTGCTGGGGGGATATTTCGGATCCTGGCTGCCGCCCAACCTGCTTCAGGACCTGCCGCTTGATGTCGATACCTTGCGCTCGGCGCACGGGGCTTCCCTCGGCTGCGGAGTGCTGGCCGTGTTGCCACAGGGCGGCTGCGCAGTCGTGGAAGCGGCTCGCATCTTCAGCTATCTGGCGGCCGAAAACTCCGGTCAGTGCGGTCCCTGCGTCAATGGGTTGGGCGCCATAGCCGAGACGATGGAGCGGATAGCCGTCTCGAACGCGGTCCCCAGCGATCTGGATCGGGTACGGCGCTGGGTGGACATGGTTCGCGGACGCGGGGCCTGCCACCATCCGGACGGGGCGGTGGGCATGCTGTCCAGCGCGCTGACCGTCTTCAACGATCACCTGAGCGTGCACGTTTCCAGGCAGCGTTGCTATGGAGCGAATGTCGCTGGCTTCCCGCCACCACCGGCACCCGGACAGGGTTGGCGGTGAGCGAAGGGATCCGGCGCCGATTGCGAGTGAACCCGGTCTTGTGCGACGGGTATGGCTACTGTGCCGAGATCGTGCCCGAGGTCATCTCCCTCGACGACTGGGGCTTTCCGATTGTGAGCTCTGGCCCCATCGAAGGCGACGACCTGCTGCGCCTGGCCGACCGCGCGGTTGCGACATGCCCGCGGCTCGCGCTGCTGCTGGAGAACGTAGCCCCGGACACCCACTGATCCCCCCGACCATCGGCGGTCGCGCTTCGGTGGTCGTGGCCATACTGCTTTGAGCAGTGCGGCGAGTCCAGGACGTGATGGGAATGCCCGTCACTGTGCACGTGGTCGACGATTTGGCGCAGAGCGAGGCCCTGGACAAGGTGTTCGAGGACTTCGCCCTACTCGACCGGACCTTCAGCCCATTCATTGCGGGAAGTGAGGTGAGCCGGATCAACCGGGCCGAGCTTAGGCCTGAGGACTCAGGTCAACTGGTGAAGCAGGCGATTGACCTCTGCCGCATGTACGAGCTGGCGACCGAGGGCTATTTCTCGCCCTGGATCGCCGGACGCTTTGACCCCTCGGGTCTCATCAAGGGCTGGGCCATCGACCGCGCCTGCTCGATCCTCGACGCCCACGGCTACCGTGATTTCTTCGTTGACGCCGGCGGCGACGTCCAGACCCGAGGTCGAAACGCCGAGGGTGGGCCCTGGCGGGTGGGGGTGCGACATCCGGTGGAACGGGACAAGTTCGCCTGCGTCGTGTTGGTCAGCGGTCTTGCGGTCGCCACGTCGGGCACTTACGAGAAGGGTGAGCATATCCTCAACCCGCACACGGGCAAACCGGCCGATGCGCTGCTCAGCTTTACGGTCGTGGGGCCGGACATCCTCCAGGCGGACGTCTACGCGACCGCAGGCGTCGCGATGGGAATTTCAGGTCTCGAGTTCGTGAGTCGGGCCGCCGGCTACGAGGCGTTCGCCATCGATAAACAGCTTCGCGCCTCGTACACAGCGGGGTTCGATGCGCTGCGCGAGCCCCTAGCCACCATCCCCGAAGAAGATGAACGGGGTCGCGTAGGTGAGGCTGGCGATGGCCAGCACGGCGCCCGCGACGAGACTTCCGATCACGAGCGACCGCCGGCTCATGGCATGGGCGAAAGTCGAGGATGAGAATTCGTCCGCGGCAGCCCGGCCGGTGCGGCCCAGGTGCCCGAGAACATGAATGCCGGTGACCGGAAGCCAGACCCCGAAGCTCAGCTTGTGAGCCTCGATCCAGACGCTGCCGAAGCGCAGCCCGAATAGCCACAGCTCGATCCCAGTCGCGAAGATGGCGACCGTCGATACGACGACGATCGGCGCCAAGAGCCGCAGAAGCACCTGCGGCGGCCCGGCGCGGCGGTACAGGGGATCGCCACTGTAATAACGCGCGAAGCGATAGCCGGTGGACGCCATCTTCAGGGCCAGCGGCGGAATGACGAGAAAGCCCAGCAAGAAGTGCTGGGGAAGCAGACTCCTGACGCTGAGTACGGTGATTCCCAGCAGGGCGAGCAGGAGCACGAGGAGTGCTCCGGTGAGCGAGGTCAGGCGCTCATTGGCGTCAACGCCCGATGAAGATGCTTCGGATTCGCGCTTGCTGATCTCTGCCAACGTGCTGTTTCCGTATGGATGTTATGGGTTCGGCAATTCCCAGCCTTCTCCAAGGAACTCCGGCTACCGTGAACGGCATCGATTTGAAGCAGCTGGCGAACCCAACTGACGCCGCCTTCGTGCCTCGCCGAGCTGCATCTGCTTCGGCGTGGTCGACGCCTGGATTTGCGTACGCCCTGCTCGCGCTCAACGCAGTCGTGATCCTCGGCTTCTGGTGGTTCAGCTCGGGTTTCGAGATCACGCGAAGCGCATCCAACGGATTCAACGGTCTGGGCCGGGTGACGGGGCTGCTCGGCACCTACCTCGTCCTCTGGCAGCTGCTCCTCATGGCGCGGCTCCCGTGGCTGGAACGCGCGTTCGGCCTGGAGCGGATGGCAGTGCTGCATAAATGGAACGGCTACCTCGTGATCGCGCTGCTGATGGGCCACGCGGTCTTCCAGACACTCGGCTATCAGCTCGGCGACGGCAAGGACGTGGCCAGTCAGCTGGGCGACTTCATCAGCAGCTACCAGGGCCTGCTGGCGGCGATTGTCTCACTCGGAATGTTCGTCGCCGTGGCGGTGATGTCGGTGACGATAGCGGCACGCCGTATGGCGTACGAGACCTGGTACTTCATACACCTCTACGCCTATCTCGCGGTGGCGCTGGCCTTCAGCCACCAGTTGGCGACCGGGGTCGACTTCGCCGGGAACCCGGCGTTTGTCTGGTATTGGTGCGCGTTATACGTCCTCGTCGGGGGTTCCCTCGTCCTGTTTCGCGTGGTTGGACCGTTGGCCAGTTACTGGCGCCACCGCTTTCGCGTCCATTCTGTGGAGAAAGAGGCGCGCGGCGTTTTCTCCGTCTATATCACGGGCCGCGACCTGGACCAGTTCGAGGCGGAGGCGGGCCAGTTCGCCATGTGGCGATTTCTGGATGGAAAACGCTGGTGGCAAGCTCACCCCTTCTCGATTTCCGCAGTCCCTGATGGACGGCGCCTGCGCATCACAGTGAAGAGCATCGGAGATTTCACGAGCGCCATCCACACCCTGAAGCCCGGCACCCCGATACTCGTCGACGGCCCCTTCGGTAAGTTCACCGAGCGACCGCTGAACCCCAAGGTGTTGCTCATCGCCGGCGGGATCGGCATCACCCCAATCCGGCCGCTTGCCGAGGAGATGGCGGCCGACGGATTCGATGTTCGGGTCCTCTACCGCGCCCACAGCGTGGGCGACCTTGTGTTCAAGAACGAGATCGATGCCCTTTCTGCCCGCCATGGAGTCCGGGTCGACTACCTTGTCACCCAAACCGGCGGCCGGCAAACACGCCGCGACTCGTGGTTCTCACCCGCGACCATGACCCGGCTCGTCCCAGACATAGCTGACCGCGTTGTCTATGTATGCGGACCGATTGGAATGGCGGCGGCCGTCCGCACGTCTCTGAAGGCAATTGGGGTACCTTCTGATCAAATCCGCACGGAGGCATTTCGCTTGCAATGAGAAGAGCAGTCATCGTGACCGGCATCACGATTGTTGGAGTCGCTTCGATCCTGAATTACAAAACCGCCCCGCTGCGGTTGGGAGTGTTGGCGGCAGTGCCTCCAACCCCAAGCGCACCTACTCCGTCGGCTTCGCCTGTGGCGACGCCCGGCGCATCGCCGTCGCCTTCGGCGACGACCGCCCCATCGCCATCCCCATCGCCATCGCCATCGCCATCAGGGCCGGCCGTCATCAATGGCACCTTCACCGGGTCCGACGTTGCCAATCGCTTTGGCGACGTGGTCGTGCGCGTCGTGATCTCCAACGGGCACATCAGCGACGTCCAGGCGGTGACTCTTCCAACCGATCGAGCGGAATCGGCATACATCAGCTCGGTCGTCGGGCCGATGCTCCGCACAGAGGTATTGCAAGCACAGAGCGCAAACATCGACATCATCAGCGGAGCGACCTACACGAGTCAGTCCTACGCACAATCGCTCGAGACGGCCTTACAGCAAGCGCACCTGGGCTGAGTCGCTCTGGGCTATCGGAGCCGTCTTTCCAGGTCTCAGCTGACCTTGAATGTCGCGCTGGAGCTGACCGAGCCCGTCACGTCAGTCGCATTCGCGGAGAACGTGTACATGCCTTGCGGAGACTCCCTTGACACCTTGAATGTGAACGATCGGGCCACCGTCTGGCCGGCCGCCAGATTGATCGTGACCTTATAACTGGCGACAGTCACCGGACCCTTAGGGCTGACGCGGCTGAACGTGGCCACGACGATCACCGTCCTACTGACGAATGAGCTGTTGGTCAGCGAGATGCTGCCCGTGACCACCATCCCGGTGGTCGCAGTGCTCGGAGTGACTGAAGCAGCCAGCCGAAGGTCGACCAGAACAGCAACCTTGAACGTGGCCGCTACAGTCGTCTGGCCATCGTCGGAACTGATCGCCGTGCACGTGACCATGGTGGCCCCGATGACGAAGGTCGAGCCCGAAGCGGGAATGCAGCTAACCGTCGCCGCGGCGCTGTCGCCCGCCTCATCAACCGCCGTCGGTGCGGTGTAGTTCACCACCGCTCCGCTCGGACTGGTGGCATTGACCGTGATGTTGCCGGGCACGCCGGTAAGGGCCAGGTCGGTGTCGTTGACCGTGACCGTGAAGCTCTGACTCGCTGTGCCCGGAGCTTCGTCGGCATCGGTCGCCGTGCAGTTCACCGTGGTGGCGCCGATGGCGAAGGTCGAGCCCGAGGCCGGAGCGCAGGTCACCGTTGCCGCCGGGCCGTCACCCGCCTCGTCAACCGCCGTCGGCGCGGCGTAGGTCACCACCGCTCCGCTCGGACCGGTGGCGCTGACCGCGATGTTGCCGGGCACGCCGGTGAGGGCCAGGTCGGTGTCGTTGACCGTGACGGTGAAGCTCTGACTCGCTGTGCCCGGAGCGTCGTCGGCATCGGTCGCCGTGCAGTTCACGGTGGTGGTGCCGATGGCGAAGGTCGAGCCCGAGGCCGGAGCGCAGCTCACTGCCGCAGCCGGGCTGTCACCCGCCTCGTCAGCCGCCGTCGGCGCGGCGTAGGTCACCATCGCTCCGCTCGGACCGGTGGCGCTGACCGCGATGTTGCCGGGCACGCCGGTAAGGGCCAGGTCGGTGTCGTTGACCGTGACGGTGAAGCTCTGGCTCACCGGACCAGGAGAGTCGTCTAAGTCGCTCGCGGTGCAGGTCACCAGCGTGGTGCCGATGGCGAAGCTGGAGCCGGAGGCGGGAGTGCAGCTCATCGTCGCCGCCCAGCCGTAATCCAGATCGTCAACCACTGTTGGCGAGGTATAAGCCACTACCGCTCCGCTCGGACTGGTGGCGTTGACCGTGATGTTGCCGGGCACGCCGGTAAGGGCCAGGCCGGTATCCAGCACCGGGGCGGTCACCGTAAGAGTTCCGGACGCGGACGTACTCATGTAACCCTGGTTGCCCGCGAAGGTCGTCTGGATTCCAGCCGGGTATGAGCCGGGATTGATGCCTGCCACGCTCCCGGCAGCCCAGGTCGCAATCCCAAACAAGTCGGTCTGAACCGTCGCCGAAGCGCCGTTGGGCAGCGTGAACGATACGGATGCCCCGTAAATGGGCCCTATGTTGGAGGTAAGGCTCGCGCTGATATAGGCAGTGCCACCGAAGCTCGCCGTGGCGGAGTTCACCGTGAGTGTTGCTTGGTTAGCTGTGCCGGTTCCCAGTACGGAAATGGACTGGGCTCCGCCGAGGCCGTTGTCAGTAACGACGAGGGTGCCCAAGCGGTCCCCAACCGCGGTCGGGGTAAAGGCCACCAGCACTATGCAGGACGAGCCGGCCGCCAGCGGGTTTGGCGAGATAGGGCAGTCGGTGCCGGCGACGGAGAAGTCTCCGCTCGTCGAGAACGAACTAATCAACAGCGGACCGGTCCCCGAGCTGAGCAGCCTCACGGCAAAAGGAAAGCTCGTGACGCCAACACTCATATTCCCGAAGCCCACACTGGAGGGATTGAAGGTGGCGGTGGGATTGCCTGGAGGGGTGACAATCCCGGTCCCGAGCTCCCAGGTGTCGTTGTAGAAGACCTGCGAGAAGGTTTCGTTCGTTCCCCCAAAAAGCACGACTCGCCCTCGGCTTGAGTCGAAAGCCAGTGATTGGCCGGAGCGAGGGCTGGGCGCAGCCGACGTCCAGTCCAGTGTCCACTGGCTCCCATCCCATTCCCATGTGTCGTTGATCGGACCGAGCGTGTTCGGCCGGAGCTGATCTCCGCCGAACAAGACTGTCTTGCCCTCCTGCGAATCGAACGCCATCGAGTGAAAGAGCCGGGGATAAGGCGCTGAGCTCGGGCTGCGCTGAGTCCAGGTGGTTCCATCCCACTCCCAGGTATCACCAAGACGCCCGCTCGATCCCCACCCGCCGAAGAGAACGATCTGGCCGCGGGCGGAGTCGAAGGCCATCGACTCTCCGTAGCGAGGTGATGGAGAGGTTGCCGGAAACACCTCGGTCCAGCTCGAGCCATCGAACTCCCACGTGTCGCCGAGCGCACCGCTCGCACCATCGCCTCCGAAGAGGACCAAGCGGCCTCGCGCGGAGTCGTATGCCACGGCATGCCAGAGCCTTGCGGGGGGGGACACGGCGAAGGTTCTCTGAGTCCACGTGGCGCCGTCCCACTCCCACGTACCGGACGTGAATGCGATCGAACTGCTCGTGGAGCCACCGAACAAAACTGAGCGTGCTCGGCCACTGTCGTACGCCATTGCAGCTCCAAACAAGGCGGGCGGCGATACCGCCTGAGTCCTCGGGGTCCAGTTGGTGCCGTCCCACTCCCAGGTGTCGGAGAAGTTGGGCCCGATATTTGGGGCGCCGCCGAAGAGCACAGTGCGGCCGCGAACAGAGTCATAGCTCATCGCCGCGAAGGCGCGGCCCGACGGTGCCTGAGTCGAGTTGACCTGCACCCAGTTCGGGGACGTTCCTGCCGCTTCCACGTGCATAACCGTCCCGGTCAAGGCCAGAGTCAGCGTCGCCACGACCGCCGACATGTTCACGAGGCGCACGCTGCGGAATCGAGTCAAGTGAGCCTCCAATTGGCGCCGGTGCGCATGAGAGGGCGGGCACGAAGTCACGGCGGCGATGGGACTCGCGCTCGTTGCTTAACGTCTGGATCGATCAGGTCTTGCTGTTAAAGCTCAGCGCGGCGATGCGCACGGGCCGCACATAATCCGATTCGAGTTCGATTCTGGCTCCAAAGGATGATCTGAACAGTGAACCTTGCGGTTAACAGATCAATGAACTCAGCTCAGAGTCGGCACTCCGAATTCGCTCCGTGTCGCTGAGCACCGCCCGAGGGTTCGGCCCGCTCCGCCTCGGGCAGCCGGCCGCGCTCGGCGCAAGCGACCACCTCGAGGCGAAAGGTTGGCGAAAGTCGACTAGCGGGTCGCTTCGACCTTGGTGTCGTGGTGGATGACCTCTCCGTCGTGCCATTCCGGGTCAGCGGCCAGGAGCTCCCGCATCTCTTGGAAGCGCTTGCCCTGCTCCGGCGAGTCCGCGAACTTCTTGTATGCGCTCTTGCTCTCGAAGATGGTGGTCACGAAATGGACGTTCGGATCCGCGTCCGACTTGAATACATAGGTCGCGACATGTCCCTCGCGGCCGGCCTGGGATCCCTCCATCACCTGCATGATCTTTTCCTCGGCGCCCGGCTTCAGGTTCATCTTGGCTATGGTTCCGTACACGGCAACCTCCTCGCCCATAGGGCGACCCCAGCAGGGGCTTGACGTTTGGCTTAGACACTGAGCAGCCGACGGCCGCCCACAATTCGACTCTACGCGCGCCAGCCGGTCAGTGCCCAAACGGTTTTCAAGCACGAAGTCGCCGAGAAGGGAAACGACGGCCCCCCGAGGATGACCTCTAGAACTTCATCCCTTACGAAAGATCAGGGGGCCAGCGCCAATTGATTCTACCGGCCCCTGGTAGGACGGCCCGTTTGAGGAACTCTCGGTTGCCTGGCTACGCGCCGATGGCTCTAGATGACACGCGAGCCACCGTGCATGTCTCCGGCTTAGAAAAGCGAGGAGGGGACGCGATGCGTCCCCTCCTCATGGGCTCAGCTGTAAGCGTAGGCAGGATGCCTAGCTGTCTTTGGACTGATTGTCACCGTGGTTCGAGTTGTCTGAATCGCAACCACTCTTGTTGCCTTCGTCATTGTCCTGCTTGCCGTTCCCATCCTTGCTGTCACCATTGGAGCTCTGCGAGGCCCCAGCCGTGGTGCTAGCGGACTTGTTGCTATTCCCGGTGTCCTTAGACTGCTCGGCTGTGTCCTTGGACTGATCGGCATTCTCGTCCTCGCCGTTACCCGTGCCCGGCTTGCACTTGGTTCCCGGAACGGTACCGGCAGCGGTGCAACCGACGATGCTGCCGCGTGTCGTGGTCACCGCCGTGGTTGCCCAGGCGCGGCCGGTAAGGCTCGTGTCGGTAAAGCTGACAGCTCCGTCAGTCCCGCCCGCGAGAATGGTGCCGACCAGAGTCGAAGTTGAGAAGGTCACGCCGTCGCGGACCCACCAAAACGCGTTACACGGGTTGCCTCCGCCTGCCATCCTCACCGTGAAGTTGGTGCCGGTAAGTGCGCCGACCGCGCTGGCCCCGATCTTGAAAATCCAGACCCCGTTCGCGGGCCCGCGGAGCGTCAACACGCCCGTCACCGCGGCCGCAGCGTCAAAACAGTAGACACCGGGCGCCAGCGTCACGCCAGCGAGAGTGCCGGTTTCGGTCGTGCAGACATCTCCTGACTTGGGCGCGAGCGCGCTGTACGCGGTGAAGAAGTCCTTGTTGGCCTGAATGGCGGCCGGATTGTTCTTGTCAATCGTTCCATTAATCGTGCACGGGGCGTTTATCGTCACCGCGCTGCCGGGGGACTCGCCCACGTTTCCGGTGATCGTGCCGCCGGTACAGGTCACTGCCGTCCCCGCCAGAACCGCGTAATTGGCGGCAGTATTAAGGGCCGGAGCGGTAGGCCCGGCGGCTGCCGCCTGGGCGGCCATGGGCCACACGCCGACGATCATGGCAAGTAAGAAGAGCCAAAGAAACCGAGCCTTGAAAACCACGCGTCTCATATCCGACTCCTTAGGCCCATTTGGACCTTCCCCTGTAGCCAATCTGCGGCGAATCTGCCGCAGTGTTCCCGCCACGTTGTAACTTCGCTTCGCCGCCGTAATAAAGTCAGTAACAACCTCCCAATCGACCCCGGCGCGACGGTTTTGAAGCAGCTGACCCCACTCGGACGGTGCACCGATTGTTCCTGGACTTGCCCTAGGTCCGCCCCTATACTCGCGAGCGCCGCGATCCACGCTCACTGGGGGAAGAAGACAGTGGAACGAGTCCTGCGTCGTGTTGGTGTGCTCTCGGCCGTCACCGCCTTGTTGCTGGCGACCTTCGCGTCGCAAGCAGCGGCGGCGCCGCGGGTCGATGCCGGCCTCCTCAACTCTCCCGCCGCCAGTCAAACCGTTGCTCAAAGCGTTGTGCGTGGGGCGCGCCGCGTGCCGCGATCGTTGGTTCTGCCCTCCGCCGCCGTGTCGCAAGCGGCGTCCTCGCCGATCCAGGTCTCGACGGCCGCTGCTCACCACAGCAACCTGCTCGCAAGCTTCAATGGGGTCGGCAGCCTGGACAGTGCGGTCACCAACTTCGGCCTCGAGTTCGAGCCGCCAGACCAGGGCCTGTGCGTCGGCAACGGCTTCGTGGTCGAGATGGTCAACTCCGCCTTTCGCATCTTCGACACGAAAGGCAGGACACTCGCAGGTCCCACCAATGTTAATGAGCCGTTCCACGACGGTTTTGCCCAGTTCACGAGCGACCCGCGGTGCCACTACGACCCGTCGACCAACACCTGGTTCGCGACCATCCTCTTCCTCAACGACACCTTCACGGCGTCGCGGATCGAGGTCGCCTTCAACACAAGCGGCGATCCCACAACCCCGTGGTCGGTGTTCAAGATCGATACCACCCACGCCGGGGGTCCTGGTTGCCCGTGCTTTGGGGACCAGCCGACCCTGGGCATGGACGCCTCGAACATATACCTCACGACCAATGAGTTCTCAATCATCGGTCCAGAGTTCAACGGCGCCCAGATCTACGCCGTGGACAAGCACGACCTGGTCTCGCACGCAGCCAGGGTTCACTTCGTGCATTTCGCCCACCTCGTAATCGGCGGCACTCTGGCCGCCTCGGTGCAGCCTGCCCTGACGTTTGGTGCCGCAGGCGCCGAGTACTTCCTCAGCTCGCTTGACCCGAACGCCACGGGAGATGCGCGCGTGGGCGTGTGGGCGCTCACCAACGTATCCGCTGTGGGCGCTGGACGGCGACCGACGCTATCGAGCGTCGTCATCCGAAGCGAGGCCTACGCGGTGCCACCGCCCGCACTTCAGAAGGGCTCGAGCAGCCCGCTCGACTCTGGAGATGACCGAATGCAGCAGACCCAGTTCATCAACGGCGAGATCTGGGGCGCTCTTGACACCCAGGTCCTCTCCGCGGGCGACAACGCGCCTCGCGCCGGCGCAGCCTGGTTCCGGGTCAAGCCGCGTCTGGTCGGGTCCAAGATCCAGGGCGCCACCATGGCCGCACAGGGGTATGTGGTGTCGGAAGGCCAAGACGTTCTCTACCCCGCCCTCCAGGCGGACGGCCAGGGTCATGCCGCGATGGTCTTCACGCTGACCGGCGCCAAGCGCTTCGCCAGCGCCGCCTATGCCGTGCTCTCGGACGACGGCTCGTCGTTTGGGCGTCCCGTAATTGCGGCGGGCGGCACCGGTCCCTACGACCCCGCCGCGGGGCGTTGGGGTGACTACTCCTGGGCGGTTCTGGACGCGACCACGGACAGCGTCTGGATGGCCACCGAGTACATGCCGCCCCTGACGAGCCAGACCACGGACCGCCTCAGGAATTGGGGGACCCGAGTCCTCCAACTGTCGCTCGCATAGAAATCAACGCCGACCGTCTAGATCCCTGCAGGCCGAGCCGGATGAAACATGGCGTCAGGGCGCCCCGACCGCCAAACGACGGGCCACCGCGCTGCGTATAAGACGGGTCATCGCGCTGCATATAAGAGGACGCGCGAGCCCGGCGGGCTGCAGCTAACGTCAATCCGCGCCGGCCCCAAGGGCAGGCAGGCGTGGTGGCTGCAGCTCGCCAAATGTCCAGGTGAGCAATCTCGATGGCCGGCTGCGATGTTTGACTCCGTGCAACCCGGGGCAAGACTGCTTGCAGTCATCCCCCCATGGGATGCCCGCTTGCGGTGGCCGACCGCGACTACCTCGAATAGGTTCGTGGCTTGTCGCGAAGAAGTTCGGGAAGAGGAGTCAGCAATGACCAACGGAACTATCAAGAAGCTCGTTTCAGACCGTGGCTTCGGCTTCATAGCGGCCGAGGACGGTAAGGAGTACTTCTTCCATCGCGACGCAGTCGACAACTTCGACTCGCTCAACGGTGGAGAGAAGGTCACCTTCGAGGTCGAGGCGAGCCCCAAAGGTCCGCGTGCGAAGCTGGTTAAGCTCAGCCAATAGTCCGTTTTAGCGGTCCGAGCAGGGCTCTCATCCCGGTCCCGAGCCCTCGCCCGGCTGTAGCGTAAAAGCCCGCCTGGGCATCGGGAGCCCAGGCGGGCCTACAGTTTCCGACGGACGCGGTCAGATGGTCGCCACCAGATGCATCCGGTCACGGACGTCTGATCCCACCTTCTCCACCGTCCCGTCCGAATGGGCCGACGCCGTCCTTGGGGCCGCTGCTTAATTCGCCGTCCGTTCGGCAATCAGGACAGGCCGCTCGGTGGCCCGAAGCAAACTGTGAGACACCGAGCCCAGGACCAGGCTTCCGAGGTCGCCAATCCGGCTCGAGCCGACCACGATAAGGTCGACGTCCCAGGTTTCGGCCACCTTCGCGATCACCTCAGCGACGGGACCGGAGTGCGGCACCAAACCTTCGGCCGGTATGCCTGCGTCTTCGATGAGCTCGATCGCCTTGGCCATCGTCGCCTTGATCTCCTCATCGGGCTCGACATAAGCGAAGCCCTGAGCGCCGACGATCACCTGCGCGACATGAACCACCAGAACCTCAGAGCCGGGTGCGGAGGCAGCGGCGATGGCCGCACGCGCCGCGGGACCGATGTCGTCACCGCCGGCGATGGCCAGGAGGACCCGCTGAGGCGGTCTTACGGTCGCGGGCCGGCTTCGGACGATCAATAGCGGACGGTCGACTGTGGAGAGGAGCTGGTGGCTAACACTGTGCTTGAGCATCGACTGCCAGTTAGAAAGCCCACGCGAACCGACCACCACCAGATCGGCGGCGAACTGTTTGGCAGCGACGGCGACGGCGCCGGCTATATGACCGCTGTCGGCGCGAAGAATTGCAGCTTCAGCGCGCACTCCGCCCCTCATGAGGCGCTCGACTGTGGCGTCGAGCAAATGCTGGGCTTCGCTTCTAACCTCGACGTCCCAGTGCCCATGGCGCTGGTGGACCTCGAGGTTCCAGACGTGAACGACGCGAACCTCTGCCGACTGCAGGCGGCCCAAGGCGATCGTTGCGTCGACCGCTGCCTCTGCCTGTTCGCTGCCATCGGTGGCCAGGAGAATCCTGCTAAAGCCCTTGGTGGTGTTCATGACGAAAGCGTTTCACCAGTCCAGCAGCCGCCACAGGGCCGATTGACCCGGGATTGGAAGGTCAGGCGGTCAGCCGCCGAGTGTGGCTCCTCGAGGCGGTCAGGGCCGAACGGCCCTGACCTGACGGGTCCACCCACCATCCCACATTGAGCGGCCTGGTGAGACGATAGGCCGCATGACCAAGGACCACCTCCGCGTTCTGCTCGTCGACGACCACGAAGTTGTCCGCGATGGCGTGAAATCTCTGATCAACGCGAACGACGACCTCACGGTCGTGGCCGAGGCGGGATCAGTGCGTGAGGCGATCGATCAAGCCATCAGGACCAAGCCCGACGTCGTCGTGATGGACGTCCGCCTCGCCGACGGGAGCGGAATCGAAGCCACGCGCGAGATTCGGGCCCGCCTCGAGAAGACCCAGGTCCTCATGCTGACCTCTTTCGCCGACGACGAGGCACTTTTCGCGTCGATCATGGCGGGCGCCGCCGGCTATGTGCTCAAGCAGATCCGAGGCGGCGAGCTCATCCGCGCCATCCGCGAGGTGGGCGCCGGCAAGAGCCTCCTCGACCCCGAGGTGACCCGATCCGTCCTGGAGCGGCTGCGCAGGGGCAAGACCATGCGCGACGAGAAGCTCGCACGCTTATCAGCGCAGGAGGAACGCATCCTCACGCTCGTCGCCAAGGGCCTGACTAACGGCCAGATCGGCAAGGAGCTGAAGCTGGCCGAAAAGACGGTCAAGAACTACGTTTCCACGATCCTGTCCAAGCTGGAGGTGGCACGCAGGGCCGAGGCTGCCGCCTACCTGGCCCGGCACACGACTATGCCGGGCTCGTAGTCGGAACGAAGCAGCTAGGAACCCTGGCGCCACATCGGGCCCATCTGACAACTCAGATGAACAGCGTGATCGCGCCCTGGGCGTCGGCCAGGGCTTTGGTCGCGCCGGCGGGCTCCTCGAGACCGTCGACGAGGTCTTCGCGCTTCAGACCCAGCAGGTCCATCGTCATCTGGCACGGGATCAGGTGGACGCCCATTTCCTTGGCCATCTGCAACAGCTCATCAGGGCTCGCCACGTGGTGCTCCTTGGCGAGGTGCATCATCATCGCCGGGCCCGCGCCCGCGAAGTTCATCTTCGAGAGCTTCAGGTGCTCGTCTCCGCCGCGGTTCATCAGGGAGAGCATCTTCTGCATCCAGTTGTCGCCGGTGAGGCGGACCTGATTCTTGACCAGCGGGAAGAGGCCCCAGAACGTGAAGAACACGGTGGTCTCCTTCCCCATTGCGGCGCCGGTCGTGGCCAGGATCAAAGTCGGCCAGACCTTGTCCAGCTCCCCGCTCCAGGCGAAGATGACCAGCTTCTCGGCCTGTTCCGGCTTCTTCTCCGCAATCTGCTCAGCGGACTGCGCGAGCGCCGGCTTCTCGATCATGGTGACGCTCATCTCAGATCTCCTTCTTCTTCAGGATGAAATGGTAGATACCGGCCTCCTGGCTCGACTCGACAAGCGGGTTTCCCGTCGCATGCGCCCAGGCCTTGAAGTCGGGAACGGCGCCGGGGTCGGTTGCGAAAACTTCGACCAGCTGGCCGGGCGCCAGCTCCTTCATGGCCTTCGCCGTCTTGATGATCGGAAGGGGGCAAGAAAGCCCCTTGAGGTTCAACGTCGTTGCGATCGTCGTGCTCATCAAGTTCTCCTTGGCTATGGCAAGCGCCCCTGAGGGACGGTGTGCCAGTACGTCTTGTTGAACACCGCCTTCGCCCAGTGCCAGCGGCGGGCCGGCTTGGGCGACACGGGCGGGTGGGTGTAGTCGAACCTGATCGTCGTCGCCTGTCCCTGGCCAGTCTCGAGGAAGCACATGACCTTGCCGTCGTAGACATGCGCGGGCGGCGATTCCCCCTTGACCTCTGCCACGATCTCGGCCGCCGCGATCGTGGCCTCGTAGTGCGCGACCGAACCGCTCTTCGAGATCGGGATGTTGGTGGCGTCGCCGATCGCCCAGAGATGCTCGAACTCGGTGTGTTTCAACGTGTTCTTGTCGACAGGGACCCAGCCTCGCTCATCCCCCAAGCGCGAGGTCTCGATCACCATCTGGCCGCGGTGCGGTGGCACCAGCACCAGGAGGTCGTACTCCACCGTCTCGCCCTCCATCGAGGTGACGGTCTTGGCGACAGGATCGACCGATTCGACATTGAAAAAGCCCGTGAGCTCGATTCCACGCTCGGCGAGGATCGGCTGCACCAGCTTGGATGTCGCCTCGATGGTAAAGGCGCGGTTGAGCGGAGACAGCAGCTTGACCTGCGTCTTTTCGCGGATGCCTCGCGCCCTCAGGTAGTCGTCGAGCAAGAATGCGAACTCCACAGGGGCCGGCGGGCACTTGTATGGGATGCCGGCGACCCCGATGACGATGGTTCCCCGCTCGAATTCTTTGAGTGCTTTGTAGAGACGCGTTGCGCCTGCCATCGTGTAGAAGTCGTGGGCGCCAAGGGCACCGGGGACTTCCTCCAGCACGGTGCGGCTGCCGGTGGCGAGCACAAGCTGGTCGTACCTCAGCGTGCGGCCCGATTCCAGGAGGACTTTGCCGGCCGCCGGGTCGATCCGCGTCGCTCGATCGACCACGAGCGATACGTCGGGTCGTAGAAGCTGGGACTCTGGGCGCTGCAGCGCGGCAGGCTGCTCGAGGCCGATCGCGACGTAAAGGAAGCCGGGCTGATAAACGTGCATGCCTGTCGCATCCACAAGGGTGACGTGGGCACGACGATGTGTCCCTTTGGCAACGAGGTTGGCGACAATGGTGCCGCCGACTCCGCCCCCGAGGATCACGACTTCAGCAGCCATGAGTCACCTCGCCTTGCGCACGATGAAGTGCGCGTAGCCGCTGTCCTGAACGAACTCGACCAGCTCGTGCTTGGCCTTCGCGACCCAAGCGGGAATGTCGGTCTTCGAACCTTCATCGCTCGATAGGACCTCGAAGACCTGCCCGACCTGGCCCTGGCGGATCGCCCCGATCAGGTTCATAAGGGGTCCGGGGCAAGCCATCCCTCTCGCGTCGATCGTCTTGTCGATCTGGATTGTGCTCATGTCACTGCTCCTCAGATGAATACGACCTGGCCTTCCGCGGCCGAAGCGATGAAAGCGGCGACGCCTTCGATTCCGTCCACCAAACCATCCAGGTCCTCGCGCTTCATGTGAAACATGTCCATGGAGAGCGCGCACGCTTGGATGTCGACCTCTCCCACGTCCTTCGCCTGGTGGAGAAGATCGCTCCAGTGCTGGCCTGGGTGGGCCCTGACAATCGGCGCCTGTTCTCCGGTGGCCTCAGGCGACAGCTTGTGGTCTTCGTGGAGCCTGCCGGCCCTGAATGCGTCGAGAGCGTAGTACTGGAGAAAGATGTTCACCGGGCGGCCCATCGCTGCGGCACCGACCGCCAGGACCGACGCCGCTGTCAGCTTGTCGTCGGTGCCGGAGAACAGCACCAGCGACAGGGGTCGCACTTGTTCTTCCATTTCCAGAGTCCTCTCGCGTTCAGTATTCGGCGCAAGAGAGCCGGTGGTCAGGGCCTCAAGCCCTCCGTCCCGAGTGCCACAAGCCCCCACTGGCGGCGTTCGCGGACACTGTCACTTGAGAGGGCGAGAACAGGATCCCGGCCTGTGATGCCCAGGACTATCGGCCCTGGATCGCGTGCACCTCTTAAGCCACGTTGGTGGCGGAGATGACAACATTCCCAGCCAGCAGCCGCCTGGGTTATTGAGCACCGATATGGCTTCGCCGTCCTTGGAGCTGGCGGATGCCGCATCGGGGCCAAAGGCAGGGAACGCCCAAACCATCCCGGCGGTCTTCTTCGAGCAGGCCAGGCTTCAAGGCGAGCGCACTTACATCCACTACTTCCGAGGCGATGCCTGGCATGCGCTGAGCTGGGCCGAGACCGCGGAGCGCGCGCTCCGGGTTGCCTGTGGCCTGGTCCGCGCCGGCCTCACACCGGGCGAGCACGTCACACTCATCTCACCCAACTGCCCCGAGTGGCTCTACTGCGACCTGGGGATCATGGCCGCCGGCGGGATCACCGTTCCTATCTACCCGACCCTGGTCAAAAGAGTCGTCAGCTACATCGCCGCCGACGCGAAGACTCGACTGGCCATCGCCGCCAACGCCGAGTTGGGGGCCAGGCTGAAGGGCCAGCCGTATCCGAGCGAAGTCTTCTTGATGGACGACGAGATCGTGCGGTGGGAAAAGGGCGAACCCGACCAGGAGCTCAGGCGCGAGGTGGCGGCCCGGCTGCAGGCACTCGACCCCGACGGCGTCGCCACGATCATCTACACCTCAGGCACGTCGGGCGATCCCAAAGGCGTGATCCTCACCCACCGCCACTTCGTCGAGGTCGCCAAGAGTTCTCTCGAGGTGTTCAGAATCGGATCGGACGATGTGGTCCTGTCGTACCTCCCTTACTCCCACGTCATGGAGCGCGCGGACGGGATCTTCATTCCCACGAGCGCCGGCGCCACCGTCTGGCTGGCGCGCAGCCTGGATACGCTCGTCGACGACATCCAGATCGCGCGGCCGACCTTCATGCTGGGCGTCCCGCGGGTCTTTGAGAAGGTTTACGAGGCCGTCTACGACCAGGTGCGCAAGCAATCGATCCACAGGCGCGCGATCTTCCAGTGGGCCCTGGCGGTGGGCGCCGAGAAGGCTCGAGGCAGCCGGCGGCCGGGGATCAAGGTCCGCATGAGGATCGCCGAAGGCCTGGTCCTCCGCCAGCTACGCAAGCGCCTCACCGGGGGCGCGCTGCGATTCTTCATCAGCGGAGGAGCCCCCCTCAATGAGAAGGTCGAAGAGTTCTTCTGGGCCATGGGGGTCAAGATCCTGCAGGGGTGGGGCCTGACCGAGGCCACGTCCGGGGTCACGTCCAACACGGAAGAGAGGCACCGCTACCGGACCGTGGGACTGCCGATCCCCGGGACCGAGATCCGGATCGCCGACGACGGCGAGATCGAGGTCAAGGGGCCGGGGGTGATGGCCGGCTACCTGAACCAGCCGGTCACCACCGCGGAAACCATCGTTGCGGGCTGGCTGCGGACGGGAGATATGGGATTCATCGACCACGATGGATTTCTCACGATCACCGACCGCAAGAAGGATCTCATCAAGACGGCTGGGGGCAAGTACGTCGCCCCGCTGCCGATCGAATCTCAGATCGAGAACGACCGATATGTCAAGTCCTCGCTCGTGGTCGGTGATGGACGTCCGTACGTCGTAGCCTTGATCGTGCCCGACTGGCAGGCGCTCGCGGCGGACATGGGCCTCGATGGCGCGCCGGAAAAGCTCGTTGCCGACCCCGGCGTCCGTGCCCATTTCGCGGCGGTCATGGACTCTGTGAACCAGGGTCAGGCCGGTTTCGAGACCGTCAAGTACTTCGCTTTGCTACCTCGGGACTTCACCGAGGCGTATGACGAGTTGACCCCTTCTCTGAAGAAGAAGCGGCGCGTCATCGCTCGGCATTTCCAGGACGTCATCGACGACATGTACAGTGCCCACAAGAAGTCCCATGCCGGCGGGTGAAGGGGACCAATCCGACGGCGGGCTCGAGATTCTCTCGGAGGAGCAGTGTCGTGAGCTGCTGGATTCGCGGGACCTCGGCCGCATCGCCTTTCCCCTCGGCGACGAGACCGAAATCTTTCCGGTCAACTACTCCACCGATGGCACCATCATCGTTTTCCGGACCGCCCCGGGCACCAAGCTCGCTCAATCGACCCTCTCCAGGGTCGCCTTCGAGGTTGATGATTGGGACCCGGCGGCGAAGATCGGCTGGAGCGTGGTGCTGAAAGGAATCGCACAGGAAGTGACTTCCGGCATCGATCCTTTCGCCGCGGCCCTGCGGGCCGGCGAGATTGACCCGCTGGCGCCTGGAGAGCACGAACACTGGATCGCGATCTACCCAGCTGAGATCAGCGGCCGGCGTTTCCGCCGCGGTCCGGCGTAGACGAAGAAGAAGGACCGGAGGGAGCCTCCGGCCCTTTGTTGCCCAGAGCGTCGCGGGCGTTCAGGCCTTGACGGGCTTGACGGTCTTCTTGACAGGAATCGTCTTCGCCGGCGGCTTGCCGTTGGCGCCGGCCACGCGCGGGATGCTGATCTCGAGCACACCGTTGTCGTACTCGGCTTTGATATCGTTCTCCTTGATGCCCCTCGGGAGAGACATGTGCCGCTCGAAGAAGCCGAAGCTGCTCTCCCTGCGGTAGTAGCCCTCCTCCTTGACCTCCTTCTCGACCCCGCGCTCGCCGGTCACGGTGAGCTCGCCCGCGTCGAACTTCACGTGGATGTCCTTCGCATCCATACCGGGTAGGTCCAAGCGCACGACGAGGTCTTTATCGCGAGCGAAGACGTCTGCGGTCGGGATGAAATGCTTGCCTGGCGCCAGCGCAAGAAGCGGTCGGAACGGCCACGGTCCGGTCAGCGTTCGGACAAACTCGGCGAAGGGACGGTCGAGCTCAACGAGCTCATCTGAAACGGTACGGGTTGTCATCGTGCACCTCCATGATCAAAGGACGGTCGACTTCAACCCCACGCGAGTTGGCGGCGAGCGTGCCGTACAGGGCCATAGGTCGCGCGCGGTCGGGACCAAACGACCAGTTGGCTCGGGGCCGCCTGGCCTGCGCGGATAAGGTCGTTGGACACTGCCCGGCGAACAGTCCGCAGCGCGAAGCTAGAGCCACGATGGCGGCGCTCGATCGCTGCATTGTCTCCGACCCGGCGGTTCGCGAGCAGCCTGTGACGCACGTGCTCCGGCTTCGCGACGGAAGGCGGCTGGCTTATTCGGAGCTGGGCGACCCCCGTGGCTTGCCGATCATTCATCTGCACGGGATGCCCGGCTCGCGTCTGGAGCATGAGGCAGAGCCCGAGTTCTACTGGTCGCTTGGCGTGCGCGTGATCACCCCGGACCGCCCCGGTTATGGCCTGTCAGACCCTCATCCGCATCGCCGGCTGCTCGACTGGCCGTCAGACGTCGCCGAGCTGGCCGACAGCCTCGGCATCGACCGGTTCGGCGTCACCGGCCTCTCGGGTGGCGGCATCTATGCACTGGCGTGCGCGGCTGCCATCCCGCACCGCTTGACCGAAGTGGTGGTCACCGGGTGTCCGGGCCCAATGCAGCGGCATGGCGCCATGGCGGAGATGCGTTTCATGACCCGCGCCGGCGTGTGGCTCGGGTCTCGAGCGCCATGGCTGCTCGAGGCGGGAGCGGCGATGCTCAGCGGGCTCGTCCGCCGCTACCCGCGTTTCTTCGTCGATCATTTCAATGACGGCATACCTCCCGCCGACCGGCGTTGGCTTTCCATTCCATCGGTGAACAGCGGGGCTGCCGACACTCTCCGCGAGGCGCTGCGGCCCGGCGCGCAGGGCTATGTCCAGGACATCCGCGTGCTGGCTCGGCCGTGGGGCTTCGCGCTCGAGGACATCCGGGTTCCCGTTCAGCTGTGGCACGGGGATGAGGACAGGGTGATCCCGCTGCACCACGGCCGGTACCTGGCCTCGGTCATCCCAGGAGCCACGCTGCGGATCTGCCCGGGAGAAGCCCACATGTTGATGTGGAACCACCTGGGGGAGATCCTCATGGCAGCAGCGGGCATGCCGCCGCAGCCTGGCCGAACGCGCGAGCTTCCGAGCGTCAGTCCTGTCACAGCGGGGTCATTCGACTCTGCCGCCCGAGCTGAGGGATGGCGGACACTCGTCTCATCCTGAATTTGAGGTGAATGACATGTTCAAGCACATCCTGGTCGCCATCGACGGCTCCACCTATTCGCGACAGGCGCTACCCACTGCGGTCGAGGTCGCTCGAAAGTTCAGCAGCGAGGTTCTCGTCCTGCACGTAAGCGAGCACGACCGCGGACGGGCTGTTGCCTACTCGCTCGAGACACCCGCCGCGGCGACACGGCTGGTCGCCGACGCGGTGAAGACCGTTCGCGATGCCGGCATCACCGCCAAAGGCGAGCTGCGCGACGCGGCCGCCGGCCATGTGGCAAAAGCAATCGTGGAGACGGCCGGCGCAAACAACATCGAGCTGATCGTGATGGGCTCCCGTGGCCTGTCCGATGTTCAGGGCCTGCTGCTCGGCAGCGTGACTCACAAGGTGAT
>DATBZP010000061.1:0-9648 GCA_036513135.1 Candidatus Dormiibacterota bacterium | reverse complement strand
TCGTCCGCGCGAATCATGCTCGCGTCGCTTGATGCTTTCGACCACCCGATTCACGCCCTAGACAACTGCTATTTTCTCTTGCCGTTGGTGCGCTACCGCGGCCAACCTGAAGCTCTCGATGAGAAGCTGCATACGCTGGCGCAGGCGTTCATAGAGGTGCTCGATCCGGCGGTGGGGCCGCATCGCGCGCACCTCCAGGTTTACACCTACAACGACCTCTTTCGAGAGGAGGTCGAGAAGGTGCTGGGGCCCATGGGCAGACTGCTCCCCGGCGTCAAGCGCCGCGTGCTGGGCCGGCTGCTCCTGATCCAGGGCTACCTGCACTCGGACCAATCACCGCGAATCCGTCTCGTGCTACGAAAGGGAATCCAGGGGGGGCCGCCAAGCCTGGAGCTTACGGGCGAGACGAACCCGCGCACCGGGCCGGCCCTTGCAGCATTGAGACGGCGGCTCTGGGCGGAGCGCAGCTCGATGAAGGCGTTTCCTCTGGGAAGGTTCTTGAGAGGCGGCGAGCCCGGCCGGGGGTTCCATACGGGTGGGACGCTTCCGATGCGCACAAACCCGGGCGCCTTCGAAGTCGACGTCCTTGGACAGCCTCATGGTTTCTCGCGCGTGCACGTGGTCGATGCCAGCGTTTTCCCGTCGCTGCCGGCCACGACCATAACCTTGAGCGTGATGGCCAACGCTCACCGAATCGGCACCGCGGCGGTCGCCTGATGCCTCGGATCGCAGTCACCGGTGCCCGTGGATTCGTGGGGTCGATGCTGGCGCGTCGCTTTGAGGAAGCCGGTTGGACCGTGACGCGTTTTTCTCATACGGGGACCGTCACCGCCGACGGCACCGTGCCGTTTCGTCTTGGCGAAGAACTCCGGCCAGAAGTGTTTGGCGACCGGCGCATCGATGCGTTGGTCCACTGCGCATACGACTTCAAGCAGGTCACGCGCGAGGAGATCCAACACGTGAACGTCGAAGGTTCGCGGAAGCTGCTGGCCGCGGCAACTGCCGGCGGCGTGCGGCGGATTGCGGTCGTGTCCACGATCAGCGCATTCGAAGGGTGCCGCTCCCTTTACGGTCGCGCGAAGCTCGAGATCGAAGCCGCGGCGGCCTCCGCCGGCGCACTGGTGGTCCGCGCCGGCCTCGTCTACGGGGACGGATCACCCACGGCGGGTGGGATGTTCGGCAGCCTAGCCAAGAGCGTGAGTGGCCGGTTGGTGCCGCTTATCGACGGCGGCGTGCATCTTCAATACCTCGTCCATGCAGAAGACCTATGGGACCTGTTGAGAAGGTTCTGCGATGGCGAATTCCAAAACCCGGGACGGCCGGTGGTCGCGGCATCGTCGCGACCCTGGACCATGCGCGATCTGCTGGCGGAACTCGCCCGCCGCCAGGGCCTCCACCCGAGGTTCCTAACCGTTCCCTGGCAGCCCGTCTGGGCAGGCCTCCGGCTCGCCGAGATTGCACATCTTCCCGTGCCGTATCGCAGCGACAGCGTGGTCAGCCTCGTTTACCAGGACCGAAAGCCAGACTTTGGAACGCTGACGGCAACCGGCATAACCCCGCGTGACTTCACAGCCATTTGAGTTGTGCCAATCGAAGGCCATGCCGCCTATCCTGCGCATGGTGATTGGATCGGAGCCGGCGAAGCAATTCGTGGTTCGCTGCGAATGCGGATGGGAGACGCGAGGGACGGTGGACCAGATCGTGCCCGTCCTCCAAGAGCACGCGGCCGAGTCGCACAACATGAAAGTCACGCGCGAGCAGGTGATCGCGAGGGCGCAGCCGATCTGAGCCAGCATTCGCCGCCATCCGCCCAGCCCTGGGCGGTAGAAGGGCCGGTCCAGGTGGAGGTGTTCGTCCTGCGTATGAAGGCGGGTCGTCCCGAGCTTGCCGGGCCGTGCGGCCCGGATCCCTGGTACATCGAGGTCGCGGCCGAGGACGACCCCGTCGTGGTCGTGAGCCGGCTCTCACGCAACCTGATGGGCGAGCCCATCCTGGTGCACTCCACCTCCTGGCGTCGGGCTCGAGGCGCCGTCGTTCTGAGCTTCGTCGTCGTCAATTCGGAGGACCAAGCACCCCACCTCGCCGGCATTCCGATCTCGAGGGTCGACCTTGCCCGGTCAGGCGCGTTGAGCGCCGCGCAAACCATCGCTGCCGCGCAGGTCCTGGAGCACGGTCTGCGGCACCTGGCGTGGCTGTCCAGGGAAGACCCGGTCGTCATGGCCGTGTTGAACGAGGATTGGAAACAGGTGCTGGCCGACTACCGGCCGGAGCCCTTTCGCAACCTCATGTAAGGCCGAGCGTCGCCTTACCTCACACGGCCGTCCGAGCAGCTCCCGCGTTGGCGCCTCCCTCAACCGAGCCGAGGAAGGTGAAGAAGACTTTGCTCCAGCGGTCGGCGGCGTCGAACAGCGGACCGTGTCCAGAGCCTTCGAACATCTCGAACTGCACGTGACCGCCCTTATCGCGGTACCGCTCGAGAACCGTGCGAATCTGCTTGACCATCTGCTGGGGAGGAAACAGCTCCTCTCCCGGCCAGCCCGGGACGACTCCCATCTTGCCGAGCGTACCCATTTCCCAGGCGGACCCGTCTGCCACAACGATGTCGGCCGTCCCGTGCGTCCAGAGGATCGGCGGCTTGGGATCGAGGCCGACGATCCCGGACCAGTTGCAGTACTTGCCGGACAGCGCATTGAGGATGCCGCGAGTGCCTGGTGCGATGCCGGGCCAGTTCGGCGACGGCGTTGAATCACCGGGGTAGCCATCGTCGCCCGTCTCCGACTTCAAGATCTCATCCACCAACATGTCCTCGCGCTCGGGTGGTTCTCGATGCGTGGGCGTCCAGTAAGAGGAGTTGATGACATTGCGGGGCGAAAACGGCGAATCGGACGACCTGTCATGTTCGGCGATGTGCTTCATGAAGTCAAGGCTCCCGGTCCCGCCGCCGGATCCGGCGTAATCGTGAAAACAAGGCGTTCCGTCCAACTTGACTCCGCCAAATCCATAAGGGGAGACGGGATCGACGAACGTGAGCGAGGCGACTGGCCGGTCTTCCGCGTAATTAGCGATCGCGGCTCCGCCTGTGGACCATCCGACAAGGTGAACCGGCCGCGTGATTCCGAGCGCTCGCACTAACGAGAACGTGTCATCGGCCCAATCGCGCACGCCCCTCGTTCCGTCGATCGGCTTGCGCTCCGTATCGCCGAAACCGCGCATGTCGGGCGCGATCAGCCGGTAGCCGGCGGGTGCGCCCGGCATCAGGTGTTCATAGAAGCGGCCCGTCGAAAGGTTGCCGTGAATCATCATCACCGGCACACCGTTTTCGGGCCCGGAGTCGATGTAGCGCATGCGCAGGCGATCGGTTTTGACCATTTCAGACCGGACGCCGGGCGGAAGGTTCATAACGCTCTCCTCTTTAGTGGGGTTGCAGTCACGACTTGTCCGTGGCGGACACACTCATTGTTGCAGGGCCCGTGCGTTCCACACCCATCCCGTCTCCCCGAATGGGAGAGGGGATTCTCTAGAGGCCTGGCGGGGTGGAGTGCGGCCAGGCGTCGAGGACGCCCGACAGGCGTGAGACGACTTCCGATGCGCCCGCAATCTCGTAGATGAATGTCACGCCCGTCGGCGTCGGCTGGCCGCCCAGGCACGTGGAACACGCGCGCTCGCCGATGTACCAGACAAGGTCGTTGCTCAGAAACCTTGCTTGCGAGCGGCCCGGCGGCGTCGTGTTCGACACGCTGTTGGCCTGGACGCTGTAGAGCCCGATCCCGCCGAGCCCGCTCGAGGTCCGGAACGTGTATGCGATCCAGCGACCGTCCGGCGAGGACCTCGGCTGAATCCAGTGCAGCGGGAGCATGGACGACAGTCCGCTGCTGGGATCCCACCGATGCACCGTGCCGGCCGAATCTCTGAAGAACAAGCGGCTCGGGACGGAGGCCCAGACGCCCATCGTCATCCCGGACGTCGAATAGACGAGAGAGCCATCAGTTGCCTTGCGCACCTGGTCGGGCGCGGTCGCACCGGTGCCTCCAACGTGAAATGTCTGTACGAGAGCGATGTACAGGCCATCGGGCGAGAAGCTCAGAAAGCTGTCGTCCTCATCAGGGTTGACGCCTCGACCGGGAACAGCCGGGAGGGTGGTGAGCACCCTGTCCCCCGAGGGCGTGAGCAAGTGCCAGGCGTTGCCGTCCAGGTAGGTGATCGACTGGCCGTCCGGGCTCGCCGCGAACTGACGCGAGCCAGATCCTCCACTGCCTGCGAGCAGGGTGGTGCTCCCGGTGGCAAGGTCCACTTTGATGAGCTGATTGCTGCCCGTTTCGTAGGCGACTTGAGTGGCGCTGACGAACTGTGGGCTCGTCGCTCCTGTATCGAACTGGCAGAGGTTCTTCGCATTGGCGGGGTCCTGGATGTCGCGGACCACGATCGTCGGGTCGCCGGTCACCGTCCCGATCACGAGGTTGTCCCCGGCGGGCACTGCCGTAGTGCAGTGGACCAATGCGGCGCCGCCTGACGTGCCGGTCGGGATGGAAGATGGGCTGGCTGACGTGCTCGATGTGGCGGTCGGCTGCACGCTCGGGCTGGGCGAGGTGCGGCTCGAGGAAGACGAGCCACCACACGCTGCAATCGCCAGCGCTGCCACGATCACCACCCCGCTCAGACGCACGGCGTAACCCTATCGGCTAGCCGATCAGTTGTCCAAGGACCAGTCGCGTTGCGGGCGCGAGCTTGTCGTGCACGCGGTAGTAGATCCAGATGCCGCGCCTCTCCGAATCGACGAGCCCGGCTTCCTTGAGCTTTGCCATGTGGTGCGAGATGGTCGGCTGGCTCAGTCGGAGGCCGGCGGTGAAGTCGCAGATGCAAATCGGAGCATCGGCTTTCCACAGCGATGCGAGCATGGTGAGACGTGTCGGATCTGCCAGCGCCTTCATCAGCTTGGAGGTGTGGCTTGCCCAGCCGCCCTTCACGATCGGAAGCTCGCAGCACGCGCCGCGCTGTCTCACCACAGGCAGCACCACTCGCATATCCTAGCCGATCCATCGATGTTCATCGATGGGTATGTTAGGATCAACCCGTCGAAGTTCATCGATTGAAGGAGCCCCGAAACCATGAGCGACGTGAAGGAGGCGGTCCGATCCAGGTATGCAGGCGTCGCCAAGCAGCTTGCGGTTATCCAGGCCGACCCAGGCGTGGGGTGCTGCCAGGCCGACGGGCCGGACTGCGGGTGCGCCGGCTCCTATTCGTCGGACGAGCTCAAGGAGATCGGACTTACTGAGTCCGTCAGCCTCGGCTGCGGCAACCCGACGATGCTCGCCCAGCTCGAGCCTGGCCAGATCGTCTTGGATCTTGGATCCGGCGCGGGTCTTGACGTGCTCCTCTCGGCCAGGAGGGTCGCCCCGGACGGCCACGCCTACGGTGTGGATATGACGGACGAGATGCTGCAGCTGGCGAACAACAACATGACCAAGGCCGGCGTCGCCAACGCCACTTTCCTGAAGGGTTCGATCGACAGCGTCCCGCTCCCGGATTCGTCGGTCGACGTCGTGATCTCCAACTGCGTCATCAACCTGGCCGAAGACAAGGGCGCCGTGATCAAGGAAGCATTCAGGGTGCTGCGCCCGGGCGGGCTTTTCGCGGTGGCCGACATGGTCGAGCTCGAAACGCTCGATCCGGATTTGAAGAAGCGGCTCGACTCTTGGGCCGGATGCATCTCGGGCACGATCCCGATCGACGAATATCGCACGGCTTTGGTGGATGCGGGATTTGTGGATTCAGACTTCCAGGTCCACGCGACGCAGACGATTCCCGGGGTTGAAGGCAAGGTGGGGAGCGCCTACATCAGGGCTCGCAAACCAATCTCCTAGGAACGTGAGAGCGCCATCGTGATCGGATACTGACCCTCGACAGGCAGTTCCTTGCGCGGCTTTCTCTCGACGCCGGGGATGTCCTAAAAGTCTGGCGGTGCGTCCATCACCTGGCGTACTTCGATGGGCGCCTTGACGTAGGCCACGATGCGCGAGGCGATCTCGATCGCGCGCGCCTCGCCCTCTACGTCGACGATCCAGTAGCCGACGAGCGAGCCCTTCGATTCGGAAAACGGTCCGTCGGTCGCGACCGGGATGCCGTTCTCGAAGCGGACGGTCTTGGCCTGGCTTCCGTCCGCGAGCCCTTCCGCGCTCACGAGCTCGCCAGACTTCCGGAGATCCTCGTCGAGCTTCTTCATGAACTGGATCATCTCGAGCATCCACTCCTTGCCCATAGCTTCCAGCCCCGCCTCCACGGACCCGAACGTCATGATCATGTACTTCATATCCCCGCTCCTTGAATTACCGCGCGAACTCGGCCTAATGGCCGAGCAGGTAGCCCATTCGGCGAGGCATCCGGGCGAGCTGCGAGACCAAGAAGTTGGGATGCCTGCCCTGCTCTTCCGCCGTCTCCTTGGCGATCATCGCTTGCCTCACCACCGCGGCGCCCCATGACCGGAACGGCTGAGGCGGAAACAATCTCGGCTTGGGATTGACCATGGGCAGCCTGACCGCGTCGGTATCGCGGCCGGTCACGAGGTCGGCAAGGACCTGCCCGGCGAGATGGGTGGGCGCGACGCCATTCCCGGTGTAGCCCACTGCGAAGTGGACGTTCCCGGGCTCGAGAGTGCCGAACACCGGGAGGTGCGTCGGCGACACGTCGATCGGGCCGCCCCACGCGTCTTCGAGCGGTACGTCGGCGAAGCTGGGGAACATCAGGCGGAAGCCCTCGGCGGCCTGCATGACCGCGTGTTTGTCGTGCGTGAACGCGTCGTCGATCGTCCGCCGCGCGCGCCCACCGCCGCCGCCAAAGGCGATCCGGCCGTCACGCGTGGTCCTGAAGTAGCGCAGCGAGGTCCTGAAGTCCGAGATCAGCTCGCCACCCGTCCAGCCGATCGCCGCGAGCCGCTCGGGCGCCGGCGCGCTGAGCACGATGTAGGAGCTCCAGGCGACGAGCCTGCGCTGGAGCTGCGGCCAGCCGGTCGCCCAGGCGTTCAGCGCCAGCACGACCTGCTTTGCGTGGACGTTGCCGCCCACAGTGGCCACGACCGCAGGCGGACCCGCCTCGAGGCCCGTCACGGTAGTGCCTTCGTGGATCGTCACACCCTGCTCGAGGACCACGCGGCGCAGGCCGCGCGCCAGCAGCCCGGGCTGCACCGACGCGCCATCGCGCATGAATGCCCCGCCGTGGAACGCCGGCGATGCACATCGGTCGCGAACCTCGGCCGCTGACAGCTCGCGAAGCTCGTCAGGCGCACCCACCTCTCGTGCCATGTGGACCATCTCCTCGCAGACCTTCTCGTGCGCGGGCGCTGTCACCGCGTACATGTAGCCGGCGCGCTCGAACCAGGCGTCGATTCCGTTTTCCTCGCAGAACCGACCGATCCCGGTGATGCTCGAGGAGATCGCGCGGCACGCCCTCACTGCCGCCTCCGCCCCGTAGAGCGTGACCAAGCTGTCCAGCTCGTCCCACCAGCCGCTGGCAAAACCGCCGTTGCGCCCGCTAGGCCCGCCGCCGCAGATGTCCTGCTCGAGCACGACGATTCCGAGATCCGGGTCGGCCTGGGCCAAAAAGTGGGCGGCCCACAGACCGGTGAATCCGCCCCCGACGATCACCACGTCGGTGTTCATGTCTTCCGCCAGCGATGGGCATGCAGGGACGTTCTCTCCAGCCAGTGCCTCGCGCAACCACCAGCTGCGCTGGGCCCCCGGCGTCAGGGCGTTGCCGGCGAGATTGAGCTCAGCTGGGGGGGCGGTCATGCCCAATAGTCTGAAGCTGTGAATCTGTTGAGGTTGGCGAGCCGGTAGCAGACAATACCCGGCATGAGTTTTACCGAGCTTCTGCAGATCATTGCCCTGATTGTCTTCGTAGTCGCCGCGATCGGCTTGAGTTACAAGAAGACAGACCTGATCGCCGCCGGTCTAGCCCTTTGGGTGCTTTCTGAGCTAGTCGCAAGAGGGCTCGGAAGCCTGAGCTTGGGACTCATCCTGTTGATCCTCGCTTTCATCGTCTTCGTGCTGGGCGCCATCGGATGGGGTTACAAGAAGATCGGCTTGATTGCTGTCGGTCTGGCTCTCTGGGCTGCATCGGTCGTGATTCCCCAGTTCATCCACTGACGTGGCTTATTCAGCCGACTACACCGCCGACGTCAAAGCGCCCCAGGCGAAGGTGTTCGACTACGTCGCGGACGTCTCGCGCCACGGGGAGTGGGGCAGTGCTGATGACCACATGAAGGCGACGGCGGAGAAGCCAGGTCCGCCTGCGATTGGCTCGCGCTACAAGGCCGAGGGGATGTTGAACGGCAAGCTCAACAATTCCACGGTCACGATCACGGCTCTCGATGCGCCGAGGCGCGTGGCTTTCGACGCCGAAGATTCGAACTCCGTGTTCCACCACGAGTTCGTCTTCAGCGACGCGGGCGGCGGGACCCACGTCGAGCGCCACGTGACGATGACCAAAGGCCCGTTCTACTTTCCGCTGGTGCTCGCCATCTTCAAGGGCACCGTCCAGAAGAACTACAACGGCGCGATGTCAAACCTGAAGACAAAGCTGGAGAGCTCGGAAGGCCGCTAAGGGATCACCGCCGGATAAGCCGTTGACCTAGCCCCTGCGCGCAAGCGGCGAGCAGGATGGGACTGCTGATCGCTCCCCGAGGGAGAGAGGGGAAGATTCTCAGCGAGCGGCGGGCACTCTTGCAGTGCCCCCTCCTCCTGTTAGGCGTGCTGCGATCACTACCGGGATGATCGTTACCAGGATCACGAACGACACCACCACGTTTACCTCAGGCAGCAGGATTCCGTGGCGGATCTGGCCGAAGATCCAGATCGGCAGCGTGCTCTGCGCGCCCGCCGTGAACGTGGTCACGATCACCTCGTCGAACGAGAGCGCGAACGCCAGCATCGCGCCCGCCACGACCGCAGTGGAGATCAGCGGCAGCGTCACGTCCCGAAAGACTTGAAAACCGTTCGCGCCGAGATCCATCGCGGCCTCGACCAGCGAACCCTGGGTGCGCCGGAGTCGTGCGAGCACGTTGTTATAGATGACCACCATGCAGAACGTTGCGTGGCCGACGATGATCGTCCAGATCGAAAGAGTGACTCCGCCAAAGCTGAAGAACGCGTTGAGCGCGATGCCGGTGATGATCCCGGGTAGCGCGAGCGGCAGCACGAAGAGAAGGCTCACCGTATCGCGCCCGAAGAACGACGCCCCGTGTATCGCGAAGGCCGCGCACGAGCCGAGGACGAGGGCAACAGCGGTGGCCGCGAGCCCCGCCTGGACCGAAAGCAGCAACGCGGCGCGCACGTCCGGGTCATTCCACGTCGAGCTGAACCACCTGGTGGTGAGCCCGGGGATGGGCCAGCTCTCGATGTTTGACGTGTTGAATGCGTAGAAGAAGATCAAGAGGATCGGGATGAACAGGAAGAGAAGAACGAGGGCCGCCCACGCCCGCAGCGCCATCCGCGTCCAGAATCCCACACTCATAGTGCTTCAAAGGCTCCCAGGCGCTGCGCAGTCAAGAGGTACACGGCCATGATCACAATTGGAACGGTGGCCAGCGCTGCGGCAAACGGGATGTTGTTCGCGATGCCGACATTGCTGTAAACGACGTTACCGATGAATTGCGAG
>DATBZP010000060.1:0-30449 GCA_036513135.1 Candidatus Dormiibacterota bacterium | reverse complement strand
ACCGGCTCGACAGTCAATCCGTTGCGAGCCAGGACCTCGAGGACGTTGGGGTCACCGGGGTTCCCAGGTTCCGGTTCCAGGGTCAGGCTGAACGCGTACTCCGCAGCCGCTGCAGCCGCCAACTGGCCGCCTGTGCGAAGGCCGAGAGGCTTGAAGCGACGATCCTCAGCGGCGTTCAGCAGCTCATCCAGGTCCCTGGTCGAGCGCAGTCCAGCGAAGCGGGACACGATCGAGTAGAGGACCGGGACCAGGACCAGGGTCAGCAGTGTGCTGGTGAAAAGGCCGCCGATCACGACGATTGCCAGCGGGCCGCTTATGAATGCTCCACTAACCCCGCCACCACCACCTAGCACGGCGAGCGGGACGAGAGCCAGCATGGTGGCGAACGCGGTCATCAAGATGGGACGAAGGCGGTGGCGACCGCCCTCGATGATGGCGTCGTGCAGGCTCAGGCCGCGGTCGCGGTACTGCTCGACGAGGTCGAGAAGGACGATGGCGTTGGTGACCACGATGCCGGTCAGCATCAGGATTCCGATCAGGCCGGGTAGCGATAGCGAAGTGTTGGTGACCACGAGCGCGATGATTGCGCCGGTCGCGGCGAAGGGAATCGAAACCAGCAGCACCAAGGGTTTCAGAAGAGAGCGGAAGGTCGCCACCATGATCAGGTAGACGAGCCCGATCGCAGCGAGCAGCGCGAGCGCGAACTGGGTGAGCACCGTCGCGAGCTGGGCAAAGACGCCACCCGTCGACAGCGACACTCCCGTTGGCAGCGACACGCCGTTGAGCGCGTTGGTGACGCTGGTCTGGACAGCGCGAGTGTCGTTGGCCGTGATCGTGGCGGTGATGGTCGCGTCGCGGTCGCCGTTGAGCCGACTTACCGTCTGCGGGCCGGTGACCTCTTGAATGGTCGCAACCGTGGACAGCGGCACTATCCCCAGCGCGGTCGGGATCGGCAGGGAGGAGAGACTCGCCGCGGTGTCGGCCGTTCCGGGCGGCAGCTGGACCCTGACGATCATCGTTCCCTGCGGCAAGATGGCCTGGCTCGCGACCTGGCCGTTGATCTGCTGAGCCACCAAGGCGGCCAGCGTCTGAACAGTCAGGCCCGACGCGGCCAGCTTGGCGGTCGGGACCAGCTGGTACTGCGGCTTGGAGACCACCAGGTTCGACTTGAGCTCGGCCAGGCCCTGCACTTTCGAGAGTGCGGCGACAACCTGGTCATTGGCCACCTGCAAGGTGGCGGAGTCGCCGGCGCGGACATCGACCTGCATCTGACTGCTGCTGGCGTTGGCGCTGTTTTGGGCCTGCCCCACCTGCAGCTTGGCCGCGCCCTGGTAAGCATTCAGGGCTCGCTTGATTCCCGCCAGGGCGTTGTCGTACTGCCCGTTCTGGACCAGCACCGAGATCGACGCCTGGCTTGGATCCGCGGGCGCCGCGCCCGCAAACGGACCTCCCTGGCCACCCACTGTTGCCTGGTACGCGGTGATGCCGGGAACGCCGGTGATCAGGGCCTCCACCTTTTGCGTTTCGGAGTCCGTCTGAGAGAGCGTGGAGTTCACGGGCATGGTGATCGTGATTGGAAATGTGGGGCTGGAAGATTGGTCGAGCAGGTTCACGCGAAGGAGTGGGATCAGCGCCATGGAAGCGACGAAGAACGCAGCCGCCGCGCCGAGCGTCACCAGGCGATGGCTGGTCGCCCACTGGATCACCGGAACGTAGATGCGCTGCGTCCAGCTCAACTGCAGCCTGCGCTCGGCCCCCTCGGCACGGACGGCTGGAAGCAGACGCGACGCCAGCAGGGGTACGACCGTCACGGCCACCACCAGCGAGGCCAGGAGCGCGACCACGACGGTGAGGGCGAAAGGCCGGAAGAAGCTGCCGGCGATGCCGGTCAGGAAGACGATCGGCAGGAAGACCGCCACCGTGGTCAGAGTGGATGCGGAGACTGCGGTGATGATCTCGCGGGCTCCCGTATAGGCCGCGACGAGTGGGCGCTCGCCTTCACTCACATGGCGGCTGATGTTCTCGAGCACGACGATGGAGTCGTCCACCACGCGACCGATGGCGACCATCATCCCGCCCAGCGTGAGGATGTTGAGGGTGATCCCCTGCCACCACAGGACGATCAGCGCCACCAGCAGGGAGAGCGGGATCGACACCGCGGCGACCACCGTGGCGCGTGCGCTGCGCAGGAAGACGAATATGACCAGCACCGCGAAGATCGCACCCAGCAACCCCTCGCGAAGGATGACGCCGATAGCCTGCGTAATCGGGGTCGACTGATCCTGGATCGCGTCCAGGTGCACGCCGTGGCCGATCGACGACTCGATTGCGGGAAGCGCACTCCAGACCTCGTTGGCCACGGTCACCGTGTTGGTGTTCGGGCCCTTGACGATCTGCAGGCCGATGCTCGGCTTGCCGTTGGTGCGCGTGATCGTGTCAGCCGGCAGGGAGACCACCTCTACCGTGCCCAGCTGGTCGATGCTCACCGGGGCCGGCGGCTTGCCGCCCGCCGCCGGGTTGAAGGCCGGGGTGATCGTGACCTTGCGGATCTGGTCGAGGCTTGTCAGCGACCCTGAGACCTGAAGCGGAATCGTCGCTGAGCCCTGTTTGAGGGAGCCGACCGACTGCACGACGCTCGCCTGCTGCAGTGCGCTCGCCACCTGCGTAACGGTCACGCCATGGGCCGCCAGCTTGGCCGGATCGACGGTGACGTCGACCTCGTCCGTGGGGGCGCCCGTCAGGACGACCGAGGAGACCCCCGCCAGACCTTTCAGCTTCGGCAGGGCCTGGGCCCTGATCTGACCTGCGAGATCACCGAGCGATTCGTTGGCGGAGACCGCGTATTCAAGGATCGGGAGGGAGTTGGTGGAGTAAGTCTGGACACTCGACGAGGAGGCCTGAGGAGGAAGCAGCGGGCGGATCCTCGCAAGTGAGCTGTTGACGTCCTGCTCGGCCGACTTGAGGTCGGTACCGTCTCTGAACAGGACGATCACGAGCGAGGCACCCTGACTGGAGGTCGACTGCACGGTGGTCGTGCCGGTGACGCCCTGCATCGCGTTCACAACCGGCACGCTCACCTGCTCGTCGACGACTTCCGGTGAGGCACCCGGATACGGGGTGATGACGATCACCGCAGGCACCGAGATGTCGGGAAGAAGGTCCTGCTGCACCTGCGTCGCGGCATATATGCCGGCGCCGAAGAGCAGCACCACCCCGAGCAGCACGACCACTCCGAGTCGTAACGCGACGCGGGTTACAAACGCCATTTGTTCAGAGCCCTCCTTGGTCGCGGCTCAAGTTCCGGACCAGCAAGAGACAAAGGTGGCGAAGCTGCACCAGCTGGTCGGAGGTGAATCCGTCGGCGACGGCGGCCTGGTTCGCCATCGCCTCCGTGCGCATCGCGTTGATGCGCTGCAGGCCTGTTTCTGTAATGAGAGCGAGTACCGAGCGGCGGTCCTCGGGATCTGGAACACGCTTGATCAGGCCGTCCCGTTCCAGGACATCGATGATGTCGGTCATCGTTCGCGGCGTCACGTTCACGCCGTCGGCGAGCGCGCCCAAGGGCAGCCTGCGGCCCGGGCTGTTGCACAGGCGCATCAGGACTCGAAGGCGGCTGTCCGAGAGACCATGGCCTTCCGCGAAATGCTCCATCGCGTCATGGATCTGCTTGGCCGCCAACCTCAGCGCGCCCAGAGCTTCAAGAACCTCAACCGAGCCCTTCCCGCCCATCTCGATCACGGCCCGTCGCATCGCGGCGTCATGCAGGTATCCGTCGGCGTCGACCTGAATGTCGCCATGCGACAAAGGAGCGTGGTGCCTCAAATCGGGCTTCCCCATAGTGAGGTTCCTCACTATACTCAGGCGGGACGCTTGGTCGAAGAGTTGGACGAGCGGTGCTTTGGCAAATCGCCCAGCTCAAACAGGTGGAGGGCCAAACGAGTCTTTCCGTACGAGGAAGCGATTGTCCGTGAGCGCATGAACGTTGGAACCTTCATCGGCAAGTTGCTGATCATCCGGCGGGAATGGATCGATGGCAGAATCACGGTGGTCCTGGTCCGCGAGCCGGTCGGCGTTTAGAAAAGTCTGACTAGCCTCCTGGGTCGATATCGGCCCGGCCGCTCAAGCGGTATGAAGACCGTGACTCTTGACGTCCCAGACTGTCGGTGAACGGCTGCTTTCCCTCCAGTCGCACGACTCCTCCAGGAAACGTGTACGCAATATTTGTAATGCGTCGAAACGACGAATCTTGCTGACAGCGGCCCTGTCGGGGTGCCACATTTCCTCGACGTGCAGCGTGTCATAGAAACAGCGCCTCAGAGCCTTGATCGACGCACGCGTGCCGAATGGTTGAAGCGAGGCCACCGACAGGCTTCGCGGCAACCGTGATGGATGAGGATTCCCGGGCGCTCGAGGGTGAGGACATTGGCACCACCCATTGGGAAGACGCCCGCCACTGGATGAGCATCTATGTGGATCTGATCAAATTCAAAAGGGGAATCCTCGATCGGGTCAAGCGCGATCTGACCAAGCTGACGCCGATTGCGCGAGGGGCGGCGGCGGTGGACGTCGTGATCATCGAGAGCCAGATGGAGGGCTATCAGAAACGCCTCGACCTTTGGTATCGACGCGTACTGGAACTTCAAGGGCTGTGGCTGGACCCTGAAGGGCGAATGATCCGTTACAAAGGTGAAGAGGCCACGCTGTCCGTCCGAGAGTTTCAGCTCCTCCAATTCCTGCTCGATCATCCGCACCGGTACTTCACCGTGACCCAGATCCTCGACCAGGCTTGGGCCGAGCCCGCCCTCTTCCCAGAAGGGGTCCGCAACTACGTGCAGCGCGTACGCAAGGTCCTGGCCGCATTGGGAATCCCGTGCGATCTGATCAACCGGCCAGGGCACGGCTACTCCCTGGAGTTCACTGAGCGCAAGTAGCGAGCCTCTGCGGGCGCAATAATTGAGCGCCGGCAACGACCCGGCAGGGGGGAACATCGGAAAGAGCAAGACGCGGTCTCGATCTCGGCAGCGGGTCAAGCTGCCCCGGGTGCTTGTCGTCGAGGCCAACGCCGGCTACCGCTCCGTCATTTCGCACGTGGTCCAGCTGGCGGGAGGGGAGTTCGAGAGTGTGGCTGAGCTTGATGCAGCCAGGCGGCAGCTCGAGAGGCCGAGTAAGTTCGACCTGGTCATCCTCGGCATGAGCGCGGACTCGCGCGTAACCGCTAAGCAGCTGGGCGAACTGCGGGCCGCGGCTCGGTCCCCTTTCATCTTGCTGGACGAGTCGTCCTCGAATGCCGGGGAGACGCTCGAAACCTTCGAAGCGGGTGCGAGCCAGGTTCTCCCAAAGCCTTTCGTCCCGGATGCTTTGATCGGGGCGATCAAGTCGGAGCTGCGCGGGCCAGACGTCGCATCTGTGGTTGCGATCGCAACCAAGATCGAATTGGGAGGCTTCGTCTTTGACGTCAAGCAGCGAACGGTCAAGGGCGGCGAGGCAGCCGTCTCGTTGACGAAGCGCGAGTGGCAGCTGCTGTCATTCTTCCTGGCCAATCCGAATCAGTTCTTCTCTGCCGAGGAGGTGGCTTTCCCGGCTTGGGGCCCCGAAGCGTCGATCGAGCAGTTCCGGACCTACGTAACGCGGCTTCGACAGAAGCTTTTTCCGTTCAAGGGCGTGTGCGAAATTGTCAACGAGAAGGGGAAGGGTTACCGCCTGGTGCTTCAGCAGCCAAGGAATCCGGTGGAGTAGTCGAAAGCCATGCAGCGTGATCCGTCTAAGGGTGCATGCCAGAATCGCCGTCGAGGTGCCGCACCCGCGCCTCCCAGTAGCCGAGGCGCTGCCGGAACTTCTCGACCTGGGCGACGACGATCGGCACGTTGGTCAGCTCGACCTCGCGGCGGCCCACGTCCGACTGAGTGAGCATCAATTCGCGGATGCGGACGAGCACCATCTCCTCCATGGCCAGGATCTCGGTGTAAATCTGCTTCCAGTAGAGCGCTTGCTTGAGCGTCGCCAATTCGGGAGGACCCTCACCATCCATGGGTTGGGTCCAATCGCCGCCGCGTGCGGCCGCATCCAGATCGGGCCGCCCGCTCTCAGCCTCAGCCCTCTTCACTCCCGACAGCTAGCGTGTCACGCGTGAAAGATCAGCAATAATCCGCGGGAAGCCCGTTAGGTTGTAGCTGATCGACTGGTCGACTTCTGTGATTGTTATTGGCAAGGAGGGCCCTGGCAATGGCCACCGGTACACCTGCACCCGCGCCGTTCGACGCCCACGGCGACGGCCCAATCGACGATTGCCTTTCGATCCGGAAGGGCATTCTGTTCATCGAGGGCTGTGACGCCACCAGGCTCGCCAAACGCTTCGGAACTCCTCTCTACGTCATGTCGGAGAACCAGCTCAGGCGAAACGTCAGGGCATTCCAAACAGAGTTCCAGCGCGGCTGGCCCGACGGGCCCGTCGTGGTAATGCCCTCCATCAAGGCTAACTACGTTCTCGCCCTTCGCCGAATCCTGACCGAGGAGGGTGCCGGGTGCGACACGTTCGGACCCGGTGAGCTCCACGCCGCCCTACTTACCGGTGTACCACCGGACTTGATCTCGTTCAACGGCAGCTCAAAGACCGAGGAGCTCCTCGCGCGCGCCGTCGCCGCGTGAGCTCGAATTACGCTGGACGCAGCCCGCGAGGTCGAGCTCGTCATCGCAGCGGCGGACCGCGCCGGTCGGATGGCGAGCGTGCGGCTGCGCGTCAGGCCCGACTTTGACATTGGCGCTCGCTCGGACTTCTACTCCAGCCGGGTTTCGCTGCGCGTCGCCACTCAGATGTACAAGCCTGGAATCCCTACCGAGAGCCTGGCGGCTGCCGCTCGCCGGCTGATCGATGCCCCAGGGGTCGAGCTCACGGGAGTGATGATGCACGCCGGCCGCCATACAACGAACCTTCGGGTCTGGAGTCGAATGGTGCAGCGTTTTGTCGAGGTAATAGCCTTTTTTGCGCGCAGCAACCGGCGGTTGGGAGCCAAGGGAGATCGATATTGGTGGTGGCTTCGCCCTGCCGCGCGATCCGTTTGCGCGGAGTGATCCGCGTCGCCGCGCCGCACCGGCGGCCCCTTCCACTGCGCAGTACGCGCAGGCCATCACCCGAACTCTTCGCAGGGAGCTCACTCGGATCGGTATGTCGACTGCCGTTCGACTTGAGATCGAGCCTGGGCGCAGCGTGTACGGCAACGCTGGGATCCACCTTTGCTCGGTGACGAATATCAAGCGCCAATCGCTGCCTGTTGCGTACACATGGGTCGAGACCGACACCTCGGAGGCCTATCTGCCGGACGTGAACCTGGAGCGCAACCGATGGACGGTCTGCGCCGCGGGACGGGCCACGGACCAAGCGACAATCGTCGCCGACGTGGTCGGCATCACTTGCGGCTTCGATGTGATCGTGCCGGGCGCGCATATCCCCGAGGTCCGCGCCGGGGACATCCTCGCATTCATGGATACGGGCGCCTACCAGGACGCCAATGCCACAAATTTCAACGCGTTGCCTCGGCCGGCGACGGTGCTCGTCACCGGCGATCAAGCAGAGCTCGTCAAGCGCGCGGAGACTATCGACGATGTGTTCGCGCGCGATCGCATTCCGCAGCGGCTCGCGCAACCCGGACAAATTTTGGCAGCGGGGCCCGGCGCTGCCTTGAGGATGCGCCGATGACAGTGTCCCGAATTGATCACGTTGGCATCACCACATCAGACCTCGAGCGAGCGCTTGGCTTCTACCGGGATCTGCTCGGCCTGCGCGTACTTGGGGACGGGTTTCACACTGGCCCTGAGATTGCCGCTCTGCTTGGGCTCGAGTCGGTCGAACTCCGCATCGCGGATCTCGACTCCGGCGATGGACGGATCGTCGAGCTGATCGAATATGTACGGCCCAAAGGCACACCCGTCGGATATCGGAGCTACGACTCACCCACTACCCACATCGCGTTCACCGTTGATGATTTGGGCGCCGTACGCGAACGGCTGATTACGGCGGGTATCACCGTGCTGTCGCGTCACCCCGTCACGATCAGCGAGCCAGACAGCGGGTTTGACGGCGCGACGTGCCTCTATCTCAAAGACCCCGACGGCGTCATTCTTGAACTTGTCCAACGGCCGCTACGCTAGGGCGCGACCGGGTTCGAGGCGAGGGGTCAGGGATCGCCCGTCGTAGTGGGACATGACCGCCTGTTTGGCCAGGATAAGGTCCGCTTAAACTTCGCCAATGACGCAGCTCTTTCACGACGCGCAGCGCCGACTGCAGGACCGATTCGACACGCGCCGCCTTGCCGACCGGATCGAGGAGCGCCTGGTCCACGACTTCATCGACAAGCCCGACGCCGAATTCATCGGTGCACGAGACATGTTCTTCCTGGCGACGGTGGACCCCGAGGGCAGGCCGAATTGCTCCTACAAGGGGGGCGATCCCGGATTCGTGCGTGTGGTTGACGACAGGACGCTCGCCTTTCCGAACTACGACGGCAATGGGATGTACCTGTCAATGGGCAACGCGCTGGCGACTGGCGAAGTGGGGATGCTTTTCATAGATTTCGAACGGCGCCACCGGATGCGGGTCAATGGCACCGCAAGCTTCGACGAAAACGACGAGCTGATGGCCGCCTACCCGTATGCACAGTTCATGGTCCGCGTGACGGTCCGGGAAGTGTTCCCCAACTGCCCGCGCTACATCCATCGCTATCAGCTGGTCGAACGCTCAAAGTTCGTACCCAAGAAGACGGGGCGGCCGCCGGTCCCGGACTGGAAGCGTTCGGATTGGGCCTGCGACGTGCTACCGGAGGGCGACCCGGCACGAGAACCCGCCGCAGCCGAATAGGCGCACATGAGATGTAGAACTGGACGGGCGCAGTTGCATGTAGAGCGCTGTTCTCGACGCGGTGACTACGTCAGGTGATCGGCAGGCAGCTGGACTCGATGATCTGACTCGGCGCTGACAATCACTCGGATGCGCTGAACAGAGTTGTTCTGCACACCTTCAAGGTTCCAGCTTTGTTCGGTTGGCTGCACGTTTCCAGCACCATCGCTGGCCCGCACGCTGAGCTCATACTCGCCAGGCTTCGTCGCGCCCCAGGCATAGCTCCATGAGCGCCACGCATAGGCGGACACCGGATCGCCCAGAACGGCTGCCGCCCAAGAGAGGCCGCCGTCCACGCTCACTTCAACTTTCGTAACTGGCGCGCAACCAGACCATGCACGACCCGCAAGGACCTGGCGCGACGGTGCCAAGTAGCGGACGCGTGACATGAAGTCTGGGACCCCCGGAGGCACCATGAGAGCTCGGGGAAGAATGCGCGTGACCGGCACGCCCGGATCATCATCTGAAAGGCGGTAATGGTAGGCGGCGGCCTGCTGATAGCCTGCGAATCTGCCGCCAAGCACCGTGATCCCACGCAGCCACTTGACGTGGGCCATTCCGTACCAGCCGGGGACGATCAGCCTGACCGGGAAACCATGCTGGGGCGGCAGTGGTTGCCCGTTCATGGCGTACGCGAGGAGGATTTCGTCTCGACGGCTTTCGGCTAGCGGCAGGCTTCGTTCGTACTGCTGCTCGATGGCGCCTTGAATCCCACGATCGAGTCCCGTGAACGCCACCTCGCCGGTTTGGTCCAAGGGCCCTGCCTCCTCTAGCAGCGAGCTCAAAGGGGTCCCGGTCCATTCAGCCGTTCCGACCGCCTCTTCCAACCAAGGCTGACTCAAAGGTCGAGGTGAAAGACGAGCTCGGCCGTTGCCGGCGCACTCGAGGGTCACCGCGATCGTTTTCTCGGGCCTGGCTTTGAGCTGTTCCAGGTTAAGTCGCAAGGGCCGCCGTACGTTGCCGCCGACGGTAAGCTCCCAATGGTCGGGATTCACCGCCGGAATGTCGAAGTGGATCAGTAAGTAGTGGAGGCCGATCGGCGTGATCTCATGGCGGAGAGCCTCGAGCGGCATCGAATGGTTGCGAACCGCCAGCTGGAGCTCGCTCTGTGTGATCTCGGGCCCAGTGATCAGTGTTCCCGCAGGCAGCGAATCCGAGAATTTCCCAGTCATGCCTGTCTCCCCGGCGGCAGGAGCCTAACCACCAACGGTACTTTAGCTACGAGCTGCTATCGACACGTGGCGGCATGCATACGCATCGGCGCAGCTGGCGGCTTAGTTCGGTGAGGCCTTACCGCCCCGCGGGATCTGGTCCGAGCTCTTGGTCCCGGCCTTCGTTCGGCGGGCCGCTGGCCGAGCGGTCGGTGGCGCAATTGCGCTGGCGTCAACAGGCATCGTTGCCGAGCCTTCCAACGCCGTCACCAGCAGGTCAAGAAGGTTCCGGCTGGAATCATTGGCAAGATGTCTAACCGCTTCGGTCGACGCCGCTGACGAGAGGCTGCCGAAATTGCGAGCGCATCTGCCTTCAAAGATGATCTTGGTGCGCGACCGCGTATCAGCCTCCCTCAGTCTCACCGTACCAGCCAACTGTGATTGAAATGGCACACGCTTGGACTCCAGGTCAAGATTGGCCACGAGGTCGTGTTTTTCACGATGCAGCAGCCCTAAGCGCAGTTTGTACTCGTCGCCATTGAGACTGACCAGATAACCAGCCCCATCTATGCCAGGGAACTGCCGGCGGAGATTGGCGAATGAGCCACCGGAAACGGCAGCGAAGTCTGCGAAGACCACGCTGCTGGCATGCAGCCCCTGAATCATCCGAAGTTCCGAGAAAGGTCCGATGAGACCAGCGCCCTGGAGGTACATGCATCCGTCTGGCCCATTCCCATAGACTACAGCATTGCTATTTGCAAATCTACACAGATGCGCATTCAGTACGTCTCGCCGCTTCCGGTTGTCGACATTGAAACGGTTGGCCCTCTCACGGTTTCCGCTCGATGACTGAAACGCTTCAAGGCTTTAAAGCTGATCTGTTCAAGGCACTCGCGCACCCGGCTCGGATCCGCATCCTCGAGCTCCTGCGCGATGGCGAAAAGAGCGTAACCGCGCTCCAGCTCGCATTGGGGATCGAGGGCTCGACCGTATCTCAGCAACTTGCGATTCTTCGCATGAAGAATCTTGTGGACACGCGCAAGTCGGGCAACAACATCTACTACCGACTCCGCGATCCGCAGGTGAATAACCTTCTAGCGGTTGCGCGCCGAATGTTCGACGCCCACCTTGTGCAGCTCCAGTCGATGTCGATTGAAAACTCAAGTCCTATTCAATCGACCAAGGGCCGGGCTCGGCGCGCACCCCTCACTCGTCGCTCGCCCTGAATACCACGCATCTCCCTGGAGGCTTCCGATTTCGATGGGCTTGGCGAACGCCGAATCCATTTCTACGTGGGCGATTGCCCGAATGCCGGAGTAGGCACCCACTCAACCAAGCTCGAAGATCCTTTGCGGCAGCTGGTGCAGCCGCTCAACGGCTCCTTGTGAGTCGAGAAGAAAGTTGTCGCAGGCCCAGCTGTACGTCCGCTCGGTCGTGAATGCCGGGTGCAGCGCGAAGTACATGTTCTTGTCGATCGGCATCGTCTCGTCGAAACGAATCAACGGCCGCTCGACCATGTCGTATCCCTGGCCGTGGAAGTGGACTCGCTTCTCCTCCGACCGGCCGTTCTCGCGCATGAAGCGGTTGTATTCGTTCCAGATCTGGGCGGGGTCGGCGCCCGGCTTGAGCAGGCCGAGGCAGAACCGCTGCGCCTCGAGGACGAACGCCTGCTGCTCCTGCATCTCGTCGGTCGCCCTCCCCAGCACCGCGGTCCGGCCGAGCTCACAGTAGAAGCCACCCGGACCGTTGTTCTCCACCAAGAGGCTGAACTGGTCACCCTGCCGGAGAACCCGGCCCTGCAGGTGGCGGTTGACGATTTGGCCCGGCGAGCCGGCAGGCGAGGAATGGGTCAGAAAGAGCCCCTGCTCGCTGCCCAGGTCATGGCCGACGTGCTCGGCGATCGCCGCCACCTCCAGATCCCGCATTCCCGGCTTGATTGCGGCGAAGGCGGCTTCCATCGCCGCGTCCTGCGCCGCGGCCGTGCGGCGGACGAAGGCCAGCTCGTCTTCGCTCTTGACCGCCTTGATCGGATCGACGAGGTCCGATGCGTCGCGGAACTCGGCATTGGAGAGCGCGCCCCGCTTAAGCCCGTCGATGAGGGCAAAGGAGATGGCGGCTTTGCCGAGCATTCCGATCGTCGCGCCGCGGTACCCCTCGAGCGCCGCAGCCGCAAGGTCGGCGTCGTAGCCGGCGCTGTAGTAGGCGGAGGCATAGCTGGGCACGCCCATCAGCCGTCCGACGCCTCGGCGGACACCATCCCCCTCCGGCGGCAGCCGCTGGTCGAGGCCAAAAGCGCCCTGTCCAATCACGGTCATCGGCTCGTCGCGTGGGAAGACGACCGTCAAGGAATAGCCGTTGGTTGCGGGCAGGTCGGTCAGGTACTTCACGTAACCGCCCATGAAGTCGTTGTTGGCCTGGGCCAGCAGGACGTCGATACCCCGCTCCGCCATCGCGGCCCGGATCAGAGCCCAGCGGCGCTCCAGCTCGCGGGTCGGGAGCGGGTGATTGACGCGCTCGGATGCGTTGAGCACTTTCGACTCCTGTCTAACGGCGGACGACGTTGATCATGCCATCGACGTCTCCGGCGAGGAAGTGGCGGATGTTCTCGTTCACGATCGGGATTGCCTCGGCAGGGTAGCCGACGTGGAAACCTGCCATGTGGGGCGTGATGAGCACGTTGGGCATCGACCATAACGGGTGTCCCTCGGGCAACGGCTCCTCGGAAAACACGTCGAGCGCGGCGCCGGCGATCCGCCCGGCTTTAAGGGCCTCGACCAGTGCCGCCTCGTCGACGAGTCCCCCGCGCGCCACGTTGACGAGAAACGCAGATCGCTTCATGCGCTCGAACACCCGGGCGCCGACGATACCGTGCGTCTCGGCCGTGTAGGGCGCCAGCAGGACAAGGTGGTCAAGCTCGGCCGCGACGTCGAGCAGCTCATCTCGACCGACCATCCGGTCGAAGCCGGCAACGCCTCGAGGTGCCGAGGTGATGCCGATCACCGTCATACCCAGCGCGCGGCAGCGCGGCGCCAGCTCGGTGGCGATGACTCCGACGCCCAGGATGCCGACGGTCTTGCCCTTCACCAGGCTCACGGGGAACCGGTCCCAGCGACCGGCATCCTGGCTCCGCACCGCCCGCGGCAGGTTCCGCGAGAGTGCCAGCATCGCCGCCAGGACCGACTCCGAAACTGAAGCTCCGTGCAGCCCCCGCAGGTTGGTCACGATCACGCCGTCGCGCAGGGCGGGGCTGTCGACGATCCCGTCGACGCCGGTCCCCAGCGCCTGGATCCACTTGAGGTTGGTGGCCTTCTCCAGCACGTGATCAGCCATCTGCGCACCGAACGTCACCAGGATGTCCGCCTCCCCGATATAGGGGTCGACCTTGCTGTGGTGGTCGACCACGTCAATCTGCAGTTGCGGAAAGGCTTTGGCCAGGCCGTCGCGGTAGACGTTCCGAATCGGCTCGGGGAAGGTGAGCAGGATGAGAAGCTTCACGCCCGCGACGCGACCGGCACGAGCATGTGAGAGTCGAAGCGAGCGCCGGCGCGGATGACGTGGGTTCCGGCGTTGCTGGTCTCGCCGTGGGCCATCGAGACCACCCCCCGCGGGTACGGCTGGACGTGGCGCCCCTGGATCAGCGGGCGGAGCTGCTGGCTCGCCCGAAAGCGGGTACCTGAAGGCCAGATCTGGATCTTGTCCGGCATCGTTTCGCCTGGCTTCAGCCGCTCCTCACGGCGATGAGTGTGCCAGGGCTGCTCCGGCGTGGACCGCTGGAGGTCGAGATCAAGTGCTGACATTTGGTGCGAGAACCGCCACGACGAGTGTGGCTTCCGCGTCCAGAAGAGGAAATCAGACCACGCCCGAAGCGGCTGCCACCTTGAGCGGACGCACGTGGAAGCGGACCTGCGGGGGCTGCTGCAACGTGTTGTGTACGGTGCAATGTTCGATCACGCGCGAGAAAGCCTCTATGCGAGTTGAGGGGAGACTTGGTGCCTCGACCGCGAGGTCGATCTCGCCGATCCGCGTCGGATTCTGCGCCCAGGCGTAGTTGCAGGTCACCGCCAGGCCGTCTGTCGCCAACCCGTGCCGGCGCAGGAAACGTTGTGCGTAAAACGCCACGCAGGCGGCAAGGCCGGAGAGGAAGAGCTCGGTCGGCGTGGGGGCTGTGTCGTCGCCTCCATCTTCAACCGGCTGGTCAGTACGAAATGCATGCCCGCGCGTCTCGATTTGCAGGCGATCACCCCCCAGGTGCCGCACGCTGATACTCGAGGTGTTCGCGGCCATCAGATAGGGACGAGTCTCGGCGCTCATGTCGCCCCGGGCGAGAGGCGGGAGTCCCTGGGGCTCAGGGCCATCTGGCCCTGTGTGCTTAAGCAATCAAAGAACCAGGTCCGGGCGGGCGGATGACTGGGACATGCCCGACGAGGGCTGCTGGAATAGTTCCATACCCCCGGGGGTATACTCTTTTACATGCAATATGAGAGAGCTGCCGAGCTGATCGCCGCGCTCCACCGGATCGAAGGCCAGGCCCGGGGAATCGAGCGCATGATCGAGACCGGGCGCCCTTGCGAGGAAGTGGTCCGCCAGATCTCGGCCATGCGCAACGCCGCCGACCGCTTGAGCCATCGCTTGGTGGCCAGCAACCTGCGTGCCTGCCTGAGCGGTGCGGAACTGGCCCCGGCGTACAAGCGTCGTGTCGAACACGGCCTGAGTGCGCTGGCGGAACTGCGCTCGTGAGCGCGGTGACAAGAAGGAGATGGGTCACATGGCTTTGATCGGCGGAATCACCAAGACCAAGCTGGGAGAGCGCCTCGCGAGACTTGACGTTAACTGCGCCGCCAGTTTCGTGGGCGCGCTGCCAGAGACCATATTTGTCGAGTCCGTCCTGCAGCGCGCCGGCCAGGAGAGGGCGTGATGCATAGGAACGCCTACGGCTTCAGCGTCGAGTCCGAGCTCGGTGTCGACGAGGCTGAAGCAAACGTGCGCGAGCTGCTCAAAGAACAGGGTTTTGCCGTCCTCACCGAGATCGATGTGCGCACGACTCTGAAAGAGAAGCTGAACGTGGATTTCCGCGAGTACCGGATCCTCGGCACGTGCAATCCTTCGCTTGCGAATCAAGCACTGGAAGCCGAGCCGTTGATCGGCCTGCTCCTGCCGTGCAACGTAGTGGTGGAGGCGAGGCCGGAGGGTGGTTCGCAGGTGTCATTCCTCGATCCACTGGTCGCGCTCGGTATGGTCGGCAATCCGAAGCTCCAGCCCGTCGCGGTGGATGCCGCCGCCAGGCTCATGCTGGTCGCCGATTCGATTGAAAGGCCGCGGACACCGGAAACGAATCACTTTCAAAGGAGGTGAAAAGAAATGGAATTTGCCATATGGATGGCAAGCAGCTGGGGTAGGGTGGCGAGGATCGTCGCAGGACTGGTCCTGATCGCGATCGGACTCTACCTGCAGAACACCTGGGGAATCGTGATCGCGATTGTCGGCCTTGCTCCGCTACTGGCCGGCGTCCTCAACGTCTGCCTGTTCGCTCCGCTCTTTGGCGCGCCCTTCAACGGCCGCAGTCTGTCAGCAAAAGACTGACCACCGGGCACAGGCGGGCCGCCTGGGTTGTGTAAGCAGGCCCAACGACTCTGATGCGAGGGTCCGTTTGTCACCAGCTCCAGGGCCAGCTCGGGCTGACGCTTGGGCCGAGACCTAATGCGCGAGCGGACTCGGAGGGACTGGCGCGAGGTCCCGTCGATCAGCTCGAACAGCGGGTACGAGAGGCATGTGGGAGCCCACCTACCGCCCGTCGTCGTCATATCCACCTGACTCGGCTGCCTGCCGTAGCTCCATTGAGGTGACGCGCACGGGACATCCGAGCAGCGTCAGGCCGGCAGCACCGCGGCCAACGCTTCCTGCCAGAGTCGCCGCACGTGATCCCACTCGTCCGCACTGAGCACGTCCTCGGCCATCGGGAACAGAACGCTCTCCTCCTTCTCGATGTGAGCCGGCAGCAGGTGCGCGATCGAGCCGGCTGCGTCGCAGACCTTCTCCTCCCAGCCATCGCGGAAGCCCGCTTCGAGGGCGGCCACCGCCTCCTCGAACTGGAGCTCGAGCTGGCGGAAGATCGCGTGCTCCTCCATCATCATCGCGATCGGACCCGAAGCGCTGTCGATGTGCCTGCCCAGCACCGGAAACAGCGCTTGCTCCTCCTCGCGAAAGTGGCTGAGCACCTCTCCCTGGATCTCGTGTCGTAGGTCACGCAGGTCATCGAGGACGCCCGCTGCCTTGACGCCCTCGCGCTGCACTCGGTCCACGCCGGCGGCCAGCTTGACCAGCATCGCTTCGGCGTCACGATGCTGCCGCAAGAGCTCTTCCATGATCGTTTCCATGTCGAGTCAGCCTCCTGTGGCGACGCTCATAGCATTGCCAGGCCGCCGTTGACGCTCAGTGTCTGACCCGTGATGTAGGCGGCGTCGGGTGATGCGAAGAAGCAGATGGCCGCCGCGATCTCGTCTGGTACCCCGGTGCGCCTCAGCGGAATGGAGCGGACGATCGCCGCGATCAATTTCTCGGGCATCTCTGCGAGCAGCGGTGTGTCGACCAGGCCCGGCGCCACGCAGTTGACGTTGATCCCGTATCGCGCGACCTCGCGGGCGAGGGCCTTGGTGAAAGCGATCACAGCGCCCTTGGCCCCGGAGTAGACGGCCTCGCCGCTGGATCCGACCCGGCCCGCGTCGGAGGCGACGGTGACGATCCTGCCCCCGCCCCGCTCCCTCATATAAGGAAGAGCGGCGTGACATACCGCCAGGTGGCCGCGGTAGTTAATCGCGATGACACGGTCCCAGAGCTCCTCGTCGGTGTCGGCGAAAGGAGCGGCCCGATCCCAACCCGCGTTGGACACGAGGATATCGACCTTGCCGAACGCATCGATGGCTCGTTCGGTCATCGCCCTGACTCCAGGGGCATCCGTGACGTCCACCTGCAGAGCAAGTGCCCGGCCGCCTCCCTCCAAGATCGACCCGGCGACGGCGCCGGCGCCTTCACCGTTGACGTCGGCGATCACAACCGCCGCGCCCTCGCCCGCCAACCGAATTGCGGTCGCCTTGCCGATCCCGCTTGCTGCTCCGGTCACGATCGCGACCTGGTCGTCGAAGCGCTTCATCTTCCCGCGCCCACACGCAGCAGGCCGGCCGAGTCCAGGCTGCGAAGGATTGACAGCTCCTCCGGCGTCGGCGCCGGGGTGGTGTCGAGCTTGGCCGGGAGGATCGGTGCGAAGCCGGTCGCCTCCATCACCTGGTCGAGCGTGACGCCAGGGTGCAGGGTGGCCAGCCTTGCGAGGTGCGTTGCGGGATCGAAGTCCATCGTGCAGAGTGGGGTCACGATCAGCGACGGACCGCCCCCGGGCAGTTCGAGCTGTCCGGCCGGGAAGCCTGGTCCGCTCACGAAGTCGACCCGCTCGACGAATGTCCGGCGGTCGTGGGACATCGAGTAGATGACGACTCTTTTGGCGCGCACGACAAAGGGCAGGCCGACACCGCCCGGTCCGCGCAGCGTCGGGTGGCTCCAGGGCCCGACCGGGCCCAGGTTGCAGTTGCCGCGTACGTCGATCTGCAGACCGCCCGCGAAGAAAACGTCGATCAAATCCCCGCGTCCCTCGACCAGGATCACGTCAGGCAAGCTCAAGACCGCATCGGCGTCCAGCAGCCGCTCGTCGCAGCTGGAAGCTACCAACGGCTCGAGATGCGGGTTGACCGCACCGCTGCCACCGGCGATGAACCAGAGTCCCGGCGCCGTGGTCAGCTGCGCCAGCCGGCAGGCCGCCTGCGGCAGCGCGCTCACCGCGCCCATGATCGCTACCTCAGCCGGCCGCAGCTGGCGCGACATCACCGCGGCCATCAGCTCTCCGATGGAGTACTCCACGGTGACGCTCACGCCGTCACTCCCGCCGCGGCCATTCCGTTGACCTGCAGGTACTCCGCGAAGCCATCTTCGGTCCGGGCAAGCTTCAGGTACGAGCGAAGCGCCGGCTCGTCGTAACCGTACGCACGGTGCGAGGCGGTGGGCAGGCAGCCGCGCGGAGCCACGACGACCGCGGTGACCAGGAAGCCGGGCAGGACGCTCTCTGCCGGCTGAGCGGTGATTTCACCCGCCTCCGCCATTCGCTCCACCTGGACGATCACGGTTTTCGCCGCCATCGCCATCAGTCGATCGGTGAAGTGCGCACCGGCGAAGAAGACGCTTCCAAGTTCGTCGGCGGCGAGGGCGTGGATCAGCGCCACGTCCGGCCGCAGCGGGGCCGCCACCATTACCCGTTCGCCGGTGAAAGGGTCGGTGATCGTGTGAAAGTGCTCGGGGTTGGCGCTGCTGACGTCGGACAGCTCGAGCCCCGGCGGTAGGGCTGCGAACGGTAGCCCGCCGGCGCCGGCGTAGAGGCCGTGGACGATTGCGGCCTCGCAGAGCTCGAGCACCGTGAGCGCTCCGGACTCGGCCGCGCGGCGGTAGGCGGGAGCGAGGCCCAGATGCTCGAAACCGATGTAGGAGGTGGCGACCTCGTCGACCAGGCCTGCACCGATCAGGAGGTCGGCGGCCAACGACGCGGAAGGGCTGGTGAGGAGGCGGTGGACCCCCCGCCGCCGCCGGACCAGCTCTCGGACCAGCTCCATCGGGTTGTTGTGCATATGCATTCCGCCGACCGCGAGGAGGCGGGTGCCCTCGGGCACCAGCCTGTCGATCGCCGCGGCGGCACTCAGGAGCACGCCTCTACCGCCCGTCGGACGCGCCGGCTCCAGCGCCGGCTGGGACCTTTGCGAGCGGCGCGCCGCATTTGCCGCAGAAGGCGAATTCGGCGGGGATCCCCTTTGCTCCGCAGGAGTCGCACGCGCCGACATAGGGTCCCCATACGAACTCGCTCGAGCCACCCTCGGCCGCCTTCCGGCGGATACCTCGGTAGTCCGGCTTCCGCTTTTCGACAAAGGCGGTCATGCCCTCCCAGGGCTCGAGGGTTGCGAAGTGGAGGCTCAGCCAGTCGCGGGCATGTCCGATCGAGGCCGCCCACGCCTGGTCCTTCCAGTAGTTGACCGCCTCCTTCGTATAGCGCGTGCACTCGGGGAACTTGTCGATCAGCTTTTGAGCCAAGACGTCGACGGCGGCATCCAGCTCGGCGTAAGGCACGACGCGGTTGACCAGGCCCCAGTCGAGGGCGGTCGCCGCGTCGATCGGGTCGCACGTGAACAGCAGCTCACGAGCGCGGCGGTCGCCGACCATGATCGGGAGCCATTGGGTCGCGCCCCCGGCGGCGACGCTGCCGACCTGAGTACCGACCTGGCGGATGGTCGCGTGATCGGCCATGACGGCGAGGTCGCAAGCCATGTTGAACTCGTTGCCCCCTCCCGCGACGATCCCGTTGATGCGCGCGATCACCGGCTTCCCGAGATTGCGAAGCTGGTCGTGGCACTCCTGGAAGAGCCCCATGTACTTCCAGTAGTCGCGAGGGCGCTTCAGGAACTTCGACTGGTACTCGGCGACATCGCCGCCGGTGCAGAACGCCTTCTCGCCGGCGCCGGTCAAGACGACCACCGCGACCGAGTCGTCCCACGCAGCATCGCGGAATGCCAGCGTCATCTCCTGGAGGGTCTGCGCGGTGTAGCAGTTGTAAACCTCAGGCCGGTTGATCGTGATCCGGGCAATCCATTCGGACTTCTCGTAGAGGATCTGCTCGAAGCCGAAGTCGGCCGGCGGGCGTGATTTGAATGTGGTCATGCGACAACTCCTTGCGCAACTCGGTGGGTGCGATCTGTCCACTCCCCCGCCGCCTGTAGCTTGCGCACCCGGTCGAGGGCGAGCAGGCCGGCGCCGAGGGCACCGTTGAAGTGCCCTTTGTCGCCGTCGGGCACGTTGACGGGAGCTCCAAGCTCGTGCTTGATGGCCTTGACGAAGGCCTCGTTGCGGCTCATCCCGCCGCAGAATGTGAACTCCGGCTCCATGCCGACGCGCTTCATCAGCTGGTGCGCGCGGCCGGCCAGCGACAGCACTGCGCCGTACATGATGTCCTCCGGCCTGGTGCCGCTGGTCAGGTGGTTGATGACCTCGGACTCGGCGAAGACGGCGCATACGCTCGAGATGGTCACGGGCTCCTTGGAGACCATCGCCAGCGAGCCGATCTCGGCGGGGTCGAGCCCCATGTAGCGAGCGGTCTTCTCGAGAAAGGCGCCGGTGCCGGCAGCGCACTTGTCGTTGAGGCGAAAGGACCGAACCTTGCCGCGCTCGTCGAGCTTGATCGCCTTGACCGTCTGACCGCCGACGTCGAGCACTGTTCTCGTGTTCGGAAACTGGTACCAGGCGCCCTTTGCGTGGCAGGTCAGCTCCGTGATCTGGAGGTCGCGCATGGGAACGACGTACCGGCCGTAACCGGTCGAGGCGACGTAGTCGACCTCCTCTTCCACAAGGCCCGCCGAGGCAAGTACCTCGGCATAGCAGCGCTCGGCAGCCCCCGCCAGGTTGAAGCCTGTCTTGACCATCGAGCGGCCGACGACGTTTCTCTCCTCGTCGAGCGCGAGCCCCTTGGTGTAAGTCGCGCCGACGTCGATGCCGACAACCATGATCATCGCTTCGCCGCCTCCCCAACCCGGCCAATCTGGATCAGCTGGGGAGGCTTGGCCAGACGCTCCTGGGCGTCGTTGAACTTTCGATCGGGTAGCTCGGGGCAGATCTCGCAGTCGCCCCCCGCAGCGCGGGTGGCGTCGAGCTGGGCACCGACCGTCATCGCCTCGACCGCACCGGCGGCTCCCGTCAGCGCCTTCTCGAGAGCAAAGAGCGATGCGCCGATGGCGCCCATGTAGTGCGCCTCCTCGCTGACGTTCAGGTGGGTCTCGAGCATCTCCCCGAGGATCTGCACCATCGCGATGTTCCGCGTGACGCCGCCCGTGAAGGTGAGCTCATCCTCGACGCCGACCCTTCGCAAGAGCGAGATGCTGCGCGTAGCGATCGCCTGGTGGACTCCCATCAGCACGTCCTCGACCTTCTTGCCGCGCGCGAGCCAGTTGATGATCTCAGTCTCGGCAAAGACGGTGCAGGTGGTCGTGATCTTGACCGGGTTCTTCGCCGCCAGCGCCAGTGCACCCAGCTCGCCGAGCGGGATGTCCAGCGCCATGGCGGCGGCACCGAGGAACCGGCCCGTCCCCGCGGCGCACTTGTCGTTCATGGAGAAGTCGAGGACCTGGCCCTCCGGCCCGATCTTGATCGCCTTCGTGTCCTGGCCGCCAATGTCGAGGACGGTGCGGGTTTTCGGAAACAGGTACTGCCCGCCGCGAGCGTGGCAGCTGATCTCGGTGACCTGCGTGTCGCCGAAGGTGACCTTGTAGCGGCCGTAGCCGGTGCCGACCACGTAGGCGACATCTGAGCGCTGGACGCCGGCGTCCGCAACCGCGAGCTGGAACGCGTTCTCGGCGGCGGCTGTGACGATGCCCCCGGTGTCGATCAGCGACCGGCCGAGCACACGGCGCTGGCCGTCCATGATGACCGCCTTGGTCTGGGTAGAGCCGACGTCAACTCCTCCTACGAGCATTGGTTCACCTCTTCGCCGCCACCAGGGCGGCCGCTTTACGGGCTCCGAGCGCCTCGAAGTAGGCGTCGATCCTGTTCTTGAACTGGGCCTCCGACCAGATCCGCGGGTCGACGAGGTCGGATTCGACGAACAGCGACGGGACGTCCTTGATCCGGGTCAGGTACTCGCGGCTGTCGGCCATCCCCGTGCTCACGGTCCGGCAGCTCTTGACCGAGTGATAGACGATGCCGTCTGCTTTCCAATCACGGACCGTGTCGGCGAGTTGGTCCTGGCTGAAGAACATGTTCGACATCGAGCGCCGGCCGGTGATCAGCAGTTGCTCGGCGAGGCTCTCCAGCGGCCGCTCGACGTCGAACTGAATGCCCAGGTCGAGGCCGCCGCCGGCGTAGGCGAGGTATTCCGTGCTGACGAATACAGCGCCCCAGTCCTGGAATAGCTCCAGGAAGCGGCGGAAGTAGGGGTAGCAGGCCGGGCCGACCCCGTGCAGGCGGAAGCGCTCCTCGGCGATGGTGCCTATGCCGAGCCGGACCTTGTGCTCCATCTCCTCACGCAGCTCGGCCATGTAGCGGGCCCCGGTCTCGGTGCCGCGGTAAGCGCTCAGCACACCCATGTAGGTCAGGCCGTCGGCCATCGCGTTGAAGGGCGCCGGGATGTTCTGGTTGAGCCTGAGGACGGTCTTCCAGTCGGCGGCCATCCGGTTGACGTGGGCGAGGTTCTCCTGGAGGCGCTCGATCTTGAACGGCCTGCCCGTGACCGCGACGCAGGCTTCGATCAGCTCCTCCAACTGGCTCTGGACGTAGCGCCGGTCGTTTTCGAACTGCTCGCTGCCGGGTTCGGTGCTCCAGCCGATGCCCCGCTGGCCGGGGATGTCGAGGACGAAGACCTTGCAGCCATACATCCGCTGCCAGATCTCGACCCACTTGACGTAGGTGTTGCACATGTTGGTCGCGACCACGATCGAGGGCTTTGGGATCCGGCCGTTCGGATGCTTGCGAGCGTCGAGGTGCATGCCGACGTCGGCTTTGACGTAGCCGCAGACGTCGGTCGAGTAGCCGTAGTCCTCGGCCTTGTTGAGGTAATCGAGGGATACCTTGCGGACGGCCATCTGGAGCGAGTTGATCTCGGGGAAGACAAGGTTCAGGTCGAAGGCCTTGAGGACCTCGGCCGCCGAGCCCATCACGAACACGTAGGCCGTGGGATCGCCGGCGGCGGCCGCCGCGTCGAGCTCCGCGTACCACTCCTTGAACAGGCGATTGCCGTCGCGCCGGCCACGGCCGACGAGCTCGCCTTCCAGCTGCGGCGCGTGAGCCTGTTTGACGGACATTTCTCTGTTTCTCCTTTCAGTCGAACAGGATCGATTCCACGAAGGTCTCGACCTCCATTCGCATCCGCTCGAAGGCGGTCATCTTCTCCTCGAAGTCGAGAAGAAGGAACGGGATCTTCTTCTCCTCGAGGGCCTTTGAGTAGGCAACCTGTTCGTCGAGTCCGGGTTCGCACATCTTCGCCGCGGCGAGGATCACGGCTTGCGCACCAGACTCGGCGAGGCGGCGCAAGAGCATCTCCTCTTTGGGCTTGCGGTCGTCGTGCTGCACGCAGCTGTAGGTGGAGCGCTCCAGGTAGCTCTCCGCCAGGGCGTGGAGCGGATCGCCTGTCTCGGGGACGTCCTCCACGATCCAGCGCATCCCGATCAGTAGGTCGTCATCGACGATGTAACAGGCCTCCTCGATCAGCTGGAGCATGTCGAGCGGAGGCTGCTCGCAGAAGCCGCCCTCGAACACCACGCGGACCCGGTCCTGGCGGCGGCCGTCCCGGTTCGGGATCTCGGCCAGCGCCGTACGAAGGATCTCGTTGTGCTCTTCCCGAGGCATGACGGTGCCTACCTTGGCGAGGACGTAGGTCTCAGTGGTGGAAAGGAGCCACGGCGTCTCCCGCTTGAACCTGTAGAGCTCGCGCAAAAGGCGCCTGTTCTCGTTGTAGACGCGGATGCTGCGCCGAAGGTCGGCTTCCTCGATCGGTCGTCCGGAAATCCGCTCCAGCTCAGCCATGACTCGCGCGTACTCGTTGCGGAGGTACGTGACAGCCTGCTTCGCGTTGGCGTTCTGGGGCAGGTAAAGAATCTCTGCGGTCATCCCCTTGAAGTTGCGGCCCCAGATGCCGGCCAGGTTGCGCGCGACATCGCAGATCGGGGTGGTGTAGAAGGCGTCGAGGAAGCCGACGCGGCCGCTGAAGCCGAGCTCGAGCGAGGTGCGGCAGATCGAACAGATGAATGAGCCGATGTGAGAGTCGGCCTGCTTTGCCTCAAGCCGCGAGCCGGCGCCCATCAGCGTTACGGGCAGCATCCCGGCCGCATGAATGAGCTCCTCCGGGAAGTAGACCTGGAAATGGCCGACGGCATGCCCGCCCGGGTGGTCCTCGCGCCAGCGCTTGACACTCGGGTAGGCGACGTCCTCCGCCAGCTCTGAGCATCGCTCGAGGATCGCCTCGAATCCGGATCGGACCTCGACCGCCATAGACAGCGCTCCTCATTGACGCTTTCCGGCTGTGGCGCTGCGGCGCCACCTAGGATCTTAGACTGACCAGTCAGTCAAGTCAAGTCATGGGGCGGCCCTGGGCTTGGCTCCCGGGAAGGCCTCAGGCTGCCGGGGAGCCGGGCGTCCGAGCCAGGTAAGCGACCGCGGCGCGCTTGCATGTGTCGCGGTACCAGGGGTGGAGCCGTTCCCAGTCGGCCTCCTGCAGCCACTGCAAGAAAAGCCCATCGATGATCGCCCGCAACGCCACCGCCCCTTCCTCGGGATCCTCGACCGCGAAGGCCCCCTCCGCGACGCCCTGGGCGATCACCTCGGCGTAGAGCGCGTTGACGACCGAATGGAACGTGGCGCTGAGCTTCGTGAAGTGCTGAACCCTCGCGGCATGGCCGGCGAGATCGAGATAGAGGAGGTAGAAGCGGCGGTTGGTCTCGGGTCCGGACCAGATCCCGTCGATCATCGCCAGCACCTTCCCGTGCGGCGTGGTGGCCTTCGCCATCGCCTGCCGGACCCGTTCGGCGGTGGTGTCGAGCGCCCAGCGCATGGTCTCCAGGACCAGGTTCTCCTTGGTCTTGAAGTAGTAGATCACCAGGCCCTTGCTGAGGCCCGCCGCGGCCGCGATCTCGTCCAGCGGAACGCGGTGCACGCCCTTTTCACTGAACAGCCGGTAGGCGGCGCGGACCAGGTCGACCTTGCGGTCCGGGGCGCCGGCAGGCGTGGCCAAAGGAGCGGTTTTGGACATTGAACGTAGTCTAACCAGCCGGTCAACCCCTCCTTGGTCCCGTCCGACCTGGGAGGTGCCGGCGCCGCACGCGGGCGATTGAGTTCTAGCGCAGCCGTCCGAGACTATCGGTCGCAATCATGTCCCGGGTAGTCGTGGGTTTTCGGCTCAAGCATCCCTCCCTTGCAGGGGTTCGCCCCGGCCGTTGCCCATCGGCTCCCGGAACCACACTCACCATACCGACCGCCACCAGGTGAATCCAGTGCCGGACGTCCGATCTTCTGGAGACCGAATGGCACATGCGGCCCAAGCCGCGGTGGGCCAGGCTTGCGCTGAAGAAAGATGAAGGTAGCCGCGCATCGAGCCGTCAACGGTGAATTCGATCAGTTGTGTGCGGCGCTTGATGAAGGCCCTGAGAACTGGATGCCCGGCTTGTTCGAGCCGGCAACCGCGAAGATCACGGAACTGGAGACCGGCACTCCGGCCGGCCGGCTGCCCCGTTACGCGAAGATCGAGGTCGGGGCAGCAAAGGACGGCGGCAGTGAGGTTGGCGTCCCAATCACCTGGCGCTCACTCGACGCGCAGCCGCCGTTTCCAATCCTGAGAGGACGTCTGCGCCTCTACCGATTGCCCGACGGGACCAACCATCTCGAGCTCGAAGGCCGATATAAACCACCGGCCGGTGCGATCGGCCGCGCCGCCGACGCAGCCGCGCTGCATGGGGTCGCCCAGGCCACGGTCGACGAATTCGTTGAGCGTGTTGGCGCGGTTCTGTCTCGCAACGCCCTGGGCCGGTCGGTGGCTGAAGAGGAGGCCGAGAAGCGCCTGGTGCGGGAAGAAGAAACGTGGAGATGAAGCGATTCTGCCGTCCGCCGTACAACGTCAGGCTGCGCGGCTGCATCCTTCGATTCGAGGGTCTTCGGTCCCTCGTTAGGGAGGCCGCCCAGCGGGGGAGCGCCAGCGATCGGGTGCGCTCGTCTGAGTCCGAATGAGCACTCGAACCCTTGCCACATTGCTACCGACTCGCGAGAGGCGCAAGTATCCTTCGTAGCAACCAATGGAGGCGATGTACGACACGCTCATGTCGGGCTTGGTTGAGCCAACGATGCCGGACGTTCTCGCGGCAGCCGCCCGAATCAGGCCGCACCTGGCTCCTACCCCGCTCCGCCGCTCAGCGGCGATCAGCGAGATGGTCGGCACAGAGGTCTACCTGAAACATGAGCTCCACCTTCCGACCGGAGCATTCAAGGTGCGCGGTGGCATCAACCTGATCTCACAGCTGAGCGAGCAAGAGCGCGAAGTTGGGGTAATCGCCGCCTCGACCGGGAACCACGGCCAATCCGTCGCTTACGCGGCCAGGCTTTACGGTGTCAAAGCCATCATCTGTGCGCCGACGAACGCGAACGCAGCCAAAGTCGACTCGATGAGGGAGCTGGGAGCCACGGTGAATCTGGTGGGCGCCAGCTACGACGAGGCTCGCCTGGCCTGCGAGCAGCTTGCTGCGGCAGACGGGTACCGCTACATCCACTCTGGAAACGAACCGCTGCTCATAGCGGGCGTGGCTACGCACACACTCGAGATCCTCAGCGAGCAGCCGCGAATCGATGTAATCATCGTTCCGGTTGGAGGCGGCAGCGGCGCCGCAGGTACGTGCATTGTCGCCAAGACGATCAATCCCGGCATCGTTGTCATCGGCGTCCAAGCGGAAGCCGCGCCGGCGGCGTACCTCTCGTGGCGCGACGGGCGACCTGTCGAGGTAGTCGCGAGGACCTGGGCGGAGGGCCTTGCGACTGGGACGGCGTTTGAACTCCCGCAGCGGATACTGCGGCGCCTGCTCGACGACTTCGTCCTCGTCAGCGAAGAAGCCATCACCGAGGCCGTTCGGATCCTCCTGGCAAGGACCAGGCTCCTGGTCGAGGGCGCTGGTGCATCGCCTCTTGCCGCAGCGCTGGCACTAAAAGGCCGGCTCAAGGAGCATCGCGTCGCTTTGATCCTGAGCGGCGGTAATATCTCGACCTCGCAGTTGAAAACCGTGCTCCAGGACGGCCAATAGCTGCGGCTGGCGCATGGAGGCTCAGGCAGGCTGAGGTTGCGCCGCTGTGTCGCCGAACGAAAGCTCCCGCTTCGCGACCTGGGTCAGCCGCTCGACGGTGTCGACCACGGCCGGGCTCCACTGTGTGGCACGGCCGATGCGCAACTCGGTCATCGCCTGGTGGAGGGGTAAAGCAGCCCGATATGGTCGGTCGGATGTCATGGCGTCGAGGGCGTCTGCCACCGCGACGATCTGGGCCCCCAGCGATATTCGGTCCGCGGTAAGTCCGCTCGGATAGCCCTTGCCGTCATAGCGTTCGTGGTGCGCGAGCACGATCTCGCGGCCCTTGCGATATTGCGGGAATTTGGCCAGGATCTCATGTCCACGCCGAGGGTGCTCCTTCATGAGAGCGAACTCCTCGGGTTCGAGCTTGCCCTCTTTCCGAAGAATGCTGTCGGGCAGGCCGATCTTGCCAAGGTCGTGGACCCGGGCCGCCAAACGTAAGGTGGCCACGTCGTCAGGCCTCATCCCCATGGCCGAAGCAATGGTCGCCGCGTTGGCGGCCACCCGCTTGGAATGGTCTGCGGTATAGCGGTCACGCATGTCAACCATGTCCGCCATCGCCTCGACCGCATCGATTGTCTGCTGATTGAGCATCACCGCCCGCTTACTGGACAGGTAAACCACAGCCGTGGGAATGACCATCACCAGGGGCACCCAGACATAAACGCTCGCCATGATGGCCGTGACGAAGCCGATCAGGTACAGGGCCGATTCCGAGGGGCCGTCGAGGCGCTGGGTTGCCAACCAGACGTCGGACAGCTTTCGTCGGGTTTGAATTCCGACGATCAACGCCACAGCACCGGTGTTCGTGAAGTACATCGCCGCGGCGGCCACTGGAATTGCCCAAGCGTCCGCAAGCGTTGGATGCGCAGCCGACGTCTCCGGCCGCAACGCGTATAACGCCGCTGCTGCGACCCCTGTCGAAATCATCATCTGCGCCGTGTTGAACAGGCTGTCGTAAACACCACGCCTTCTGCCGCCCTCCTGGTTGCGGCGCATGGCCATCGTGCCGTTGCCGAGAAGCACCGAAAGACCAACAAGCCCAATCGCAATCGGAGCCGGAAACAGCAACAGGATCGCGAAGTTTACGGCGGTAACGACGTTGGTCTTGTACCTCGGCGTCAGTTCAACCGGAAAGTGAGATGCAGTCACCGCCAAAAGGCCGAATACACCCATCAATCGGGGGTCGACTGACCAAGATCCTCGCCAGGCCACGACCCAAAGGGCCTGTATGGCGACGGCCCCGGCGGCGGCCAGTGCCGCGAGGATCGCAACTCGGTTGCCGAGCTTAACCGTCAGCAGGTCCGGCGATTTGCGGTTGCCGATCATCCCTTGATTTTCTCGGCGTTGATCCAGAAGGAAAGCGACATGGTTGAGCCGCTCATTCCATATGCGGTGCCATACACGACACCGCTGCCGACAGGCTGCGAACTGACTATCATCTCGGTCGCGAAAGTCCCTTGGGAGTCGGTCGGGATGTAGTCGTAAATCGTCACAAGGACACTGGTCTCGTTAACGGTCCGGGTTGTGTATCTGGTCTTCGCCAACGTGAGCGCCGCCTGATGCTGCGAACCCATCACGCCCTCGGTCACAAACACCGTGATGGAGGTGTGAGGCGATATCGGGACGTTGAGCTCGGGATCTCGCAAGCACCATTCGGCGCCCTGTACGGGGACTGCGACGAGCGCGGCCAGCAATCCAGCCGCGGCGGCCGCAATACGCCACCTATTCATCGCCCCTCACCTACCTTCCCACAACCCTTTGGTGCCGCGGCGTTGAAAGTAAACCTACGAGGTTATTGGGCTCGGGCAGTTAAGGAATCCCGCAATCATGTTAAGAACTGACAAGATCCGCCCCCACGGGCGCCGGGGCCAGGCTGCCTTTACGCCCCGTTCAGAAATATCGGCTCGAATTCACTGGGTACAACTTGAGTGCCACCAATTAGAACGATCTGCCACCGGCATCGCCGTACGAATGTGACGCCTGCCACACATCGATACGTCGATTCGGATGGAGCCGTCGCTGAACGGTCAGTCGGACCGATAGTCGAAGCTGGCGGCGAATCCACAGCGACGTTCGAAGGCAAAATCGAAACCGCCCCCGCCGACCTGGAGCAGCTCCATGATCACTTCGTAACCGTTGCGGTCGTGGCCCGGCACGCCGCAACGCACCGTGGAGTCGGTTCCGTATCGGGCCGCGGCTCGGGCCTCGACGTGACCACGCACCTGGATCCGCTGCTGGCCCGGTTTGTGGTCGATCTCAACTTCTGCTGGTTCCACAAAAAGCACTTCGGAGATCGCGCCCGCGTACTGTCGCGCAGGGGTTCCGCCGTGCTGCCCGGTCACGATCCCGGCCAGCAGCTCGCGATGTAGATCGGGCGCATCTTCGTCTACGTACACTCCGACCCGCCAAGGCGCGCCCCGCTCATCCTCGTCCCAGTACCCGACCATCACGACCTGCCGGCCGCTCAGGTCGATTTCACCGTACTGGCCCTCAGCGACCGTCCAGCTGATGGCAAACTGGCAGTAGCGATATGTCGCGCGCGAGCCCGGCTTGCCATCAACGCTTCGGCACGGACAGATCGCCTCGCAGTTGCATGACTCGAAGTAAGGTCCCGCGATCCGCCAGCTGGTGCTCATAGGGTCCAGCCCGTGACGAGGACCAAGACCGCCGCCGCGAGCGCGCCGGCGCCAACCACCCTGCTGAGAGCCAGGCCGCGCCGCCAGACCTTCTCGGTGATGAAGACCAGGGCCAGCGCCGCCATCCACGCCGCGCTCATGCTGCCGGCGACAACCATCAGGGCCATCAGCGCCCAGCAGCAGCCGACGCAGATCAAGCCGTGCAATCCGCCAAGCCTCACCGCACCCGTAAGCCCGGCGCCGAAGTCATGGGCCATGAAGAACCCGAGCGGCGAGCGGCACGATTTCAGGCAAGCCGCCTTCCAGGGACTGAGCTGGTACAGGCCGACCGTGAGCAGGGAAAACGCAAACAGCCGCGCCCAACCGTCCATGCCAAGCGACATCTGCACCTGAGGGAGGACCAAGTTGAAGACCAGGGGAACGATCCCGGCTGCCGACCAGACGATCAAGTAGCCCAAGAGGAAGGCGACCGGCATCACCGATCCCTTGCCGCGAGCGGCCGTGATCCGCTGGTAGGTCAGGACCATCGGTGTCACCGCTGGAAGCATCATCGCCACCAGCATCACGACCCAAGTGATCATGAAGAGTGGAATCTCGACCCTCATCGTGGCGCCCTGCATGCCACCCATGCCGAGGTTCCGCAGCGGTCCCAGAATTACTCCCCAAGCAACGACGGTGGCCAGTAGGAGAACACCCGTAGTGAGGGCGGGGCCTCGGGTTGCGAGGGCGCTCACGCGCTGTACCGAAACTCGGTCACAAATCCATTGCGTCCCGAGAATGCCGACTCCCTCGTGTCGCGGTAGCGCACTTGGCCTGAGCGCGCCTGACGGATCGGCTGCGTGATAGCCGCGAGCGGCGGGTTGGTGATGACAGTCGGCTT